>JANMDX010000328.1:0-86513 GCA_031376505.1 Acidobacteriota bacterium
ACCATCGGCCGCGCGCGGGCGATTGCCGACCTTGGCTGGATCCGGCTCACCGGCTATCCCGCCTGGCTCGCCTGGCTGTACCTGCACCTCGTGTTCCTGGTCGGCTTCAAGAACCGGATCGTGGTCCTGGTGCAGTGGCTCGTGGCCTACGTGACGCGTCAGCGCGGCGTCCGGTTGATCACCGGAGGCAGGACGTGAGAGGGTGATCTGGTGATCGGTCGATCTGATCTCACGATCGTCTGATCCGGCAATCGATGTTGTGACCCGACGATCTATCGCTCCAGGCGCAGCACGCGACCGGGCAGCAGGCCGGCGAACTGACTGCGGGCCCGGACGACTTTGCCGTTCACGACAATGGTCTCGAACCCTTCGGCGATCTGGTGCGGGTTCTCATAGGTCGCCGTCTCCTTGACCTTCGCGAGATCGAACACGAGCAGGTCGGCAAACGCGCCCTCCGTGATCGTGCCCCGGTCCTTCAGGCCGAAGACCTCGGCGGCCAGGGCCGTCATCGAGCGGATCGCGAAGGGCAGATCGACGACGCCGCGCTCGCGTACATAGCGTTCGAGTTTGCGCGGGAATGCGCCATAGGACCGCGGATGCGGTTTGCCTTCGGTCGCCGGCTGCAGGCCGCCGTCGGTGCAGGTCATGGTCCACGGCTGCCGCATGATGAGCGCGATGTCGTCTTCCGCCATGTTGAACGACACGAGCCCCGCGTCGCCTTTTTCGAGGAGCGTCAGCGCGTACTCCTCGGGGTCGAGGCCGGCGGCCTGTGCCAGATCCGAGAGTCGCTTGCCCTCAATCGACGTGTCCGGATCGTATTCCGAGATCAGGAACGTATCGGCACCGCCGCGTCGGGCAAGATTCGCCTTCACCTCGTCGCGGACCTTGCCGCGCAGCTCGCCCGTCACGCGCCGCAGCATCACGTCGCGTCCGCCCACCTGTGCCCAGCGCGGCATCAGCGCGCCGACGATGCCGGTGCCACTGGCGTCGTAGGGGTACTGATCCGCAAACACCCTCACGCCGCGCGCGCGCGCCGCCTCGATATGCGCCACCATCGTCTTCGACAGTCCCCAGCTCGAAGGACCGAGCGCCTTCATGTGGGTGACCACGCCGATGAGCCCCGCCTTCTCCGCGATCTCGATCACCTCGTCGACCGCGGCCACCACGCCGACGCCGTAGTCCGCTTCATCGCGGATGTGGCTCGTGTAGCTTCCGCCGGCCCTCGCGGCCTCCTTCGCCATGGCGATGACCTCAGCGGTTTTCGAGTAGCTGCCCGGCGCGTAGTACAGCCCGCTCGAAAGCCCAAACGCTCCGGCACGCATGCCCTCGCGCACGAGCGCGTTCATCCTCGCTTGATCGGCCGGGGTCGGGTCACGGTCTGACATGCCGAGCACGGCATTCCGTACCGAGCCGTGCGGCACCATGAGGCCGACGTTGAGACCAATGCCGTCGCGCACGTAGCCGGCCCGCTGCGCGGCCAGGTCGACCGGACCACCGCCGTCTGGATTCACGAGCACGGTGGTGATGCCCTGGGCCAGCACGGGCCGTCCCTGCTTCAGGGCCGCGGTGGCCAACCCGGGGCCGGCATGCGAATGGACGTCGATGAATCCTGGCGTGACGTAGCGACCCCTGGCGTCGACCACCGACACTGCCGTCGAGGCGGAGAGGTCGCCCAGCGCACGGATGCGGTCGCCGGTGATCCCGACATCCGCCCGCCGCGCGGGCCTGCCCGTGCCGTCCACGACGAGTCCGCCGCGAATGAGCACGTCGAACCTGGTCTGTGCGAACGGGCGAGCCGCACCCGTGGCAAACAGGGCCGCAGAGACAACGCCGGCAGCGATGGTCCATCGAAGGTGCATGGTGAAGGCCTCGCGCAGTGGGGAAGGAGGCCGTTCCTACACCCGGTCCACGCTCCAGCCGCATTGTAGCGACCCCAGGCTCGACTTCGTCGGTCCGGTGGTGCCCTCGGGATCTGCAGGCGTCTGCCTCGGTGACCGATACGTTGGTCAGCCGCTCACGGTCGCTTGGTTGAGGGCCTATTGAGCGGTTGAACGTCACTCACCAATGTCCCACGACCTTCGCACCGTCGTTCCCGCGCCCGTATGCCCGCCCTTCACCTGTCGGACACGGGCGACGTCGTGGGGAGACCTCTCGGCTGACCAGGCCGACGGCTTCGCGCCAAGCGACGACACGGATGTGCCGGGACCCGACCTGAACGACGACCGCGGCTACGGCCACGGCGTCTAGCGCGGCGGCGTGGCCGCGGCGGTCTTGCGCGGGTACTTCGTCGCCACGTAGTCGTCCACGAGCGCCTGAAACGCCGCGGCGAGCTCGTCGTAGCCGCCGCGCAAGGTCGAGTGGTGCTGCCCGTCGATGAAGACCGGACACGTCGGCGCCTCGCCCGTCCCGGGCAGAGAGATGCCGATGTTGGCGGCCTTCGATTCGCCGGGCCCGTTCACCACGCACCCCATGACCGCCAGCGTCAGCGTCTCGACGCCGTCGCGGGTCGCCTTCCATTCGGGCATGCGCTCGCGGATGTAGGCCTGCACGCGTTCGGCCAGCTCCTGGAAGGTCGAACTTGTCGTACGTCCACAGCCTGGGCAGGCCGTCACGCTCGGCGCAAACGTACGCAGTCCCATCGCCTGCAGGATCTCGCAGGCGGCGTAGACCTCATCCCGTCGATCGCCCCCTGGCCGCGGCGTGAGCGACACGCGAATCGTGTCGCCAATGCCCTCGTTGAGCAAGGCCCCAAGCGCGGCCGCCGACCACGTCAGTCCCTTGATGCCCATACCGGCTTCGGTCAGGCCAAGGTGCAAGGGCTGCGTCGTCCGCTTTGCGAGGGCGCGATACACCTGGATGAGATGTGTCGGCCGCGAGACCTTGCACGAGATGATGATCTGGTTGACGGTCAGCCCGCTCTCGAGCGCGAGTTCCGTGGACTGCAGCGCCGAGAGCACCATGCACTCGTTGACGATGTCGTCAGAGGTCAGGCCGAGCGCGCGGTCGGTGTTCTCCTGCATCTTGGCCATGACCAGCTCTTGGTTGAGCGAGCCGCCGTTGACCCCGATGCGTACGGGTTTGCCGTGACTTGCCGCCACCTCGCAGATCGTCGCGAATTGCTCGTCGCGTCGCGCGCCGGTGCCGACGTTGCCGGGGTTGATGCGGTACTTGTCGAGGGCTGCCGCGCAGTCGGGATGTCTCGTGAGCAGCAGGTGGCCGTTGTAGTGGAAGTCGCCGATGAGCGGCGCCGTGCAGCCGGCATCCCGCATGCGCTGCTTGATTTCGGGCACGGCGGCGGCGGCGGCGGGCACATTGACGGTGACGCGCACCATCTCTGATCCGGCCTCCCAGAGCTCGAGGCACTGCTGCGCCGTGCCGGCCGCGTCGGCCGTGTCGGTCATGGTCATCGACTGCACCACGACCGGCGCGCCGCCGCCCACCGTGACGGGTCCGACCTTGACCGGCACCGTGCGGTGCCGTCCGGTGAGCTGAATCATCGCGCGGCCCCTAGTTCTCTTCCCGCCAGCCGTCGCCGAGCAGCGAGATCTTGATGTCGTCGGCGCGAAAGAGCGCCACGTCCAGTCCCTCGAAGTTCTCCGCACGGTCCATGACGTCGTTGACGAACACGGTGAGCGTGCTCCGCGGATCGCCCGGAATGATCACGGCCCGGGCGTGTTCGCCCGCAGGGCTCCACAGCCGCCACAGCACGGTTGGACTCGAGGTGTCCATCCCGGGAATCATACCCTGCGAGGCCGCCGTCAGGTCCGCGGAACCCGCGGTCAGGAGGTGGTCGACGTGCGCAGCGCGGCGGTGTAGGCCGAGGATTGCCCGCGCGCAATCGACAGCGTGGTCCAGGCGGAGCCTCGCACGTGCTTGGCCAGCAGCACAATCTGGTACACGTGGCCGGCGTAGTGACTGAGTTGCCGCGTGAGTGCGGCCAGCACGGTCTGCGCCTCGCCGCGGATGGTGACCTCACGTCGAAGGTCGTCGTCGGTGAGTCCGTTGAGCGCGCTGAACAGCGTGGCCCAGCCCTCTTCCCACGAGGCGAGCAGCTGCTCGCGCGCGAGTGCCGGGGGGTCGAACTCGGCGTCGCGGTTCCGCCAGGGCTTCTCGCCGTCGGTCGTGAGGAAGTCGGTCCAGCGCGATCGCATATTGCCGGCCAGGTGCTGCATCACCATGGCCACGCTGTTTGCCTCGGCGTCGAGCCGCACGTGCAGCTGCTCGTCGAGCAACTGCACGGTCGCGCGGTCGGCCAGGCGCTTGGTCTTCTGGAACTCGAGGACGAACGCGGCGACCACCACCTGGGGCCCCACGGCTCAGTCCTGGTCCTTGTCCCGGTCCTTGCCCTCGGCCGCGTCGGCTGCGGCATCGGCCGCTTCGGCCGCTTCGGCCTTCATGAAGTCCGGCAAGTCGTCGTCCGTCCCGGCGGCCACAGCTTCGTCGTCGAGGCCGTAGACCCGACCCGTGAACTTGGTCGGAATCGGCCCCTTCGGGCCGCGTTCTTTCTGGGCAAAGCCAGGCTTCGGGCCCTTCTTGCCTTTCGGCGGCGCGGGCGGGCCGAAGTTGCGCGAGCGCGCGATGGCTGCTTCGGTGAGCGGCGGATCACCGGGCTGAGGCCGGAACCCGCCGGGCCGCGGGGCATAGCCGCCGCCGGTTGACCCCGAGGAGAACCCGCCGGGACGGGGCGCGCCCATTCCTGGGCCGCCGGGTCGGGGCCCGCTGAATCCGCCTGGACGTGGCGGCATCGGGCTGCGATCGTCGCGGGCGCGGGCTTCACTGACGGCGAGGGGGCGACCAAGGAAGAGCTGTCCGTCGAACCGCTTGACGGCTTCTTCAGCCATGGCGCGTTCGGCGTACTCGACAAACGCGAAACCCCGGGCACGGCCGGTTTCGCGATCGAGCGGTCGCACGATCTGCGTGGGCAGGCCCACCGACGCAAAGTGCGAGCGGATGTCGTCTTCAGTGGCGTTGTAGGGCAGATTTCCGATGAACAGTCGAACGGCTGGCACGGCTGGTTACTCTGGGAAGTCCGAGCGGGGGCTCATGGGTTGACGACGGATCGATGTCTCCACGCGCATGTGGGGTTGGGGCGACGGGTGTGTGCGCAGGGATTGCGTCAGGTGAGTCGGGACGCGGGGAGCCATCAAGATCGCAGAGCTGTTCTCGGCTGAGGGAGCATAGCAGGAAGACCGGGCGTCTGCAATGTGGGCGTCACGGCCGGGCGTTGCCGGGCGGAGCCGATAGCGCCGCCAGGATCTCTTCGAGCGCCGCCTTCCGCTGCCGCAGCATGTCACGGTGTAGAGGCCGGCACGCGGCCTGCAGCTGAGTTGTGGTTTCGGCCAGCGCCAGTGCCGTCGACTCGGCCTTGTGCCGCCGGTCCAGTTCCGCGGGCGAGGCCAGTGGCCCCGGGGCAACCCTGGCGCCAGAGTCGGCCTGCTGCGATTCCACGGCCTTGCTTTCCCAGCCCCGAGCCATGACCCCAGCATACCAGCCGTAGCTGTCAAATGGCGGCCGCCAGAGTGGCCGGTGTTGCAGCCGCTGAGGTAAACTACCCGGGCTCCCCGCCGGTCCTGTTCCGTGCACGTCAACCCGGCCGTTGCTCGGCGCGTGCCACCAGCCTCTCATGTCTGCCACCACCGCCCGACCCAGCCGCGGCGCCATGCGGCCTGATGCGCTGGTGTCGCCGGTCCAGGTGGGGATGTCCCTGCGCATGCGGTCAGACCACCCTCGCGAGTTCGCCGTGATGGACCTCGCCCGGCACCTCGTCACCTTTTCGGAGCGGATCGGTTGACCGTGCAGGGCGCGCCGGGCGGCGGCGTGCGGCGCGTCCACGGCGACGAGGCCGCGGCCCTGCTTGCGGCTGGCGGGCTGACCGTGGTCGACGTCCGAACACTCGACGAGCACGCGCAGCTCGGGCATCTGCCGGATTCGCGGCTGCTGCCCGTGCACTTGATGATCTCGGCGCCAGCCGTCCTGCCCGACGATGGCCGGCCCGTGCTCGTGTACTGCGAGCACGGCGTGCGCAGCGCACATGCGGCCAGCCTTCTGGCAGCCGCGGGCTGGGGCCTGGTCTACGACCTGGCCGGAGGGATGGCGGCCTGGCGCGGTGCGCGGGTGTTTGGCGCGTCGGCCGTCGACGGCCCGGCGGCGTGGATCCTCGATAACGGCGATCTGGTGCGACCTGGCATGCGCGGACTCGACGTGGCGGCAGGGCGGGGCCGGCATGCGCTGTTGATGGCGGGCGCCGACGTCGCCGTCACCGCCATCGACCGCGATCCGGCGCGCATGTCGAGGCTGGCACAGCTGGCCGCGCGGCTCGGCCTGTCGATCGACACGCAGGTCTGCGACCTCGAGCGTGGTGACGTGAATCTGGGCGAGGCACAGTACGACCTCGTGATCGTGACGCACTACCTGCATCGGCCATTGATGCCGGCCATCGTGCGTGCGGTCGCGCCTTCGGGCGTGCTGCTTTACGAGACCTTCACCACCGCGCAGGCCGCGCGGGGAAAGCCGACCAATCCCGACTATCTGCTGGCACCAGGTGAGCTGCCGCGGTTGGTGGCCCCGCTCGACGTCATTCGGCAGCGTGAAGGGGAGGTCGACGGCCGGATGGTGGCCAGCGTGGCCGCGGTCAACGCGCCGCGGCGGCCGGCGTCGTGAGCGCGTCGACCGCGTGCCGCCACGCCGCGGTGATTCGTGCGGCGGTGACGCCGTGGTGCGAGCTGTGCCAGGTCACGGCGCCGCGCGCGACCACGAGCACCTGGGGCGATTCGTGCCGCACGCCGAGCCGAGACGCGATGCGGGTCGACAGGGCACGGTGCCGCTGCACCACGAGCTGGTGCAAGGTCGCTGGCACAGCGCTTCCCTCGAGATCGTCGCGCACCATGAGGCTCACGCCGCAGGTTTCGCTATGCTTGAAGAGAATGACGGGCTCGACATGGGACGCCGCCAGCAGGGTATCGAGGTCGCCGTCTGAGGCCAGCGCTCTGAACGAAGTCACCACGCGATTGTACCGCGGGCTCATCCTGGTGCTCGCGCTCGGGTTGGCAGTGCCAGGTGCCGCGGCGGGGCAGGACGTCGTGACGCGGGGCGCCACCGAGTGGGCGATCACGGCCAGCGCCGCGCGCGGCGTTGGCCTGCTGCAATCCGCCGGCGGCGAACGCTATGCGATGCCGACCTGGTCCTGGGGCCGCGTGCTGACTGACCTGCGCGGCCCGGCATTCGCCCGCGGGCGGTTCGAATGGGCCGTGGAGGTGTCGCCGCTTGTCGTGGAGTGGTCGTCGGGCCGCGCTCGCGGCATGGGCCTGTCGCCGTTGCAGTGGCGATGGAATCTGGCACCGCGCCATGGCGTCCACGCTTTTGCCGAGGTGGGCGGTGGCGCGCTCTGGACCACCGCGCCAATTCCAGCCGGTACCACCGGCAGTAACTTCATGACCCACGCGGGCCTCGGGTTTCGCCTGCTCGGCGGACGCTCCGGCGGCCTGGTGGCCGGGTATCGCCTGCACCACATCTCGAATGGCAACCGATTGCGGCGCAATCCCGGCGTGAACGCCCACCTGCTCATGCTGGGCTACACGCACGTGGCGCGCCCCTGACGCGTCCATGCAGCTTGCCCTGCCTCTGATACCCGCTTCGTCCCTGCTCGAGGCCGCCACCACTCCGGTGTCGCAGCCCTCGAACCGGCCCTCGTTGCCGGGTGCTCAGGGGCCCCTGCCGCACGCGCCGCCCGAGATCGAGTTCGTCCGCCGGCGCGGCGCCCGTCGCTACATCCTGCGCGTGATGGACGACGGGACGTTGCGGGTGACGGTGCCGTGGTGGGGCAGCCGGCGGGAGGCCAGGCAGTTCGCCGAATCGCAGGAGGCCTGGGTCGCACGGCAGCGGGCTGCACGGTCGGCCCGCCCGGTGCTGCCGTGGGGCGCCGCCGGCGCCGTTCTCGTCGACGGCGTGCCGCACCATGTGACCGATCTCGGTGAAGGCCGCATGGCCCTCGGCGCACATGTCGTGGAGGCGTGCGTGGCGCCGGGCGGTGATCCCGGTGGCGCCGTGCGCGCCTGGCTGCGGGGGCGGGCCGTCACGCACTTGCCGGTCGAGTTGTCCGCGTTGGCCGAGCGTCACGCCATCGACGTGACGCGGATTGTGATTCGCGACCAGCGCTCACGCTGGGGGTCGTGCTCCAGGCGCGGCACGATCTCGCTCAACTGGCGCCTCGTGCAGACGCCGCCGTTCGTGCGAGAGTACGTGCTGTTGCACGAGTTGATGCACCGCCGCGAGCTGAATCACTCCGCGCGTTTCTGGCGCCTGGTGGCGGCCGCCTGTCCACGCCACGTCGACGCGCGACGCTGGCTGCGCGACGAAGGCGCGTTGCTGTTCTGAGTCGCGCCGCGCGTGCGGCGCTGGTCAGCTGGTGCGGGGCGGCGTCGGGGCGGGGGCGGGCGTCTTGGTGGCGAAGCCTTTGCGCGTCATGGCGCCCCAATCGGAGCGGCCACGCATGTACTTCACGAGCCCGCGTAGCCGCCAGTAGACCGTCATCTGCCGGAAGCCGAGGTTCTCGGCAATGCTCCACCAGACGAGCCACGCCAGATCGCCAGGCCGTCGATAGCGCAAGAACGCCGTCTGGTCGAGCAGCAGCGTCGCCACGCTCAGAATCAGGCCGATGCCAATCGCCAAGGCGAAGAACAGGAGCGCGAACGTGCGGTCGATGAGACCCACGGCAAGCGAGGCCGCCAGAATGACGAGGCCCAAGGCCTCCACAATCGGCGCCAGCAGCTCCACCAGCACGAAGTAGGGAAACACGACCAGACCCATCGCGCCGTACGTCGGATTGCCGATCAGGCGCCGATGCCGCCACAGCGTGTCGGTGAGACCGCGGTGCCAGCGGTCACGCTGGCGGCCAAGCACCCCCCACGACTCCGGCACTTCCGTCCAGGCCGTAGGATCGGGTACGAATACGACTTTGCTGGCCGTGCCGCGCTCGTAGCCGAGCCGTCGCAGTCGCACCACGAGTTCCATGTCCTCGCCGACCGTGTCGTGCAGCCAGCCGCCGGACGCGATCATCGGCTCGCGGCGGAACAGCCCGAACGCCCCGGAGATGATGAGGTTGCCGCCCAGACGGTTGAGGCCGAGGCGTCCCAGCAGGAACGCGCGCAGGTACTCGACCACCTGCACACCCGCCAGCAACGAGCGCGGCACCGTGACGTCGAGCACACGGCCGTTTTTGGTCTCGACGGCGTTCACCGGCCGGATGGTGCCGCCGGTGGCCACCACGTTCGGGTCGATCATCATCGGCCGCACGAGACGCACGAGCGCGCCCCGCTCGATGAGCGTGTCGGCGTCAATCGCGCACACGAGGTCGCCGCTCGCCAGGTTCAAGCCCACGTTGAGCGCGTCAGCCTTGCCGCCGTTCAGTTTATCGACGACGACCAGATTGGCGTGGCGCGCCGAGCGGTAGAGCGCGACGACGCCTTTCGTGTGAACCCGCGCCGAATACGCCCGGTAGACCTCGACCAGAGCGAACTCCTGCGTCAGCACGGCCACGGTGGAGTCCTTGCAGCCGTCGGCAACCACCACGACCTCCAGATTCGGATAGTCGAGCGTGAGCAGCGACTGCACGCTGGCGGTAATGGTGGCCTCCTCGTTGTACGCCGGGGCCAGGATGCTGATGGTCGGCGCGAGCCGTGACCCGACCACGATGTGGTCGTTGATCCCGATGGCCTCGTTGCGCATGCGTCGCATCTCGAATACCGCGGCCACCAGCAGGCCCGTGTAGCAGACGTTGATGAGGCAGAAGTACACGAGCACGGCCGCTTCCACCGGTCCCATGACAGCCTCGACCGCCACGGCGAGGTACCACATCATGTCGACGCTCCCGCCGCTGCGAGGTCGAGCGCGTAGCGCGCGACGGCCGACGCCACCTGATCGTCCGAGTCGCGCAGCCGGCGCAGGTAGATCAGGCCCGGCGCGCCAAAGGCACGCAGGCAGAGTGCGGCCTGCCGTCGGACATCCCAGGCCGGATCGTGCAGCAACGCGGCCACCCGCGCCGCGGCGGGCCAGTGGCCGAGGCTCGCGAGCGCTCGCAGCGCCGCCTGCCGCACGGCGGGTTCGGCGTCGCCGAGCGCGCGCGCCACGAGGGCCACGCCATCAGCGCTGCCGAGCGCGCCGAGCAGGAGCACAGCGCGCGAGCGCACGTCGGCATGGGGCGAGGCCGCGAGGGTGCGGGCCGGCACGAGCAGGCGGGCATCGGCCATCGTGAGCGCGACCTCGAGGGCGCCAAGCAAGCCCGCGTG
The DNA here is from genome assembly GCA_031376505.1 of Acidobacteriota bacterium. GTDB lineage: Bacteria > Acidobacteriota > Vicinamibacteria > Vicinamibacterales > UBA2999 > CADEFD01. The sequence continues at coordinate 10,284 of JANMDX010000328.1, forward strand.
GTCGGTGGTCGCGATGAAGGCGATGAGCGGCACGATGGCGTCGTGACCGAGGCGGACGAGCGTGTCTTGCGCGGCAAAGCGGCACCGGCCGTCGCGGTCGCCCAGCATCTGCATCAGCAGCTCGACGACGGCGGGCTCAGGCCGGTGGATGGCCCACTCCACGGCCTGCGCGCGCACGCTGGCGTTGCGGTCGGCCAGGAGCGGAAGGACGACCGAGGCCGGGTGGCCGACCAGCGCGCACAGTTTGGCGCCGAACAGGCGGCGCGACCAGAACCAGCTGCGACACAGCTGCTCGGCCTTGCGGAGCAGGCCGGCCTGCTCCGCAAGCTGGCGCAGGGCCTGGCGCTCCGCGCCGGTCAAATGCGGTGCCAGCTCGCCGAGCAGGTAGATCTGCAGGCGCATCGGCAACCGGACGAAGTCTCGAGTGAATCGGAGATGTCGCTCGCCTTCGGCCAACGCCTCGCGAAGGGCCGTGCGCACGGCGTCGAGCCGGCCCGCGCTCCACCGCTCGTACCACCACCACCACCAGGCATGCGCCACGAGCAACCCCACGCAGGTGGCCAGTGCCATGAACTCGGCGAAGAGCACCATCCGGACGAGCGCGTCAGGAGACACTGGGCGACCCCGCCAGCGCGGAGCGCAGCCGGCGCATCAGCACGGGCAGGCTGACGGGCTTGGTGATGTAGTCGACGGCGCCGAGCTCCATTGCCTTGATCATCTCGGCTTCGACCGAGCGCGTCGTCACGACGACCGCCTTGGTGGTCCTAAGGACGCCAGCGACGGCGAGCTGACCGAGGAGCGAAAGGCCATCGAGGCCGGGCAGCCCCAGTTCCAGCACGATCAGCCGGGCGCGAATCGGCGTGTCCGGGTGGGTGAGCAGATCGAGGGCTTCGCGGCCGTCGCCGATCGTGCGCACGCGGTGGCCACGCGTCTCGAGGGCGTGTTCGACCAGTGCCGCAAACGGCGCGTCGGCGTCGATCACGATGGCGTCGGCCGTCCAGTCGATGCGCGAGGTTTCGCCGCGCGTGACCGCCTCCACGCGATTGCCGCCGTGAACCTGTGCGGTCGAGAGCGCGCCTTCGGCGGCTCTGATGAGCGCATTCGCATCGGCGCCGTCCACGCGGATCTGCGCGATCCCTGCGCTGAACGACGCGGCGACCGTGGACTTGTCGGCCGCCTCGACGGACTGGTCGCGGAAGCCCTCGAGTAGTTCGGCCATTCGTTGCACGCCGTCGTCGGCCTTCATCCCGAAGGCGGCGACCACGAATCGTCCAGGGGCGCCGTGCGTCACCAGGTCTTCGGAGCGAAAGGCCCGGCCCAGCCGGCGTCCGAGCAAGGCCGACAGACGCGCGGCCGATTCTCCGTCGCCCGCCGCGTGCAGCGCGGCGAGTCCATCCACTTCGGTGACCACGATTGAGAGCGCATGGTTGTAGCGGCGGGCGATGCTGACCATGCGTTCCACCATCGACATGGCAGACCGCAGATAGGGTAGGCGCGTGGAGGGGTCGAGGTCGGCCGCGAGCCGCTGCGTGCGCCCGCGATCGAGGCGGTTGCGCACGACCGCTGACAGCGAGCCACTCACGGCGGCGATCGGCACGCAGTCGTCTACTCCCGCGTCAGCGGCCCGCGCTGCGGTTGCAGCGTCGGCGTTCGCTGTGAGCAGCACGACGCTCATGGGCGCGACATCCCAGTCACGGCGCATTGCGCGCGGCACGTGCAGGGCGCTGCCGCCCGCCAGGGCTTCGTCGAGCACGCACAACTCCGGGCGCGACTGCGTCGCCGCGTTCCAGACGCTTTCGGTGCTGTCGTGGACCTCGACGAACGCGCCCGCGCCGGCCAGCACGTCCAGCGTCGTCGCGCGGAGTGCCGCGTCAGCAATGCCCACCAGGATCACGGGCGCCGAGGCCTGTTGCCGGCGCAGCATGTCGATGGCCTCGTCGACGAGCGCCGCCGGCGCGATCGGCTTGCAGAGTGTGCGCGTGGCCCGGATGGCGTGTGCTCCGGAGCGCTCCAGCACCGAGGGTCCTGAGGCAAGCGTGGCGACCGGCGCGTTCGGATGCGCGGCCAGCAGGCGGTTGCGGGCGACCGCGTCGGTCTCACCGACCAGGTCATGGCCGAGGACGATGACCGACGCGGGCTCGCCGAGGGGCTCATGGAGATGGCGCAGCACCTTGGCGCGCCACCCCCGCACGGCCGCCTCAATGGGCAGTTCGCGCGCGAGCGTGTCGTCGTCATCGACGACGATTAGGAGCGGCGCGGCGGAACGGCCCGCAGGTGACAGCGCTTCGGGCGGCGGCAACGATCGCAGGGCGTGGTGCAGGCTCTCGACGATCTGTGAGAGGCGAAGCGCGTTGGCCGTGCCAAGCAGCGTTCCAGCGTCGAGCAGGCCCGCGGCTTCCCAGGCCTGGCGGGCCGCGTCGCGGGCTTCCACGAGCCAGAGCGACGTGGCCAGTTTGTAGGTGTCGCGAGCGGCCCGTCGACGGGGCGCGGCGTCGAGCCGGCCTTCGAGTGCCGCGAAGGCCGCGTCTTCGAGCGTCGCGGCACGGGCGGCGAGCGACGAAGTATAGGCGAGCCACACCAGCGTGGCCGACGCGTCGGCGGTCTCGGCCGAGGATGCTGGCACGGCGCGTGCGACGTCTGCGGCCGGGGCGCTGACGGTGGCCGGCGGGCCGGCTTCAGGTGACGTCGCGGGCCGGGGTTCAAGGCGGGCGGTCTGGACGACGGCATCGGAGCGCACCAGCACGTCGATGTCATCTCCCGATTGTGGGGTGGCCACCGGCGTCGCCACTGACGTGCGTCCACCGGCGAAGCCAAGACGAAACGGCAGCCGAAGCGTCACGAGTGGCCGATCACCCAGTCCCATCCCCTCATGTTTCGGCTCCGGGCTGCACTTGAGCTAGGGGCAACGGCTCCTTAGACGGCCCCGCTGCGCGGGATTTTCGGCACGGCTGTACTGGCCCGGCGCAAGTTGCCTGCAGAAACGTCCATCGAACTTCGCAGGAGCGCTGGCGAGCACTGTCGCAGCGGCCCCGGCCGGGCGATAATGAGAAGCCAGAGGGGCGCATATGTACCTGACACCACGGACTAGCGCTCTCATTGTGGGTGTTTCGGCTGGGTGGCTGTTGGCAAGCGGCGTGTACACAGGCCAAGCGCCGCCGCCGGCGTCGCTGCCCCCCCAGCAGATGCCGCTGCTGCAAGGCGGCGATCTTCGCTACCTGGGGCAGTTTACGCTTCCGAACAAGGACGGTGACGGCACGCTGCTGACCTGGGGCGGCACGGCGCTGAGCATGGGTGCCGATGGCGTGTCGTTGTATTTCGGTTGCCTCTACGGTACGAGGGTCGCGCGCGTCAGCATTCCGAGCGTGGGCGGAGTCGGTACGGTGCTCGAGCCGTGCCGGGGGGTCCCGAACCTGAATGCCATCAACCCCAACGATCCCAACGCCAAGCTGCTTGGCGGCGTGCTGGCGTGGAACGGCCGCCTGATTCTGTCGGGGTTTGCGTACTACGACGGTGGCGGCACGGCGACGACCAGTCACTTCGTGGGCGCGGCGATTGCCACGGCGTCAGGGCCCTACAAGGTGGGCACCGAGCAGCCGGGGTTGGTGGCGGGCTACATGGGCGTCGTTCCGACCGAGTGGCGCACGCTGCTTGGAGGGCCGGCGCTGACGGGCCAGTGCTGCATTGCGATCATCTCGCGGTCGAGCTACGGGCCTTCGGTGAGCGTGTTCGACCCGGCAGACATCGGTACTCGATCGCCCGTGCCAGCCACGATGCTGGTGGGCTATCCCGAGGCGCATCAGACGGTTGGCACGTATGAAGGTCCGGGGCCGCTCTACAACGGCTCGACGAAGATGGGCGGCGTCGCGTTTCCGGCGGGCACACGGTCCGTGCTGTTTGTGGGCCGCCAGGGCGGCGCGTTCTGCTACGGCGAGGGCACGTCGACGCCTTCGCTCCACGGCAAGCCCGTGCCCGATACCGATGGCGCGGTGGCCTATTGCTACGATGAGACCAACAGTGACAAGGGAGGACACGGGTTCCCGTATCGGCATCAGGTGTGGGCATATGACGCCGTCGACCTGCTGGCGGTACGGCAGAAGAAGAAGTCGCCCTGGGACGTGCGTCCGTACACGACCTGGACGCTCACCGAGATGAGCGGAGGCGTCGGCACGGCATCGATGCGCGGCGCCGCCTACGACCCGCAGACGCGCCGGTGGTACATGACCCAGGAGACCGAAGGCGGTAGCCCGACGGTGCACGTTTACGAGGTGCGTGTCGGCGCGTCTTTGTCCGGCCCGCCGGGGAACGCGCTCCTCGCATTCGGCGGCGTCCTTTCTGCAATCCCGGGCGGGAACACGAAGGTGGCCGTTGCACAGCTGCCGGTCATTCCTGAAGGGGCGAGGGAACGATGACGCGGATCGCAGTCCTGGCGGTGCTGTGTCTGTCCGCATCGACCGTCGCAGCGCAGACGACGCTGCCTAGGGTCCAGCCGGGCAATCTGCAGTACCAGGGGCAGTTCACGCTGCCGAACGACGACGGCAACGGCACACTCCTGACCTACGGCGGCACCGCACTCAGCATGGGCGCAGACGGCACGTCGCTGTACTACGGCTGCGTCTATGGCGCCGCCGTGGTGCGGGTGCGGATTCCCGCCATCGGCGATGTCGCTACCCAACTCGAGCCGTGCCGGGGCGTCCCGAACCTGAATGCCATCAACCCGAACGATCCCAACGCCAAGCTGCTTGGCGGCGTGCTGGCGTGGAACGGCCGCCTGATTCTGTCGGGGTTTGCGTACTACGACGGCGGCGGCACGGCGACGACCAGTCACTTCGCGGGTGCCGCGATTGCCACGGCATCCGGCCCCTACAAGGTGGGCACCGAACAGCCGGGGCTGGTGGCGGGCTACATGGGCGTCGTTCCGACCGAGTGGCGCACGCTGCTTGGAGGCCCGGCGCTGACGGGCCAGTGCTGCATTGCGATCATCTCGCGGTCGAGCTACGGGCCTTCGGTAAGCGTGTTCGACCCGGCAGACATCGGTACTCGATCGCCCGTGCCAGCCACGATGCTGGTGGGCCATCCCGAGGCGCATCAGACGATTGGCACGTATGAAGGTCCGGGGCCGCTCTACAACGGCTCGACGAAGATGGGCGGCGTGGCGTTTCCGGCGGGCACACGGTCCGTGCTGTTTGTGGGCCGCCAGGGCGGCGCGTTCTGCTACGGCGCCGGCACGTCCGATCCGTCGCTGCATCGGAAGCCGAATCCGGCCGGTGACGTCTGGTGCTACGACCCGACCAACAGCGACAAGGGCGGGCATGGGTACCCGTATCGGCATCAGGTGTGGGCGTATGACGCCGTCGACCTGCTGGCGGTGAAGCAGGGCGCCCAGCAGCCGTGGGACGTGCGTCCGTATGCGACGTGGACCCTGACCGACATGGACAACGCGGGCAGCGCCACGATTCGCGGCGCCACCTACGACCCGGCGACGCGGCGGCTCTATGTCACCGCCGACACGGCAGGCGCGACGCCCACCGTGCACGTCTACGAGATCACCAACGCCGTACTGCCCGACCCCGCGCCGGCGGTTGAGATCTGCGGTGACGGTATCGACAACGACGGCGATGGCCTCATTGACGAGGACTGCGCGCCGAGCCAGTCAGGCCAGCCGTCTTGGGGAGGGCGGCGGCTGCTCGCGGCCAGCGGCGTGACGAAGGCGACCGTGGCGGCCTGTGGCGACGACGTGCATGTGGCACACGGCAATTCCGCTCTCTACTACCGACGCTCATCGTCCAGTGGCGACGCCTGGACCGATTGGCAGTTGCTCGGGGATGGCGCCATTCTGTCTGGCCATGCCCTCGCATGCGACGGCTCCGCGGTGGTGTTGACGGCACACCGAGGACTCCGTGAGGTTCGTGACTGGCAGGGCACGCGTCAGGTGGGCGACCTCTGGGCCTGGGTCAGCGACGACGCCGGCAGCGCGTGGCGCGCGCCCTTCAGGTTATCGACCAGCGCCTCGGCCGGCCAGAGCGCGACGGCGATTGAGGGCGACCGGGTGGCGGTGGCTTGGATGGAACTGCGCGGCCAGTCGCCCGGAGCGTGGGATCTGCATTACCGCGAGTCGTTTGATCGCGGGCGCACGTGGACTGCCGATGGTCCCCTCGTCGTCGGCGACACCGCGGCGGGCGCGGCGTGGCCCAGCGTGGGAATTGGGGGCGGAATTGCCTATCTGGCCTGGATCGATGCACGCGTCGGCAACGGGTCCTGCTCGGACGGGACGAGTATCGACGGTGCCTGTGCCAGCATCTTGGCGCGACGGCTCGCTGGCGGCGCCTGGTCATCGGACGTTCGGCTAGGCGGCGCCACCCCCGGCGCGGGCGCGCCCGCGGTCGTCGCGACCGCAGCCTCGAGCGAGGTTGTGTATCCACTGAACGGCGACCGAGGTCCAGGCATCGTCGTCACGCAGTCTACAGATCAGGGAGTCACGTGGATAGGGCTTCGCGGGCTCGACGTGCGAGAGCCTGGCGCCGCAGCTGCCACGGCGGCCGTCGCGCCGTCTGTGCTCGCGATTGGATGGCAGGCAGCGCGTGCCGGACGGAGCCAGACGGTCCTGCGGGTTTCGGTCGATGGCGGGGCCGGTTGGGGCGTCGAGGAGTTGCCATTTCCAGAAGCGACGTCGGCGCCACACATCACGGCAGCCAGGCGCTACCTGCACGTGGTGGCGACCGGACTCGACGGCACACTGCTCTACGCACGCCGATCAGCCGGGGCTGGGGACTCAGGACCAGAGAAAAGGTAATGGTGCCGGCGGAGGGAATCGAACCCACACGCCCTTTGGGGACACGGGATTTTGAGTCCCGCGCGTCTGCCAGTTCCGCCACGCCGGCACGTGGAACCGGTAGTGTACTACGAGGGCGCTTCCGCCCCCACTACTCGGGACGCCACACGAGGGCGACGAGTTGTACCTGCACGCCGCCGCGCTTGGGCTTCACCACCACTCGGGCGCACGTCTCCGCAGCGTCATTCCACGCGTGCTGGACGGCCTGCAGCTCCGCGTCGAGCGTGTCGGCCAGCGCCTGGCGCTGCGCGGCCAGCGCGTCCTCGTTGGCCTTGGCGCGTGCGACGTCCTGAGTTTCCCGGCCGATGCGACCGACGCCGCGAGCGGCGGTCGTGGCGCGGCCGAGCGTGGCGACACTTGCCGCCTTGCGCCCGAAAATCGCCCCGAGCACGGTGGCGCCCACCGACATGGCCGTCGAGAGCTTCTGCTCCGACGCCTGCTGTTCTTCCCGCTGCACGGCGGCGCCTGCCTTGCGGATTTTCTCGTCGAGGGCGGCTAGCTTTGGTGCGTACTTGTCGCGCAGTATCGCGACGGCCTCGTCGCGCGCCTCGCGCCGGGCGTGCGTGACCCGCGCCTGGAAGTCGCCGTCGCGCTCGCCCGGACGCGACACGACCCTTGTGCCTGGCGACTGCAGCAGCTCCACGCTTTGGGACCGGCCAGCCCATGATGCGAAATCCTTGGTCCACGTGACGTAGCTCTTGGGTTTTGCGGCCGGCGGCGGCAACGCGGCAAACGTCCCTCCGGACGCGGGCTCGCGCAGCAGTGCGTCCACGCCGAACGAGGCCGGCTCGGCGTGCTCCCAATCGGCTGCGACGGGTCCCTCGGTCAGTGGCGTCCACACGAGGATGTCGCTGGTCTCGTCGAGCCCGAGCTTGGCATCGACATACGACATGCGGGCCGCGCCCACGAGCATCGGCACCCACGAGGAGCCGGCGCCGGGCGCGAAGTACTGCGGCACGTCGGGCGGCACGATCGGCCGCGCCGCGGGCGTGGGTGGCGTCGCCGGACCAGCCGCTGCGGCCGGCGCCAGTTGAGGGGCGGGTGCGGAGATCCCCGGCGCCGGAGTCTGGGGCGCAGCGATCGCGGCGGCGTCCTTCTGCGGGGCCATCAGAGCGCGAATCTCGTCGCGTCCCATCGGCCCGCGCAGATATGACATCGACCACCGTGTCTGCAGCAGGACGGGCGCCGACTCGTGCACGTTGTGCAGCAGGAACACCCGCTTGTCGAGTCCCGAAAGAAGCGAGTCGAGGCTCTGGCGGTCGAACCCGCGGCCCGAACCAGACGCCACGCCTTCGAGGCCGTCGAGCACCCGCGCCTTGTCGCGCTCGGTCTGCAGACGGCCGAGGAACCACGTGCCGGCGTTGGCGAGCGCCTTGTAGTCGAGGTCCACGGGGTTCTGCGTGGAGAGCACGCAGCCGAGTCCGAAGGCGCGCGCCTGCTTCAGCAGCGTGAGCAAAGGCACTTTGCTCGGGGGATTGGCGGTCGGCGGCAGGAAGCCGAAGAGCTCGTCCATGTACAGCACGGCGCGCAGGGACGTCGTGCCGCGCTGTGCGCGCACCCAGGCGAGCACCTGCTCGAGGAGCAGAGCCACGAAGAACATGCGCTCGGCATCGCCGAGGTGGGCAATCGAGACGACCGCGACGCGCGGCTTGCCGGTCGGGCCATACAGCATCCGCCCCACGTCAAGCGGTTCGCCTTCGAGCCACGTCGCGAATCCGGGCGCGGCCAGGACGTTGTTGAGCCGCATCGCCAGGCCGAAGCGATCGTTGGCCGGATAGAACGACTCGAGGTCGAGCACGCCCACCTTGGTAACCGGGGGCGACTGCACCTGACTGATGAGCGTCGGCAGATCGAGGTTACGGCCGGCGCGCCACGCCTCCTGCAGCAGTGTGGACACGAGTACGTGTTCGCGGCTGGTCGTCGGGTCGCTCGTGACGCCGGCCAGCGAGAGCAGACTGGTGGCGACTGACTGCACGCGCGCGGCCAGCAACTCGGGCTCGTCGGCCACGACCTTCGGTGGCGCGTTGAAGGTCTCGAGGATCGAGAGTGGCAGTCCGGAGCGGCTCCCAGGCGTGTAGACCGACACGTCGGCGGCGGCCTTGAGACGGCGGATCCGGTCGCCGTCCTGCCCCCACTCGGCCAGGCCGTTCTTCCAGCGCTCTGCCTCCTTTGCCGCGAACTGCTCGGTCGTGATCTGGTGCGCGCGGGCCTCGTCTGGATTCACCCACGGTGCGAACTCCTGCGCCGAGAGTCCAGGGAAGGTGAGCATCAGATTCGCGAGGTCACCCTTTGGATCGATCGCCAGTACGGGCAGGCCATCGATGGCGGCCTCTTCGATGAGCGTGATGCCAAGGCCGGTCTTGCCGCTGCCGGTCATGCCGATGCATACGGCGTGGGTCAGCAAGTCGGCCGAGTCGTAGAGCACCGGTTCGCTGGTGCGCTGTCGTGTGGCCGGGTCGTAGCGTCGACCAAGGTAGAAGAGTCCGAGCTGTTCGACGTCCATGGTACCCGGCATTCTACCGGCCTTCACACCTCGAGGCCCACCGATCGCATCAGCGCGAGGGCATTGCTCGTGCCGACGACGCCCGCGCGCAGGTGGTAATCGAATTCGAGTCCGCCCTGTTCGAGGCGGTCGGCGAAATGCATGTTGGCGGCGCGCGGCGCCAGTGCGCCGGCCAGATCGGTCAGCGCCAGGTCGTGGGTCGTGGCCATGCCGATGGCGCCGAGGGCGAGCAGGCCTCGCAGCACCCCCTCGGCGCCCTGGCGTCGGTCGTGTGAGTTGGTGCCGGACAGCAGTTCGTCGATGAGGAAGAGGGTGGCCGGTGCGCCGGCGTGTGCCCCGCGCGCCTGCTCCACGATCTGTCGCAGCTTGGTGATCTCGGCGAAGAAGCGGGAGCGGCCCGACTGCAGTGAATCCTGCACGCGCAGGGTGCCGGCCGGCATCAGCGGCGACAGCGTCATCTCGAGGGCGCAGACCGGCGCGCCGGCCTGCGCTAGGACCACGTTGACGCCCACGGCGCGCAGCCACGTGCTCTTCCCCGACATGTTCGAGCCGCTGACGATGACGAGGTGCGGCGCCTCCCCGCCAAGCGCGAGGTCGTTGCTCACGGCCGTGCCGACGGGCAACAGCGGATGGGTGAGTCCGCGCGCCAGAATCCGTGGCGCGCCCTCGACGAAGGTTGGAAAGACCGCGTCGGGATGCTCCGCCGCATAGGTGCCCAGGGCGGCCATCGCCTCGAGTTCGCCCAGCGCAGCCGTCCAGTCGGGTATGAAGCGACCAGCGCGCTCGCGCCACCGGTCCACGGCCCAGGCCAGCTGCGTGGCCCAGAACAGCAGGACTGAAATCGGCCCGAAGATCTGATTCTGGCGCGACGTCAGCAGCTCGACAAGACGAGTCAGACGCTGGATCTCGCGCGAGGCCGGCAGCCCACTAGCGGCGAGCCGTCGCTGCACCTCCTGGAGCGCTGGCGCGTCGAAGGACTCAGCCTCGATGCGGGCGATGAGAGCCGCGGCGAGCGCCAGGTCCCTAGCCCGTGGTTCGACCTCGCGGATGACCCTCACGACGCGGCGCCGAAGCCCCCAGCCGGTGAGCGCCTGGAGCGCGACAAGCCCGCCCAGCCACAGCGGCGGCTCGCCGCTGGCGATCCACAGGCCGACACTGACCATCGTAGCGCCTGATAGCAGGCCCAGGGCAATCGGTGCCCAAAGGGGCACTGTGCTCGTGCGGGCGCTGGCCCATGCGCCAAGCGCGGCTGTCGCCGCCGCGTGCGGCATGTCGGGCCCGAGCACTGCCAGGTCCTCGCGCAGAGCGTCTCGCGTCGCCAGGTCGGTCGTCGCCGCCTGGCGAGCGCGTACGGCCTCTGGCGGGGCCGGATGCACCAGCCACCCGGCCAGCGTGGCGTAGCCGGCCTCGGTGCGCGGCGTCGACAGCAAGTCGAAGAGACTGGCGGGTCCGAAGAGGTCGAGGTCGTCGGCGTAGGGATGCTCGGGTGGCACGAACTGCTGGCCGGTCGCGCCTCGCCCGTGCCAGCGATCCTCGAGTCGTGCAATGCCGTCGTCCACGTATGCGAGGACGCGGCGCACGCGGGCCTGGGCCGCAAGCAGCCGGGCATGCGTCACGGCAAGGCCGAGAAAGAGCAACGCCGGCAGCACAAGCCAGAGCGGCGCAAGGTGACGGGTGCCAAACGCGAGCACCGCGATCACCGCGGCCGTGCCCGCGACCGCCAGACGCAGATTAGCGAGGCGGTGGTGGCGGGCGTCGAGGGCGGCGCCGTCGGCGCTCAGCCGATCCCTCCGGCCCGCGTAGGCGGCGGCTACGGCCGTACGATGCCGTCGGTGGTCCACAGATACAGCGTGCGGCGATGGTTCGAGGTGTCGGTGAAGGTCTCGACCTTCTCCGGCGCCCAGTCGCCGAAACCGAAGTTGTGCGCCACGATGCGCGTACCGGGCTTGAGGGCCCGCGTGAGGATCGGCCGCAGTCTCAAGTTCGAGGCCGTGAGCAGGTACGTGGTGACGACCGTCGCTGACGACACGTCGGTCGTGAGCGCGTTCTCGAGTTTGAAGGTGACCAGACGCGACACGCCCTCGCGGGCGGCATTGGCGTTCGCCTCTGCGATGCGCTGCGGATCGATGTCGACCCCGATGCCGCGCGCGCCGTACACTCTGGCCGCGGTAATCGGAATGCGCCCGTCGCCGCATCCCAGATCCATGACCACGTCAGCTTTCGTGACCCTGGCGAGCGTCAGCATGCGGTCCACGACCTCTTGCGGCGTCGGGACGTAGGGCGCCAGCTTCGGCGCGATGAGGCGTGCAGTGCCCGCCGGGGCTGCTTGGCGGCTGGCCTCGAGCAACGGCGCGACGAGTGCCAGGCCGAGCGCGAAGACGACCCCGGTTGCTGCACGCCGCATGCGCCCAGCATACTCAGATTGGCCGGGGCTGGCTGGGAACGCGAGGGTAACCCTCGGCGCTGCATCATTTAGGGCGATAGGCCGGTGCAACTCCGCGCAGGCGAAAACCCTCGATTTTTCGGGCATTTTCGATAGGCAGACGGCCAAACCTCGGCTATAATGGACAGGTCCTTGAGGGCAGATTACCCGCCCTTTCGACCCACCCATCCTTGGAACGGGGGCCACGTGTCATTTTCGGTCGGCGACAAGGTCATCTACCCCAATCACGGTCTCGGCGTCGTGGAAAAAGTCGAGGAAAAGACCATCCTCGGCACCACCTGCGGCTTCTTCCATCTGCGAATCCTGTCAAACGACACGACGGTGCTCGTGCCGGTAGCCAACGTCGACAACGTCGGGCTGCGGCGGGCGATTGACGACGAAGAAGTCGAGCGACTGTTTGGCAAACTCGGCGACGGCAAGATCGACAACCACGCGAACTGGAAGGGCCGTTTCAAGGACAACTCCGACAAGATGCGGAGCGGCTCAATTGCCGACATGGCCGACGTGCTCAAGAGTCTCACGTTTCTGGCCAAGTCGAAGAGCCTCTCGTTTCGCGAGAAGCGGATGCTCGACCGCGCCAAGTCACTGATCGTGTCCGAAGTGTCCGAGGTCATGCGGGTCACCCCCGGCGAGATCGAAGACCGCGTCGAGAAGTCGCTCGAGCGCGGCTTTACGGTGAAGGCCAGAAACGCGCTGCGTGCCGAAACGCGCGCTGGCGCGAAAGCGGCGCCGGCCAAGGCGGTTGTTCCGCCCGCGCCGGTTGCGGTCGCTGCCAAGGCTCGTCAAGCGCGAGCCTCGTAGCCCTCGGTCACTCGCTCACGTTAGAATGCCCGGTCCGGACGATGTCCGCGCCGGGCATTTGTTTTTTGCGGCCCGGGCGAAACGGTGCGCCGGGTGGGAGTCTCGTGCCCGAGTTGGTGTCCACAGGGATCGCGACCGTCCGGTCGATTGCCGCCTATGTGCTGGCCGCGGCCTACGTCGCGGTGGTCGGCACGCTGGGACTGCTCGTCGTGTTGCCGTTCAAATGGAAGGGGCTGATGTACCTGCTTGGCCATGGCGGCGTCTGGTTGGCCCTCGGCGCCGCCGGCATTCGCTATCGCGTGGCCGGACGCCGTCATGTTCCGACCGGACGAGCCGTGGTGTTTTGCGCCAACCACCAGAGCAACGTCGACCCGCCGGTCCTCTTCCAGGCTCTGCACCCCCGGCTGCATGTTCTCTTCAAGGCTGAACTGCGGAGGTTGCCGATTCTCGGCGCCATCATGGAAGCCGGCGGCTTCGTGGCCGTGGAGCGCGGCCGTCGTGACGAAGCGCTCGCGTCCATCGACGTGGCCGCCGACTCGATTCGTCAGGGCAACTCATTCCTGATTTTCCCGGAGGGCACGCGCAGCCGCACCGACGAACTCTTGCCCTTCAAGAAGGGTGGCTTCATCATGGCGATCACGGCACAGGCGCCGATCGTGCCGGTAGCGGTCATGGGCGGCCGCGCGGCCATGCGGAAGGGCAGCGCCATCGTGCGGCCGGTCACTGTCTCGATCCGGGTCGGCGCGCCGATTGTTACGGCCGGCCGCACGCTGGCTGACCGCGACGACGTGATTGGACAAGTACGGGCGGCCATCGAGGCGCTACTGGCCGAGGGCCCAGTGACGGCGGAAGAGTAGACATGGACCTGCTGGTCACGGCCGGGCGCACCCTCGGATTCTCGCTGGCGGCGGGCGTGAACCTGTACGCGACCGTGGCCATCCTGGGCCTCGCCACGCGGTTCCGGATCGTCGATCTGCCGCCGCAGTTCGCCGCGTTCAATCACCCGTGGATCATCGGGCTGGCGCTCGCGCTCTACCTGGTCGAGTTTGTCGCCGACAAGGTGCCGTGGGTCGACACACTCTGGGACACCGTGCACACGCTCGTGCGGCCGCTCGGCGGCGCGCTGATTGCCGTATCCACACTCGGCGACGCGGCGCCCTGGTTGCAGGGCCTTACGGCAATTGTCGGCGGCACGCTGGCCGCCGGCAGTCATTTCACGAAGGCGGGCACGCGGGCGGCGGTCAATCTGAGTCCGGAACCGCTCACCAACTGGGGCCTGAGTCTGGTGGGAGACGCGTTCGTCGTCGGGTTGGGAATGCTGGCGCTGACCTACCCGATCGTGGCGCTGGGGGTGACGGCGGTCTGCGCGGTTGCCATCGTGCTGTTTCTGCGCTGGCTCATCGGCTGGGTCCACCGCGCAGCATTGCCGCCAGCCGCCGGGCCAGGTGCGAGCCCCGCCGGGTAGCTGCCAGCCCTCGTTGCCACATCAATGCGGCAGGAACCGGTTGTAGATGGTCGCAATCGTCCGTCCGGCACCATAGCCGAGCACGAACGCGTACACAAAACCAACCACGCTGCCGACGTAGCTGACGCTGTACCCGGGAAGGTACACGCTCAGGAGGCCCAGATGTTGTCCCACGTCGTGACCACCGCGCGCCACCAACACGATGGTCGCTACAAAGAGCCCCACTGCCGTGACCGCGCCCAAGGCCAAGCCCCAGCCCTGCTCGCTGAAGCGAACCAACGTCTTCCTGATTTCCTGGACTTCTTCGCGCTTCAGAGTGTCGGCCATGATAAGGGCTCCCAACCTAGATGTGGTCGAGGAAGTTACGGGAGAACTGCGCGCGCGTTCGCACAAAGAACAGCCACACGGCGGTGACGAAATTGCGGACGAAGCCCAAGAACCACCCGCCAACGAAACCCACCGCAAAGGCCCACGCAAATCCGACTGCCGCACCGGTCCACGTCACGGTGTAGCCGTAGAAGTACAACGCGAGCAGTTCGAGATTCGGTTGCGGCTGCGGCTGCACCGCCACAATGAACGCGGTCGCGACAAAGACGGCCAGACCGCTCACAATCCCGGTGGCGACGCCCAGTGCCAACTTGTGGACCGGGGCGACCGCCAGCAGTACGGCCTCGTCGAGGTCGGCATCGGTTGGTGGTGGTGGATTGGCTGGCACGAAGACCTCCTCCCGGATGACTACGGGTCGCGCAAAGCGCGTGTCGCCAGACCCAACATCTGAGCAACCGCCTTCATCATAAGCCCTTCGCGGCGCTTCGGCTACCAATCAAGGATAGAGCCGCAAGCCCGTGGCGCGCCGCGCGGAGGACCCGCCGTCGGCTCACGCGGCGCCGGAATGCCGCCGTGCCCCAGTCCACGAGCGCTTCCGGTGCCTGAAAATAGTACATGTCGATCCTTGGCACCAGGTGTCGAAGGTCGTCGCCGGAGAACGCCCGGTACTCGGTCGTGCACGCCACGTCGAAAAGCGAGACGGCGGTTGCGGCCACATCGGGCGACACGTCGCCGTAAGGGTATGCAAACGCACTAACCGGCACGCCGAGCCGGTTGCACAGGTCTTGCTGCCCGCCCTCCATTTCGGCGCGGGCGCCGGAGGCCGTCATCGCCGGCAGGTGCGGGTGCGTGCGGGAGTGCGCACCGATCGTGGCGCCCGTCGAGGCGCAGTCGCCCGCCTCGTCCCACGACATCAGCGGCAGCACCGGAATGCCGGGCACGCGCCGTCCCCCCCAGACGTTGGTGCCCCCCACATGGCCGCTCACCAGGAAGACCGTGACCGGCAGGCCGGCATCTCGAAGGCGCGGCCACGCCGCCGCGGAGAAATTCGCGAAGCCGTCGTCGAAAGTGAGGGCCACCCGGTGCGGCGGACCGTCGCTGGCGTCGGTTGCCTGCACCAGCGTGTCGAGCGGCTCGACCGTGACGTCGCCGCTCGTGAGCCACTCGACGTGCCGTGCGAAGGCCTCGAGCGACACCGAAATGGGCGAGCCCGAGTCGTCGATCGAGTGATAGGTCAGCACCGCGCGCATCGCCTACACGGCTCCTGGGCGGCCGCGCTTGCGCGCCAGTTCCCGCTCGATGATCGCCACCAGCTGTGCGGTGACGTCATCTGGATTAAACAGGGTTCGGGCGATGTCGCGCCCGCGTTCGCCCCGAGCCCGGCTCGCCGCCGGGTCACGTGCGTACTCGTCGACGTGCCCGCGCAGCTCGTCGAGGGTTGAAAACGTGCTGCCGCCACTGGTGGTCTCGACGATCTCGGGCAGCGGTCCGATGCGGCGGGTGATGACCGGTGTGCCTTGCGCCAGCGATTCAATGACGACCATGCCGAAGGTCTCGAATCCCTTCGAAGGTACGAGCGACGCCGTCGCGTGGCGGTAGTAGGGCGCCAGTCGGTCCGATGGCACGCGTCCGACGAAGTGGATGCGCGGCCGCCCGGCGGCCCGCGCCCGCAGCGTCGCGTCGAGGGTTCCGGCGCCAGCAATCACGAGGTCCGAACCGGTCTCGCCGTCGAAGGCGGCGATCAGGTCGTCGACACCCTTGATTGGCTCGAGGCGTCCGGCGAAGAAGAAGTACGGACGAGGATGCGGCGACGGCCCTTCGTAGGGGCGCGGCGGCATGGGCACGCCATAGGGCACCACGTCCATCGTGCGCGGGAAGCCGAACGCCGCATGTTGCGCCTGGCTGAAACGGCTGCGTGCCACGAACGCATCGACATGCCGCAGTTCCCGAGCCAGCATGCCGGTGTGTCGCCAGGGTTGCGGCGGGCGGCCGTGGGCCAGGACGCATCGGACACATTCGCGGCCCACGCATGCCTCGCGATTGTGGCGCCACAGCACGTGTGACTCACACACGAGCCAGTGCTCGTGGGCCACATAGATCCGCGCGGCATCGCCACCAAAGTGCAGCAGGCCGGGACCGCCAACAAGCGACATGTTGTTGAACAGGACTGCGTCGAATCGTCCCTCGCGGTCGAGTGCCTGTAGCCGCGCGCGGTGGATCGTAGGGCGGCCCAACTGATGCGTGAGCAGCGTCGCGATGCGTGGGATGACGCTGCGCAGCGCCACGACGTTGACCAGCGGATCTGGCTCGGCCGGCGGCGGCTCAGCGCCGGTCATGCCGACGTATGCGTCCGTATCGTGAATGACCGTGACGTCGTGACCGAGGCCCGCGAGCACCCGGGCGGTGCGCTGCACGTCGATGCCGTCTCCGCCGAAGTTATACGGGGGGTAGAACGTCGTCAGCGACGCGATGCGTAGGGCCGCGCTCATCGCGCAGCCTCGGCGAGGGCCGCCATCGCCTGAGTCGCGCAGGCCTGCCACGAGAGCGCCGCCACCCGTGTGAGCGCGGTCGCTCCCATGGCGGCCCGAGCCGTGTCATCGGTGGCGAGCCGCCACAGCGCCTCGGTGAGCCCGTCGAGATCTGACGGTTCTACGAAGATGCCGCCGCCGTCGAGCAACTGCGGCAGGGGACTGGCCGTCGTGGCCACGACCGGACTGCCGCACGCAGCCGCCTCGACGGCGGGCAGACCGAAGCCCTCATTCATGGACGGCAGTGCGAGCGCCACCGAGCTGCTATGCAACTGGCGCAGGTCCTCGTCCGAGACGAACCCGGGCCACAGGACTCGAGCGCTGGTGCCGGCCGCCTCGATGGCCGCACGAATCTGGCCTTGCGCGCCGTGGAATGGATCTCCTGACAGGGTGCCGACCAGCACGAGCCACGGCGTGGCGGCGCCGAGACGTGCAAACAGCCGGCCGT
The DNA here is from genome assembly GCA_031376505.1 of Acidobacteriota bacterium. Classification (GTDB taxonomy): domain Bacteria; phylum Acidobacteriota; class Vicinamibacteria; order Vicinamibacterales; family UBA2999; genus CADEFD01. The sequence continues at coordinate 27,628 of JANMDX010000328.1, forward strand.
GCGCCGCGGCCAGCAGGTGCACGTTCTTGTGCGGGCTGAACCCGCCGACGTACATGATCCACCGAGCGTCGGGCGGTAATCCCAGCCGCGAGGCAACCGCCGCAATGTCCGCGGGAGCGTCGCTTGGGCGATACACGCGCGACGGCGCTTCGACCGCCACGTGCATTCGCGCCCGCGACACGCCCAGGACCTCGGCGATTTCGCCGGCGGCAAACTCTGACACCGTCAACACTCTCGTAGCTTGCCACAGGGCCAGCGCGACCTTGGCTCGCCAGAAGAGACGCGCCCGCGGACTCGGCAAGGTCAATTCTGGAAAGCGCTCGGCGATCGCGTCGTGCACCGTGACGACCGACCGAATGCCTGGCGGCAACGGGAAGTAGGTATAGACCGACGGGGAAAAGAAGACGTCGGAGGGATGCGCCGCGACCGCCCGTGTCAGGCGCAGCATGTCAATCGGCGAGCGGTTGCCGCCGGCGGCGGCCGCGGCCGTCGGCGACGCGGACTGGTAGACTTCGAGGCACTCCACGTTGGGCGCGTCGAGCGTGAAGCACGCGTGCGCCCGGGCGTCGACAAAGCAGCGGAACCGCCACTCGGGCGCTTGCGCGGCCATTGCGGTCAGCAGTTCGCGCGTGAACCGCCCATAACCGCGTTCGTTGGCCCAGCACGTCGCGTCGACGCCCACGAGCATGGCTAGCCGCCGGCGGCGGCGGCGCCGGACCCGGCCGTTTCCATCTTCTGTTCCTCGTGGTATTCGAAGTCGGTGTTGACTTCCCAGATGTCGTGCGACGCGCCCTGCATGTTCATGACGGCCATCATGGCCGTAAGCATGGAGTGATCCTGGTTGTTGTACTTGTGCATGCCGTTGCGCCCGACGGTGTGCAAATTCCGGATCGGGTCGATGTAGTCACGAACGCCGTCGAGATGTCCCCGGTACTTGGAGTCGTAGATCGGGTAGGCCTTGGGCATGCGTATGACGGCGCCGTCCTTGACGTCGGAGGCCTTGGCCAAGCCCAACTGCTCGAGTTCCCGTGCCGCCTGGGCAACCAGGTCGGCGTCGGTGCTGTCCCAGAGCCCATCGCCCTTGAAACAGAAGTACTCCATGCCCAGGCAGGTCGTGCCGGCGTCGGGCACCATGGCCTTGCTCCAATTGTTGAAGTTCTGGATGCGGCCCACCTTCACTCCGGGCGTGTGGATGTAGATCCAGTTGTCGGGGAACAGGTCCTCGCGGTTCAGCATCAACGCCACGACGAGAAAGTCCCGGTACCGCAAGCCCTCCGCGTCGTCTTTGACCGTCTGGGGCACCTGCGGGTCAAGGGCGCGCACGAGTGACCGTACCGGCATCGTGGAGAAGAAGTGCGCCCCCTCGAACCGCTTCTCGCCGTCAGGCGTCTGTGCGCGCACCGCGACGATGTTGCCCTCCTGCTGCTCGATGGCGGTGACGTAGTGTTTCATCAGCACCCGTCCGCCCATGCCCTCGATGCGCTTGGCCGCCATTTCCCACATCTGGCCGGGGCCGAGCCGCGGGTACTGGAACTCGTTGATGAGCGACTTGATGTCGTTCGACCGTCGGTTGAGGGCGGTCGCATTGAGAATGGCCTTGGCGAGCGACAGCCCCTGAATGCGCTGCGCTGCCCACTCGGCGCGAATCTCAGTGCAGGGAATGCCCCAGACTTTCTCGGTATAGGTCTTGAAAAAGATCTCGAACAGGCGCTTGCCAAACCGGTTGGTGACCCACTGCTCGAAGTTCTCTTCGACAGGGTACGGCTTGTAGTGCCACCACAGGTAGCTCATGAAGATCCGCGCCGCGTTGACTGGGCCAAGGCCCGCGAGCGCGTTTCCGGCCTTGAGCGGGTAGTCGAAGAACTTTCCCTGGTAGTGGATGCGCGACATGCGCGGTACCGAGATGAACTCGTTCCCGAGGATCTCGTGCCACAGGGCTTCCACGGGGGCAATCTTCGTGAAGAAGCGGTGGCCGCCGATGTCGAAACGATAACCCTTGTATTGGGCGGTGCGTGAGATGCCGCCGAGTATGTCGTCTCCTTCGAGCACCGTCACGGGCCATCCCATTTTGGTCATCTGGTAGGCTGCGGTCAGTCCGGCTGGACCTCCACCGATGACGACGATCCGATCTCCCGGCGCGTATTGTGCGACGGCGCGCGCTGCCATGCCTAGTCCTCCCACCCCCGCCGACCCGTGGCGTCATGCACATCCGTGGCGCCGCTCGGCATCGCCGCGCTGTCTAGCAAACGTCTCCCGGCCCGAACGCCGTAGTGGACTTCGAGCGTCCACGTGCCAAGCGTCGTTCTCCACCGGGGATTGCCATCGCCTACTTCCCTAGCACGTCGTGTGCCACAGTGCAGGCACGACCAACTTGACGAAGTCTATCCGAAGACAGATATTGGTCCCCTTGTCGACTGAAGCACTGGCCCGCAGGGCTATCCAGGGTGTTGCCCTCGTGGCGCCAACGTTCCTCTGCGCGGTCGCCTCGTGCCCGAGTCGGAACTGCTCGTTTCTTCCCCGGATCCGAGGCCGCTCTTAGGATAACGCACAGTGCGGTTACGGACGATAATCCTTCCGACCACCCCATCGTGCCTGCCATCACCACGGTCATCGTGCCGTTTCACCGCAACGTGTCGATGCTAAGACGCGTCCTTGAGCCGTTTCGTGACAGGGCGGCGACGACCGAGTTGTTGATCGCGGCTGACGGCGCCGTCGAAGACTGGCTGTCGCTCGCCGACGAATTTCATGCAGAGCGCGTCGGCTGGCCGACTTCGCAAGGTCCTGCCACCACCCGCAATCGCGCCGCCAGCGTTGCGCGGGGCCGCTACCTGCTCTTCGTCGATGGCGACGTCGTGGCGGAGCCTGGCGTCGTGGAGCGCGTGGAACATTTTTTTTCCGAGCACCCACATGCAGCAGCCGTGTTTGGCGCGTACGACGACACTCCCGAGGCGCCCGCCTTTATTTCCCAGTACCGCAATCTCCAGCACCGTTGGGTACACTGCAACGGTGGCCGAGAGGCGCGCACGTTCTGGGCCGGGCTAGGCGCCGTAAAGGCCGACCGCCTCCGTGCGGTTGGCGGCTACGACGAGCGATTTCGACGCCCTTCCGTCGAGGACATCGATCTTGGCTATCGACTGCACGCGTCTGGCGCGCGGATCTTGATCGACCCTGGACTGAACGGAAAACACCTCAAGTGCTGGACGTTTGCCTCGAGCATCGTGTCCGACGTGAGAGACCGTGGCGTGCCGTGGACTCAGCTGATCCTGCGCTACGGCGGCCTGACGACCGACCTGAACCTGGTGTGGGGGCTCAGGATTTCTGTCGTGTGCGCCTACCTGGTCGTGCTGCTCGCAGCTATGGCGTTGACCGACGCGCGAGTTCTCCTGGCGATGCCGGTGCCGGTGGCGTTGTTGTTGATCTTGAACCGCAGCTATTACGGCTACTTTGGCCGCACCCGCGGGCCGTGGTTTGCGACGCGCGTGGTGTGTGCGCACTTCGTCCATCACCTGTGCAATGGCGTCTCGTTCGTCGTCGGCACCGCGCTGTTCCATCTGAAGCGACGCTTCGGCGTGCAGACGACCTGGACGCTGCCGCAGGCTCCTCACGCCCCGGCCCTCACGCCGCCGTGGCGCCGGGATGAGGTTGCGGGCGCATGAGCGTCGATAGCGGGACGCCAGGCGTTGCTCCGTTCAGGCGTCGCGGCACTTCAATAGCGCTGATGCTCGGATGCGCGGTGGTCGCGGTGGTGCTTGCAAGTGTAGGCATCGGCAATGAAGCGTATGTCTCCCTTCAGGGTGACATGGCGCGGCACATGATGAACGGCACGTTTCTGATGGATGCCGTCTTCGACTGGCCCAAGAGCGCTGAGGCGTTCGAGTATGCCCGGCACTACTACGCGCGCTATCCCGCCCTGTCGCTTGGCCATCACCCCATCCTCCTTGCCATTGCGGAAGCGCCGGTGTTTGCGGTGTTCGGGCCATCGGTAGCTTCTGCTCGCATGGTCTCGTTGACATTTTTCGTCGTCGGCGTCGTCTTTTTGTACAAGCTGGTGTCAGAGGTACTCGGCGAATGGCCGGGCGCGGCGGCAGCCTTGGCCTACGCGTCGGGCCCACAGACCGTCCGACTGGCGCAATCTGTGATGACCGAGACACCGGCCCTGTCACTGCTCTTGGGTGCTTCCTACTTTGCCCATCGGTTCGCAGTGACCGGCCAGTCACGCGCCATCTATGTCGCCACCATCCTTGCAGCCGGAAGCCTGTGGGCCAAGCAGCTCGCGGCAGCCGCCCTCCCGGGCGTGATTGTCTACGTGTGGTTCCACCTCGGTTGGCGCCGTCTCATGCGCCGGGACGTCGTGTGTGCCACGCTCGTGTCAGCAGCTCTGGTTGCCCCTCTCGTGCCGATGACCATGTTGATGTCGCCCTACAATGTGGCCCACGCTGTCAGCGCGGCCTCGAGCGTCGGTGAGTCAGGCCGGGTGGCGGACGTTGCTGACTCCTTGTCGTTCGCCGCACTGGAGCACTTCTCTCTGCCAATCCTCATGTTGAGTGTGGTGGGCTTCGTGCTTCTGGTCATCCGCCGAAGCCCGTTCGCGCCGAGCACGGCGCTCTGGATCGCGGGTACGGGGTTGGTCGTCGGCGTTGCGGCGAACCAGGACCCGGTCCGCTACGCCATCTACTGGACGCCGGCCGTCGCCATCTGCTTTGGCGCCTTGGCGACCCTCGGCGGCGGCCTGCGTTCGTGGATTCTAGGCGCGGTGATGATGGCAGCGCTGGTCGCGCAGGTTGTCGAGTCCTCGCACATACGCCTGGCCGGCGCAGACGGCTACGAACAGGCAGCCCGGTTCGTCGTGGACCACCCACGTGGCTCCACGGTGATGTTTGCCGGCGACGTCGACGCCGGCTTCTTCAGCTTCTTCGTTCGGAAGCACGACCCCGAGCGGAAGGCAATCGTGCTGAGGGCAGACAAGCTGTTGACGACCTCGATGATGGGCGCCGTGGCTATCGAGGACCGCATTGCCGACGCCAGCCAGATTGCCGGCGTGGTCCGGACATTCGGCGTGGGCTATGTCGTCGTCGAGGACCGTCCGAGCAGGTCGAAGGTGCAGAACTGGCTGCTCGATGAGCTCAAGACCGCCGGCTATGTGGTGAGGCTCACGCTGCCCACGTTCTCGACCGACGTTCGGCTGCGGAATGTGAACCTCCTCGTTTACGAGGTGCTCAACGCCATGCCGGCCGCGCCCGACGCCCGGTTGGACATCCGGTTGCCGCTCGTGTCCCAACAGATCGATGTCCCCGTGTCCGACCTGATCAACCGCAAATACCTGCGCTAGCGCTCCCGCCGCGCTACTATGTGCTCGAGGAGCACAAGCCGTGCCGCGTTCTTTCCTTCGCCTGGCCGCTTGCGCGGTCGCGCTGCTGCTCATGATGTCGCCGCCTGCGCTCAGGTCGCAGACGCCTGAGCCGCGCTTTCGGGGCGGTGCCAATCTCGTGCGCCTCGACGTCTACGCGTCGGCAAACGGGGTGGCGATCACCGACCTCTCCGCCGGGGACTTCGAGGTGCTCGAAGACAATGCGCTGCAGCAGGTCTCTTCGTTCGAGTTCGTTCAGGCGCGCGGCGTCGTGCCCGAATCAGCCCGCGTCGAGCCCGACACGGTGGCCGGCTCGCGGGCCCGAGCGGCGCAGCCGAACGCGCGGGTCTTCGTGTTATTCCTCGACACCGCGCACGTACAGGTCGACGGTTCGTATCGCGCACAGAACCCGGTGGCGGCGTTGCTCGACCGCGTGGTGGGTGAGGACGACCTCGTCGGCGTGATGACGGCTGACATGTCGGCGCGCAACATCACGTTGTCGCCGCGGACCGCGTCGATTGGCGAGATGCTGCGCACCAATTGGACGTGGGGTGAGCGGGGCCGCGTGATGCCGCGCGATCCGCGAGACCAAGACGTCGAGCAGTGCTATCCGGATAGCGGCCCGACCCAGGGGTTCGCCCAGCCGATCATCGAGCGGCGACGGGAGGCCCGGACGTTGACGGCGATCGACGACCTGATTCAACACCTCGAGGGTGTCCGCGAGGAGCGGTCCTTCGTGCTGCTGCTGTCAGAGGGCTGGCTCCTGCCTCGCCCCGACCCGGCGTTGGGCCGGCCGATCGCGTGGCCAGGAGGGACGAGGACGGTTCCCGGAGGTCCTGATGATCTGGGGCTGACGTCCGGCGGCAAGCTGACGATCGGTGAGGTGACGGGTAACCGAAGCTTCGAGTCGTGTGAGCGCGAACGCGGGTTGCTCGCCAACCAGGATTTCGCGATGGAGTTCCAGTTGTTGATGCGGCGGGCCAACCGGGCCAACGTCAGCTTCTATCCCGTCGACCCGCGTGGCCTCGTCGTAGTCGACGACCCCATCGGTCCCGGTCGCCCTTCGAGCCCGGCCGCAGACGCAACGCGGCTGGCCAGCCGTCAAGAGAATCTCCGGCAGCTCGCGGCAGAGACCGACGGCGCGGTCGTGCTCAATACCAACATCGACAAAGCGCTTCCGCGTCTGTTGACCGACGTTGGCTCATACTACTTGCTCGGGTACGTCTCGACCAACCAGAAGCTGGACGGCCGCTACCGCAAGCTCACCGTTCGCGTGACGCGCCCCGGCGTCGAGGTGCGCACCCGGCCCGGGTATCTGGCGCCGACGGCGGCCGAGATCACGGCGGCGCAGGCACCGCGGCCCTCGCGCGTGTCGGCGCGCGTCGATCAGGCGCTGTCGGGTTTGCCGAGCGGCCGGCGCGTGCCGGCCATGTACCTCCATGCGGCCGGCGGCGCAGGGTATGTGCAGGTCACCGTCGAAGTCGATCGTGCCACGGCCGCCGCGGCTGAGTGGAGCAAGGGCGCCCAGGTGCGGCTCGAGATCGAGCCCTCGAGCGGCGGGGAGCGCCGGAGTGAAACGGCCACCCTTGACCCCGGCGCGCGAGTGTTGTCATTTCGCCGTCCCGAGCACGACCAGCTGCCCGCCGGCACCTATCAGATTCGCGTGCAGGCCACGCCCGACGGCGCTCGTGTGCCCCTGAACGTCTCGACTGTGGTCACTGTGCCGCCGGCGACCGCCTTGCTCGGCTCGGCGGCGCTGGCCGCGCGGCGTGGTCCAGGCACCGGCCGGCTCTTCGTTCCGACCGCCGATGCACGCTTTCGTCGGACCGAGCGCCTCGTCGTGGAGACGCCCCTTGTGTCGAAGGCCGCCACGGTGTCGGCGCGTCTGCTCAACCGTGCCGGGCAGCCGATGGCCGTGCCGGTGACGCTGACCGAACGGACCGACGGGCTGCCGTCGGCCCGGGTGTCGATCGCGGAGGTGTCGCTCGCGCCGCTCGCGCCGGGCGAGTACGTCGTGGAAGTGATCGCCACTGAAGGCACCAAGACCGAGATGGTCACCTTCGCCGTGCGGATCGTGCCGTAGGCGGCATCGTGTCCGCGCGTCCCTGCGGCCTCGGGACACGGTGCGCAAGGCGCCGCCGCCCGTCGCCGCCTCGCCCACCGCTTCGGTCGTCGGCTAACCGCTCGCGCTAGTCGATCGTGCGCTGCGCCGCGCGCGCCAGGATGACACCAAGCACCAGGAAGAGGCCGCCACCAAAGAGCTGTCCCATCGCGTCGTCGCCGTGCAGGAACGGCAGCGCGTCGCCGATGCCGGTGAATGGTCCGATCGACTCGGTGCCGACGAGCACGGCGTAGAGGATGCCTGCCAGCGACCCACCGGCGATCAGCCCCGAACTGAACAGCGTGCCCGAGCTGATGTCGGAGTCGCTCGTCACCCCGGTCTTGCGTTCGACGAACCACCGCACCAGTCCGCCCACGAAGATGGGCGCCGTTGTGGCGATGGGCAGGTACGAACCGACGGCGAACGAGAGCGACTGAATCCCGCACAGTTCCAGCGTGACGGAGATGAACATCCCGACCAGCACCAGGCCCCAGGGCAGGTTCTGCGAGAGCAGGCCCTGAATCAGTGTCGCCATGAGCGTGGCCTGCGGCGCGGGCACGGCGGCCGAGCCGATGGTGAAGACCTTGTGCAAGTACAGCACGGTCCAGCCGATCACGAACGACGACGTGATGACCCCAATCGCGAGTCCGACCTGCTGATACACGGGGGTCGCGCCCACGAGGTAGCCGGTCTTGAGGTCCTGGGACGTGTTCCCGGCGTTGGCCGCGTTGATGCACACGATCGCGCCGACCGAGAGCGCGATCGGCGCATACATGTCACCGGTCCAGCCGAGCGCCACGAAAATCAGGCAGGTGATGATGAGCGTGGCGATCGTCATTCCCGAGATCGGGTTCGACGACGAGCCAATGAGCCCCGTGATGCGCGACGACACCGTGGCGAAGAAGAAGCCGAAGACCACGATGAGCACGGCAACGAAGAAATTCCCTTGCGTGGGCAGGCCGGGGGCCACGGCCAGGAAGATGGCTAGCAGGAGCGACCCCACGATGACCACCGTCATGGGGATGTCGCGTTCGGTGCGCAGCGGCACCCCGCCGGCGCCGCTGCCGATGCCCCTGAGACCGTCGCGCGCCGACGAGATGATGGTGGGGATGGTCCGCGCCAGCGTGATCAGACCCGCGGCCAGCACGGCGCCAGCGCCAATGTAGCGGATGTAGGCGCTCCAGATCTGGCCCGGCGACATCTCGGAGATCAGGAACGGATGCCCGGTGGCGGGATTGTTGGCCATTGACGGATGGATCGGCGGAAACGGCGTGGGGATCGCGGCGCCGAGGATCGACAGCAGCGGCAGCAGGACGAGCCACGACAGCACGCCGCCCGCGAACATCGTACCGGCGATGCGCGGACCGATGACGTAGCCAACGCCCATGTACTCGGGCGAGATGTCCACGTTGATGGTGGCATTGGGGAACTGGCTCGTGCGCGCGAACGAGTGACCGACTTCCTGACGGAAGAGGTTCAGCGTCCATGACAGAGACTTCCACGCCGCGCCAATGCCGAGGCCGGAGAACACGAGGCTGGCGAGCTTACCGCCGCGCTCGCCGGCCACGAGCACCTCTGCGCACGCCGTGCCTTCGGGGTAGGGCAGCACGCCGTGTTCCTTCACGATGAGCGCGCGGCGCAGGGGTACCATCATCAGCACGCCCAGGATGCCGCCGGCAAAGGCGAGCATCGTGATCTTGGCGTAGTTGAAATAGCCGGGGTCGTTCGGTACCAGGAAGATCAGCGCGGGAATCGTGAACACGACGCCTCCGGCCACCGATTCCCCGGCCGACCCAATCGTCTGGACGATGTTGTTCTCGAGGATGGTCGACCCCCCGAACCGCTTCAACACCGAGATGGCGAGCACGGCGATGGGAATCGACGCCGACACGGTGAGTCCCGCGCGGAGACCGAGATAGACCGTCGACGCTCCGAAAATCAGACCGAAGAGCACGCCCAGAAAAATGGCCTTCCCGGTGAACTCCGCCATCGACTGGCCGTCGGCCACGTACGGAGTGAAGGCTTTGGGGGCGCCCGGCGCCGCAGGGTGATTCGGAGGGTTCGCATGAGCCATGGCGGGGATGGTAGCGCAGGTCGGCCCCGCCTTCGCGCCAAACGCTTTACCCGCGCCAGTCCTTTGGCCTATTCTGAGGAGGCTTGTGAACTTACAGAACAAGCGGAAGGCCGCCAGTGAGCAAGTGTCGGAGCTGACCACGGGCCGCCTCTCCGTGTATCTCAGATGCCTGAATCAACTCGAGGCCGACGGCGTCGAGACGATCGCGTCGCAGGCGCTGGCGGAACGCTTCCATCTGAATGCCGCGCAGATCCGCAAAGACCTGGCGTACTTCGGAGAGTTCGGCGTGCGCGGCGTGGGGTACTACGTCTTGGATCTGAAGCTCCACCTGCGCCAGATCCTCGGTCTCGACCGCCACCTGCGAGTTGCGGTGCTCGGCGCCGGCAACCTGGGGATGGCGCTGGCCGACTATCCTGGTTTTCGTCGCGAGGGTTTCGAGATCGTGGCGATGTTCGACAGCGCCGACGCCAAGATCGGGGACGAGTCGCGCAGCGGTGTGCCCATCCACGACATCCGTGACCTGAAGAAGGTGCTGCGCCGCGAGCGCGTCGACATCGTCGTGCTGGCGGTGCCGGCGGAATCGGCCCAGTACGTGCTCGACCAGGTGGCGGGGAGCGGCGTAAAGGCCGTGCTCAACTTCTCACCGGGTACCTTGAAGGTGCCGGAGGGGATCAAGCTGAAGGGCGTGGATCTGACCGTCTCCCTCGAGAGCCTGTCGTTCTTCCTGGCTCAGGGCGAGAGCGTACCCTGATGCCTACGCTCCCACGCGAGGAGGGCGCATGCCCAGACCGCCACGCTTGACGCATATCGACGCCGCCGGCCGCATCACGATGGTGGAGGTCGGTGCTAAGCCCATCACGATGCGCGAGGCCGTGGCTTCGGGGCACGTCTCGATGTCGCCCGCCGCCCGGCGCGCCATCCTCGCCGGGAAGATCAAAAAAGGCGACCCGCTGCAGGCGGCCCGTCTTGCCGGCATCATGGCGGCCAAGCGCACGGCCGACCTGATTCCGCTGTGCCATCCGCTGCTGTTGACGGGCATCGACGTTGCGCTTTCTCACACCGCCACCGGCGTCGCCATTACCGCGCGTGTCCGCACGGCCGGCCAGACTGGCGTGGAAATGGAAGCGCTCACGGCCGTGGCCGGTGCGGCCCTGACCGTCTACGACATGGTGAAAGCGGTGGACAAGGGCATGGTGATCGAGCGCGTGCAACTCGACGAGAAGATGGGCGGCCGATCGGGCCACTACCGGCGCCCGGTCGCGGCCGCGCGCCGACGGGCGTCCGTCAAGCGGTGACGATTCTCGTCTCGATTCAGCAGGACGTCGCGGCCTGGCAGATTCCTCCTGCGCAGGTCGAGCGACTGCGTCGGTTGTGTCCGCAGCACGAGTTCATCTATGCGACCACGGCCGCCGAACGTGCCGCCGCGCTCGCGCGCTGCGACGTCGCCTATACCTGGGTCCTGTCTGCCGACGAATTGGCCGCGGCGCCCCGTCTGCGGTGGCTGCACTCCTCGGCGGTCGCGGTCGGCTACCTGTGCCTCGACGCCCTGGCCGCCCGTCATGTGCTCGTGACGAACACCCGCGGCGTGCAGGGTGCACCGATTGCCGAACACGTCTTTGCGACGCTGCTGGCCCTGACGCACCGCCTGCCGTTGGCGCTGCGGCGCCAGCAGGCACGCGTGTGGGCGCAAAACGAGTTTGCCGGCGCGAACCTGCCGCTGCCGCTGGCAGGCTTGTGCCTGGGCGTGATCGGCCTGGGCTCAATTGGCGGGGAAGTGGCGCGGCTCGGCGTGGCGTTCGGCATGCGGGTCATCGGCGTGCGCCGTCATGTCGATCGTGGCGGCCCCGCCGGCGTCGATGCGGTGTGGGCGCCCGACCGCCTCGATGACCTCGCCGCAGTCGCGGACGTCCTCGTCATCGCCGCGCCGCTCACGAGCGAGACCGAGGCGCTCATCGACGCGAGCCGCCTCGGTCGCATGAAGCCGGGCGCATGGCTGGTGAACGTGGCACGCGGTTCGCTCGTCGATACCGCTGCACTCGTGGCCGCTCTGCAATCGGGCGCGCTCTCGGGCGCCGCGCTCGATGTGTTCGCCCACGAGCCGTTACCTGACGATTCGCCGCTCTGGGACGCCCCCAATCTGCTCATCACGCCGCACACCTCCGGCTTCCGGCACGGCCACTGGGATGACTGCGTGGACGTCTTCATCGACAACCTTGGCCGGTGGGAGCGCAGCGAGGGGCTACGGTGGCAGGTTGACGCCGCCCGTGGCTACTGACGGCGCGTCTGCGCGTCCACTGCGCTACTCGCCGCAACTCGACGGGTTGCGAGCCGTGTCCGTGGTTGCGGTGGCGTACTCGCACTGGCTGCCCGCATGGCAATTCGGCCTGCCATTGGGAGCCGGCGTGCACCTGTTCTTCGTCTTGAGCGGCTTTCTCATCACGCGAATTCTGCTGGCGCTGCGCGACCTGCCCCGGCGTGGACAGGCCGTTGGACGCTTCTACGTGCGCCGTGCCTTGCGTCTGTTTCCCGCGTTCTACCTGGTGCTGGGCCTGGCCTGGCTGGCCGACGTGCCGCTCGTGCGCGAGACGTGGGCGTGGCACGCAGCCTACCTGTCGAACGTGCGCATCGCCAGTGACGCACGATGGATGGGCCACGTGAGTCACTTCTGGTCGCTGGCCGTGGAAGAGCAGTTCTACCTGCTGTGGCCATGGCTCATCGTGTGGAGTCCGCGCGCCTGGCTTGGCCCCATCTTGGCGATGGCCGTCCTGTCGGGCCCGGCTTCGCGTTACATCGCGGCCACGGTCGGACTCGCCGAGCCGTTCTGGGCCCTGGTGCCAGCGGGCAGCGCCGACTCTCTGGGGGTCGGGGCGCTGGTGGCCTGGGCCGGGTGGCGGCGCGCGGCGGCTCCGCTTGGAACCGGCGCTCGCTGGCCCGTACGAGGTCTGCTCGTCGTCGCGGCGCTCGCCTGGGTGGCCTTGGCGATGAGCGAAGCGCGCGCGGTTCCGCTGGTGCCCGCGTGGACGGTGTGGCGCCAACTGCTGCAGGGCGTTGTCTTCGCGTGGGTGGTGTGGCGCGCCGTCGCGGGTTTTGCCGGACCGTTCGGACGCCTGCTCGCGCACCCCTGGACGGTGGCGGTCGGACGCATCAGCTACGGCGTGTATCTCATTCACGCGTTTGCGCCGATCGTGCTCGAATGGCTGCTACGCGCCGCCGGGCTTGACGCGAGGCTGCCCACGCATCCGGTCACGCGCGCCGTGACGGCCATGGCCACGACCCTGCTGCTGGCGACGGCGATGCGGCGAATCGTAGAGGCGCCGTTCCAGCGGATGAAGGCGTGGCTCTAACGAGACGCGCCGCCGTACTGGCACACCACCACGTCGCCGCCGCTGAGCGTGCCAGGGAAACGCCGGACGTCACGGCAGTCGCGCGCGAGTGTCTCGATGAGGTCTGGATCGTCCCAGAATTCGATCAGCGTGTGGACGCCGAGCACCGGCCCGCCACCGGCGGTCTCGCGCTGCCAGCCGTCGTTGGTCGTGACGCACGGCCACGGCCGTGTGAAGTAGCCATCGAGTGCTAAACAGATCGTGCCGGCGCCGACGATGTGTTGGCCACGTCCTTGCGCGTCGTCGAGGAACGTCAGGGCACCGGCGAAGTCTTGCTTGGGTACCACGGCGTTGCGCACGATGGCGGTCGTGGCTCCTGGTGCCAGGGGCAACAGCAGCACGGTGAGGCACGCCGCCCGGGCGGCCGGTGAGGTCCACGCCGTGCGCGCCGCAATGGCTCGAGCGATGACCGCGGCGCCTGCCGCCACAAAGAGCGCGGCCGCGCCCGAGAGGTTGAAGAGGAAGCGAGGCCGGAGGGGCTGTCCGAGCACGGCCGTCGCGCCGAGTGTGAGGATGGCCGGCGACACGAGCAACCACACCACAAATGGCTGCGACGACAGCATCGCGAGCCCGCCGGTCGTGGCCAGCACGAGCGCCGTCAGCAGGCCCGCCACGCCGAAGCCGTCGGTGACACCGCGCAAGAGGTCGCCGGCCGCGCGGCCGGCTGTCGCGACCTTCGCGGCCCGAGGTGGTGCCTTTTCGGCGAAGGTCGTCAGCAGGTCTGGAGCGTACGGCGCGTAGACAACCGCGATGAGCAGGATCACGATGGCCCACATCGTAACCAGTCGCCCCGGCGTGAATTGCCGGGCCAGGCGCGCGCCCACGATCCAGCCGATGGCGACAGTCAACACGTGCGCGGCGAGCACGAATGCCATCGTCAAATGCGTATAGACGCCGGCCACGGCCGCGACGGTGTAGAGAGCGTAGTGGCGGCGCTCCCCAGTGGCGGCAATGCGCATCAGCGCCGCCGTCGTGATGAGGGTGAAGGACGCCAGCATCGTGTATCCGCGCGCGTTCTGTGAAAACCAGATATGGTGACTCGACGTGGCCACCAGCAAGGCCGCCGCCATCGCCTCGCTGCGGGACAACACCGCGCGTCCGGCATCCCAGACCGTCCACACCGCCACCACGCCGAAGATCACGGCGGGCAGCCGCACGGCCCACGGCACTTCGCCCCAGGCGCCGACGGCGCCGTGCGCCAGCACACTGTAAAACGGATGCTGGTTCACGCCGGGAAACGCCGTCAGGATGGCCGACAGCGGCTGGCGGATCGAGATGACGAGTGTGGCGATTTCGTCGAACCACAGCTGCGCATTGAGTCCCGGCAGCCGGAGCACCGCCGCCAGCGCCAGCACGGCGCCGATCGCCAGCGTCCACGGCCACGAATCAGTCTTCGACGACATTCGACTCGAAGCTTCGGCGTGCCGCGGCCCACGCGCTGGCATCGAGCGAACCAGTCGGCTGCAGGCAATCCGCCAGCGCATAGGCCATGGCCATCGTGTGGTGCGTGTTGTCGTGAACGAACAGGCCCTGGCGCCCGAAGGTGACCAAGCCCTCGATCGCGCTCGCCCACTGGTCCAGTGCGTCGAACGCCTGCCGGTAGCCCTCGGTGTACATCGGATAGGCGTTGGGCAACCGTTCGACCCGCACCGCGGCAACGGGCGGGAGCGGTCCCAATCCAGCGCGCGTGATGTCGGCCCGGAAGAGCTCGAGCAGCTGAGCATCGGTCATCGACCACTCCTCGCCCTGGAACGCGCACGGGAGCTCGGCACAGAGCACAGTGCGCCCGGGTCGCGCCACCAGGCCATACCGCTTCGGCTCCGACATGCGGCTGATGCGGATGTCCGCCTCGGGGAAGTAGTGGGCGTCGAACTCCGTGAAGTGTTCGGCATCGAGCGTCACGTAGATGAGCACCATCGCGCGGTAGCCAAGACGCGCGGCCGCTTCAACTGGCGCGGCCGTGTGGGTGCCGCTGACGAGGCGCGCGAGCACGGGCAGCGGAATCGTAGAGAGCACCTGGCGGGCCGGCAGCTCACGCGGCTCGCCGCCGACGGTCGCCCTCACGCCGGTGGCGCGACTGCCGTCGGTGGTCACCTCGTGTACGGTCGCGTTCAGCACAACGCGGGCGCCGGCCTGCTCGGCCGCGGCGGCGAAGACGTCGGAGATCTGACCGAACCCGCGTTTCGGATAGAAGAAGCGCCCAGCCCCTGGGCGTTTCAGGCCCGGTACCATGCCGAGCACCCGACGCACCATCTTGCCAAGCGACGAATTGGCCACCCGGCGGCGGGCCTGCTCGGCGTCGAGCGCCTCGGGCGGAAGTCCCCAGATCTTCTGGGCGTACGGGAAATAGAACTCCCGGCAGATCGTCTTGCCCAGGCCGCGCTCCAGCAGCGACGCGAAGGTCGGGGGAGTGACCTCGGGCGTGAAGGGCTTGGTGGCGGCGTCGGCGAGTACGCCGAGCGCGAAGGTCGGGGGCAGACGCAGCGCCAGGTCGACCGGTTTGAGTGGGAAGTGGACCCAGCGTCCCTGCAGCCGGATGCGACCGTGACGAGGGCGGTCGAGCAAGTCATCGCCGAGCAGTTGCCGGATGTCGGCCAGGAGGGGCGGCGCACAGCTGGGGTGCAGACGATGGCTGCCGAAATCCACGGGAATCCCATCGACGACGAAGCTGGCGGCGTTGCCGCCGACACGCGATCCACGCTCGAGCACGGTGACGTCGCGCCAACCGCGACGCGCGAGTTGATACGCCGCGGCGAGCCCGGCCGGGCCGCCGCCGAGGATCACGATGGGATGAATGACGGTGTCGGTCATGAACGGGGTGCCGAGGTGGAAGCCACCGGAACCGAGGCCGGGCCGAGAGCCGCGCCCACCGCGAGTCCAAGCAGCCCGCTCACGATGAGCACGCCTTGCCAGAGGAGGCCCGACGCAAAGACGACGGGACTCGGCGCGCCGTAGGGCGCCAGCAACGACACCAACGCCGCTTCGCGCACGCCGATGCCGCCCAGACTGATCGGAAGCACGGCCACGAGTTTCGAGAGCGGCCAGGCGATGAACCATGGGGCGATACCCACGTCGAGCCCGAGGGCCCCTGCCATCCAGACATTGGTGAGGACAAACGCCGACTGCACGAGCGCCGTCACGCAGCAGGCGGTGACGATCGCGCCCGCACGCGTGCGTACCTCGGCCACGAGGTCGCCGGCCATGCCGGCTCCGCGCCCCCCGCGACGCCGCTTCACGACCACGAACGCCGCCACGCCGCCCAGCGCGGCCACCGCCGCAGTCACGACGGTCCACCGGATGCCAATCGCGGACGTGTCCAGAGCGGGAGGCATCCCGGCCACGAGCACGCCGGCTGCCACGAGTACCAGCAGCGTCAGCGTGTCAATGAGGCGGTCGATGACACTGGCGACGGTGGCCGCTGTCGGGCTCACACCGTGAGGGAGCAGATACGTCGCGCGCACGACGTCGCCGCCGGCCACGCCAGGCAGACCGAGATTCGCCACCAATCCGGCGAAGTGCGCGCGCAGGCAGAGCGGCACCGACGCGCGCGGATCGTGCAGCAGACGCTGGTACTTCCAGGCGTTGAGCGCATGTCCGGCGAGGAATACCACCAGGCTGGCTAGCCATACCGAAGGCCGCACCTGCGAAAACGCGTCGCGCAAGCCTTCGGTCGAGGCCACGGTGACGAGTACGACGACCACCGCGACCGAGACGACCGCCCGAAGCATCCACTGCAGCATTGCGGTCGTCAGGCCTGCGGGCCGCGGCTGACCTGCAGCCGCGCAATCATGTCGGCCAGCAGGCCGACTGACCACACCACGATGGCCGACAGGAACGCCATCACCGCGGTCTCCGACAGGTTCATCAGGTAGATGTCCTCGATGAGCTTGCCGACACCGATCAGGAACAGGATGGCCCCCGCCGGGAGGAACACCTTGAGCGGATTGAAGAGCACGATGGCGCGGACCACGAGCAGCACGAAGTTACCGAAGTCCTGCGGGCGGATCTTTGACGTGCCCGTGCGCACGGCGTACTCGATGGGCTCGTACGCCACCGGATAGCCGTTGGCCAGCATGGCCATGGTGATGGTGCTCGTGAACGAGAACCCCATCGGCAGGAGCGGCAGGAAGTGCAGCACGACCGCGCGGCGCATGATGCGTTGGCCGGAGTTCAGGTCGGGGATGTGCTGGCCGACCAGATAGCTGGCCAGCCGGTTGAGGAACCACTTGGCCGGACGCCGGGCCCAGGTAATGCCACTCGAGGTGATTGGACGGGAGCCGACGGCCATGTCGTAGCGGTCCATCCTGGCCCAGAGGCGCGGGATGGCCTCTGGCGGATACGTGCAGTCGGCGTCGATGATCAGGATGTTGTGGGCCGACGTGCCGAGGATGCCGGTCTTGAGCGCCGCGCCGTAGCCCTTGTTGTGCGGATGGTTGATGACGCGGGCGCCGGCGGCGCGCGCTTCGTCGGCGGTCCGATCGGACGAGCCGTCGTCGACGACCACGAGTTCTGACCGGCAGGCCATGCTCGACAGCACCGCCTGCACCTTCTCGACCGTGGTGCGGATGCCGCCCTCTTCGTTGAACGCGGGGATGATCACCGCGAGATCGCGAGGAACCGACGGAGCGGCCGCCGCGTGCTCGCGTGGGCTGAGCGCGAGGCCATCAGAAGGGCCGGGGGTGTCGCTGACCGCGTCGAGTGTGCCCATTGTCGTGTGAACGCTGAGGGAGAATCGTACCACACGGCTCTGTGCAACCGTGGGCTATAGGAGGGCGGCTGGCTGCCGACACCGCGCAATCTGCGCAGTGCTGGGACGTGCCACGACGGCGTCGCGCCGCGATCGGCGATTGCGTCCGACCTGCGCGTACCCCAGACGCCGTTCGGGTCGTCGCGCGAAGGCACGCGGCGTGGTGTTGACTCCAGACGACACGGGTTGTCGGAGGGCGCCCGGCGCCGTGGTACCTGAACTGCACATTGGTGGTACCGTTCCCGGGTAAGGGGGGCGTGCCCATGGATCGTCGACAGGTATTGCAGGCAGGACTGACCGCACTGGCTGGCGCAGTGGCAGGGGCGGAGCAGGTGGTTGCAGACGTGAGGCAGGCCGGCGTGGCAGCGCGCCCCGGCTCGACCTCGAAGCCACTCGGCGCGCATCCACTCGGCGCGGCGTTCGCGGGCTGGGAGGGCACGATGCTCGAGGTCACCTATCCGCCCGGCGCGGAGTCGGCAGCGCATCAGCACCCTGGACCCACGTTCGGCTACGTCGTGCGCGGGAAAATCCGATGGGCGATCGACGGCGGACCGGCGCAGGTGTTGGAGGCAGGGCAGTCGTTCTTCGAGCCGATGGGCTCGGTGCACAGCACCTCAGCCAACGCGAGCGCGACGGAGCCCGCTACGATTTCGGTCGTGATTCTCGCGAAGCCCGGTGAGGCGTTGTCAAAACCCGCGGCGAAGCCCGGGGGCGCCGCAGGCTGAACGAGCGCGGCGGGAGGCGGACATGCGTCCGCCAGCCCGCCGCTGGGGACCTACTCGGGCGGGGGCACGCCGAACGTCAGACCGCCGCACGCGGTGGTCTCGTCCACCGCCGGCAGCACGACGGTCGACGGATTCGGCGAGTGCAACTGGACGTTCCCGCCGGGACGCGCGGTGCCCAGTTTGAGCAGCGGTACGTCGTACGGCACGGCCGTGCCCCCGAGCTTCAACGCGAATTGATCGAGGCCGCCGGGCTCGCCGTTGTCGATCAGGCGCGCGCGGAAGTAGATGAACTCCGGGTCCGCGGGGTTGTTGGTCTGCGCGATGCCGCAGACGTCACGCACCGGCGAGGTCGGGCCGTTGGGCGCCAGGTAAGCTGTGACCTCCACGCTGTTCACGTGGTAGCCGTTGGCGTGGTCCACGAAGTTGAGATGACCCCAGAAGTCGCCGTTCTTGCATCCGCCGTGCACGCCGAAGTTGGCCTTCTTGCCGGTGGTGGGGTTGACCACGAAGCCACCGCTGGTCGCGAAGTCGCACGGGTCGGGTACGCCCTGGGCCAGGACGGTCGCGGGGCCGGCGACCGGCATCGCCAGGGGCGAGAACACCAGGGCCACCGCCGCAGCGAGCCCGAGGTTGCGCACGCACGCCTTCCACACCTTCGAGCTGCCGTTCACCTTCGCATCCAACTGTCTCACCATCGCTGCCTCCGAAACTGTGGGCCGCATGCGGATATCGCCGGTCCCGCCGCCTCATGAAGCAAGTTCAGTGCCGTGACCCATCCCGGGCACGCGCGTGCAGCGCCGTTTATGGCCGCGATCAGGAGTGTCTGCGGCCGGCGAATTGTTGGCGGGGGCGGGCCGAGGCCGCGGTGCCTCGGGAGCGGTCGCGCGCCGATCCGACGGAGCGTGGAGACGACATCGCGGGGTTGCGACGCCGTCGATCGGAAGGCGGGAGGTTCCGAGGCGGTGTCAGAAGACGCGCGCTTGCGGCACCGGCCACCAGCGGATTTGGACCTTGCCGATGATGTACTTCTTCGGAACCATGCCCCAGTGGCGGCTGTCGGAACTGTTGTTCCGATGGTCGCCCATCACGAAGTAGTAGCCCTCGGGAATCACCTGGGGCCCCCAGTCGTCGTGGCTGCGGTACTCTTCCGCGACGTAATCGTCGGGCAGTGGCACGTCGTTGACATACACCCGGCCGTCCACGATGCGGACCTGGTCGCCTTCTTCGGCGATGACGCGCTTGACGAATGACTTGTCCGGGTTGAGCGGGTAGTAAAGCATCACGATGTCGCTGCGCCGGGGCGACGACAGGCGATAGACGAGTTTGTTTACGATCAGGCGGTCTTGGTCGTCGAGCGTCGGCGCCATGCTGAGGCCCTCGACCCGCGCCACCTGGAATCCGAACGTCACGATCAGCGTGGCGTAGACGGCGGCTGACGCCAGCGTCTTCACCCAGGCCCAGAACTCGTCGTGCCAGGCTTGCAGGCGCTCGGAGGTCGTCGGCTTGGCGGGGGTCGCAGAGAACGCGTAGCTGCCGGGTGATGGCGATGCGTGGCCCGCGTCGAACCCCGTAAGGGGAACCGCCGCAGCGCTCGTGCCTATGGGTGCCGGAGTCGCCTCTGGGGTACGCGGCGGGTCGAGCGGCACGGCCGTGGCGGCCACGTCATCGTGCGGTTGTTCGAGCTGATCCACGGTCCAGTCTCCTCGATCCCGAATACGGTCAGCGTGCCGGATGGGTTCCCCGGCGGGGCGCTTCCCATGGTAGCGCATCCGTCCCGGCCTGCTGGGGCATCTCTCGAAACTGCACGCCCGATGCTACAATCAGCGAGTTCGGGACGTGGACCTGTCCCGGCAGGGGAGCGGCATGATTCGTCCGTTGATGAACGGCTTCGCACTGACGTTCAAGCACTTGTTCAGGCGTCCCATTACGGTGGACTATCCAAACCAGAAGGTGCCGATGTTCCCCCGGTACCGCGGCAAGCAAGTGCTGATGCGCGACGAGCACGGCATGGAGAAGTGCGTGGCCTGCGGCCTGTGCTCGGTGGCCTGCCCGGCCGACGCCATCTATCTGGAAGCCGCCGAAAACGACGGCACCGTCATGGCGGGCCCCAGGTATGCCGCGGTCTACCAGATTCACAAGACCCGGTGCATCTTCTGCGGCTACTGCGAAGAAGCCTGCCCCGTGTCGGCCATCTTCATGGGCAAGGACTACGAACTGGCGGTCTACAGCAAGGACGACTTCGTGTGGGACAAGACGGAGCTGCTGGTGCCGGCGCCGGCAGGCGTCACGGCTCCGCAGTCGGACCGCTGAGCGCCGCCACGGCGACTCGCCCTTCCTTTCTCGACGCGCTGCAGTCGCGCGTGCTCGTGTGCGATGGCGCCATGGGCACGATGCTCTACGGTAGGGGCGTCTTCATCAATCGATGCTTCGAGTCGCTCAACCTGTCGCAGCCCGCGCTCGTCTCTGACGTCCATCGCGAGTACCTGGCGGCCGGCGCCGATGTCATCGAGACCAATACGTTTGGTGCCTCCCGTCTCAAGCTGCGCTCGTTCGGGCTTGGCGACGAGGTGCATGCCATCAACCTGGCCGGTGCGCGGCTGGCACGTGAAGCTGCCGGTGACGCTGCGTACGTGGCCGGGGCCATCGGCCCGCTCGGCGTACGCCTCGAGCCGTGGGGCAAGACCGGCGTGGACGAAGCGCGCGAGTATTTCCGCGAGCAGGTACGCGCCCTGGTCGAAGGTGGCGTCGACCTGCTGATGCTCGAGACGTTCCGCGACTGGAACGAGGCGGCCGCGGCCGTGGATGCCGTGCGGTCGGTATGCGCCTTGCCAATCGTGGCGCTCGTGACCACCGAAGAGGACGGCAACAGTCTTGACGGCACCCCGCCCGAGCAGTTCGGGCCCGCGCTCGTGGCGCGTGGCGCCAACGTCGTCGGTGTGAACTGCAGTGTCGGGCCGGCGCCGATGCTCGAGACCGTCGAGCGCCTGGCGGCCGCGTGCGACGTGCCACTGTCGGCGCAGCCCAACGCCGGCAAGCCCCGCGATATCGAGGGCCGCAACATCTATCTGTGCTCGCCCGAATACATGGCGTCGTATGCGCGCCGGTTCATCGCCAGCGGCGTGCGCCTGGTCGGCGGCTGTTGCGGCACCACACCTGAGCACATCCGGCAGATTGCCCTGGCCGTGAAGCAGTTGGCCCCGGACACCGCGCGGGCGGCGGCCAAGGGAAGCCTCCAGGCCATTACCGTGTCGACGCCCCTGGCCCAGGCGCCGGTGTCTCGAGCGGAAAAGTCTGCCCTGGGCGCGAAGCTGGCGGCGGGGATGTACGTGACCGGCGTGGAGCTGGTGCCGCCTCGAGGGCACGCCACGGCAGAAGCCGTGAGCGCGGCCCGCCGGGTGGCCGCACACAACGTCGACCTCGTGCTCGTGTCGGACGCCCCGCGCGGTGGCGCGCGGGTCGGCGCGCTGGCGCTGGCAGCGCTCATTCATCAGCAGACCGGCGTGGAACCCTTGCTCCAGTACTCGTGCCGAGACCGCAACCTGCTCGGCATCCAGTCGGACCTGCTCGGCGCGCACGCGATGGGCGTGCGCAACCTGCTCGGCATCACCGGCGACGTGCGCAAGATCGGCGACTATCCAGATGCCACGGCCGTGTTCGACGTCGACTCGATCGGTCTCACGCACGTGATGAGCCGGCTCAATCACGGCCTCGACGTGGCGGGGCAGCCGATTGGCGAACCGACGGCCCTGCTGGTGGGGGTGATGGTGAATCCTGCGGCGCGGGATCTCGACCGCGAGCTGCGCCGGTTCGAGTACAAGGTGGAAGCCGGCGCCGAGTTCGTCGTCACGCGCCCGATCTTCGATGTGGCGGCCTTCGAGCGCTTCCTCGCCAAAGTGGCGCACATGCACATTCCCGTGGTGGCCGGCGTGTGGCCGTTCGACTCGGCCCTCAACGCTGAATTCATGGCCAACGAAGTACCGGATGTCGTCGTGCCGCAGACGATCGTTGAGCGCATGCGGGCAGCCGTGGGCGTCCAGGGGGCCCAGGCCGAGGGCGCAAAGATTGCCCGGGAGCTGCTGGCCGCACTGCGGCCCATGACCGCAGGGGTAGTCGTGTCGACCCCGGCTGGACTTGTCGACCGGGCGCTCGAGGTGCTCGTGCCCGGCGGCGACGATCGGACCTGAGCAAGGCCGTGAACATGGATCGATCTGTTATAGTGCCCACTTTGCCCTTGGGGGTCCTGAATGGCTTTGTTTAGCGAGCGCCCAACCGAGAAGATCGTCGGTGGCGATGCTGCCACTCGGGCGCTTTCGTCGACGGCTGTCGAGAACGCATTTGTCGAACGCGTCTACGAGAAGCTGTCGGGGGTCTACGATCTCACCTTCGGTCCGACGCTGCACCCGGGACGTCTGCAGGCGCTCGAGCGCATGGCCATTGGCGAGGGCACGTCCGTCCTCGAGGTCGGGGTTGGCACCGGCATCAACCTGCGCCACTATCCCCGCTCGTGCAAGGTCACTGGCATTGACCTCTCGTCGAGCATGCTCGAGAAGGCGCGGGAACGAATCGCGAAGAACGGCCTGCGGAACTGCCGCGTCACCGAGATGGACGCCGCGGCGCTGACGTTTCCCGACGACTCGTTCGACATCGTCTATGCGCCCTACCTGATCAGCGTCGTGCCCGATCCGGTAGCGGTCGCGCGGGAGATGCGCCGGGTGTGCAAGCTGGGCGGCCGCATTGTGATTTTGAACCACTTCAAGAGCGAGAACCCCGTCCTGTCGCGCATCGAGACGGCGATTTCGCCGATGACCGTGCACATCGGCTTCGTGTCCGACCTCGATCTGCCCGGATTTCTCGCCCAGGCCGAACTGACCCCGATTTCGATCGACAAGGTGAATCTGTTGTCGATGTGGTCGCTCGTCACCTGCGTCAAAGAGGCGTAAGTGGGTCAGCGCTGGTCGATTTCAGCCAGAATCCAGCCCGCGGCCACGGCCGCGCCGTCGACTGGTGCGCGTTCAGGCGCGGGCGGAGACATCAGCAGCTGGTTGAGCGCGTGCTGCCACCGCCCTCGGAGCAGCTCGGGCTGCGGCAGGTAGGCACAGCGCACGAACCGCGGCATGTCGCGGACCAGCACGTCGTACTCGATGAAGTGGCCGCGGTCGGTGTAGAGCAGAGCGGTGTCGTTGGCCAGGCACTCACTGATGATGCCGTAGCCAGGCTTGGTCACGACCACGTCCACCGCGGCCACGACGTCCTCGTAGCGCAGGCCCATGGCATACATCGCGGGTTCGTCGAGCGGATGCAGGGCGCCGCGCGCGGCCACGTGCGCCAGTGGCACACGGTCCGGTCCGAAAGGCACGCTCGCGCTCACGAGCAGCGTCCACCCAACGGTGCGGCTGAGCGCCTCGAGGTCGATGCCCGACACGCCGTAGCCGCCAAACGACACGAGCGCCAGGCGGCCCTCGGGCAGACCGAGCCGCTTGCGCGCATCGGCCGGTGCGCACCTCGCGCGGCGCGCGATGAAGGGCAGGTCCGTCACCTCGGGGATCGTCGCGAATCCACCCGAGAGCGGCAGACGGTACGCGCGTCGGGCGAGGCGATAGACCTCGCCGAGCACATCCGCCGCGGACTCACCTCCGGGATAGTCGCGGAAGATCCAGTCCCACGTGAAGTTGCCGATGGCCACCGCTGGCACACCGGCCAGCCGGGCCGCCTCGAGTGCGAGCGGCGGGATGTCGGCGACGACGAAGCTCGCGTTCAGATGCCGCAAGGCCGCGGCCTCCCGTGCGGCGAGCGACGGCAGAGCGCGCGCGTAGGCATTGGCGCGCCGCACGGTCTCGGCGGCGTCGAGGCTCAGGCTGTCCAGCTGCACGACGCCAGGGTCGGTGTCGACCGGTTCGAACGCGAAGGGGCCGCGCACGGTGAGATCGAAGAGCCAGCGCGGCGCCGACGTGCGGATGTGCACCGGCAACCGCGGCCGGGCCGCCAGCAGCGCATTGACCACCTCGATCGAGCGCGAGGCGTGACCGAAGCCGTGGCCCGAGATGTAGTAGACGACGGGCCGCACTAGACGTCGACGTCCTGTGGGCCATGGGCGGCCACGGCCGCGGCCACCGGCGCTTCTGCTGGCGTGAGCGCCACGGCCAGGACGTCTTCGAGCGTCTTGGCGAACACGAATCGCATGTCGCGTCGAAGTTCTTCTGGAATGTCCACGAGATCCGCTTCGTTCAGCGCCGGCAGAATCACCGTGCGAAGGCCGAGGCGGCGTGCCGCGAGGGCCTTCTCGCGGATGCCGCCCACTGGCAAGACCAGACCGCTCAGGGTGATCTCGCCGGTCATCGCGACATCTTCCCGTACCATCCGGCCCGTGACCGCCGAGAGAATCGCCGTGGCCATCGTGACCCCGGCCGACGGACCGTCCTTGGGAATGGCGCCCGCCGGCACGTGCACGTGCAGGTCTCGATGGTGCAGGAAGGCGGGGTCGATGCCGAGCGCCTGCGCCTGCGACCTGATGTGGCTCACGGCCGCGCGCGCCGACTCCTGCATGACCGATCCGAGCTGCCCCGTGAGGATGATCTGGCCGGTGCCTCCAGGGAGCATCGACGCCTCGATGAACAGCACGTCGCCGCCGGCCTCGGTCCACGCCAGGCCCGTCGCGACGCCAGGTATGGACGTGCGGAAGGCGACCTCGCGCTTGAACCGTGCCGGACCGAGGTAGTCGTCGATGCCGTCGGCGCCCACGGCGGTGGGCGCCGCGGCAGCGCCCTCGCCGGTCGAGACCACCCTGGCCGCCACCTTCCTGGCAATGGTGCCGACGAGCCGCTCGAGGCTGCGCACGCCGGCCTCGCGAGTGTATTCACTGATCACCGTGCGCAGCCCGGCATCGTCAATGGCCACGGCATCAGCCGCCAGACCGTGTTCCGAGAGCTGACGCGGGATCAGGTACTTTCGCGCGATGTGCATCTTGTCTTCTTCGGTGTAGCCCGAGAGCG
This sequence comes from Acidobacteriota bacterium, assembly GCA_031376505.1. GTDB lineage: Bacteria > Acidobacteriota > Vicinamibacteria > Vicinamibacterales > UBA2999 > CADEFD01. Next base: position 52,994 of record JANMDX010000328.1, read on the forward strand.
GGATGATCTCCATGCGGTCGAGCAGGGCTGCGTGCACCGGGCCGAGCTGATTGGCGGTGGCGATGAAGAGCACCTTCGACAGATCCAGCGGCACTTCAAGGTAGTGGTCGCGGAACGAGTGGTTCTGCGCCGGATCGAGCACCTCGAGCAGCGCCGCGGCCGGGTCGCCCTGAAAGCCTACGGCCAGCTTGTCGAGCTCGTCGAGCATGAACACCGGATTCATCGAGCCGGCCTGCTTCAGCGCCTGCACGATGCGTCCAGGCATGGCGCCAATGTACGTGCGCCGGTGACCGCGGATCTCCGCTTCGTCGCGCACCCCCCCAAGCGAGATGCGCACGAACGTGCGCTGCATCGCCTTCGCGATCGACTGGCCGAGCGAGGTCTTGCCCACGCCAGGCGGACCGACGAAGCACAGAATCGGTCCCTTGAGATCGCCCTTCAGCTTGCGCACGGCCAGGTACTCGACAATGCGTTCCTTCACCTTGTCGAGGTCGTAGTGGTCGTCGTCGAGGACGGCGCGAGCGGCCACTGGGTCGATGCGATCCTCGGTAGTCCTGGACCACGGCACCTCCAGGACCCAGTCGAGGTAGGTGCGGATCATCTGCGCCTCGCCGCTGCCGCCGCCGCTCATGCGCCCGAGCCGTTCGATTTCGCGATTCACGGTGGTGCGCACACCGTCAGGCAGAACAGCCGCGGCCACCTTCTCGCGCAGTTCGGTCACTTCGCTGGCTTCGCCCTCGCCGAGCTGCTCCTGGATGGCCTTGAGCTGCTGGCGGAGGTAGTACTGGCGCTGAGACTCCGACATTTCCGCTTGCGCCTGCGATTCAATCTTGCTCTTGAGCTCGAGGACCGACACCTCGCGCGAAAGCAGCGCGTGGACGAGTTCGAGTTTCTTCAGCAGCGGGTCCGACGACAGAATCGCCTGCTTCTCCGCCGCCGACGCGTCGAGCATCGAGCCGAGCAGATACGACAGGCGCACGGGGTCTTCGATGCCGAGCACCAGCTGGCGCACGTCGGCTGACGCGCCCGCCGCGAGCGTGACGGCCCGCTCGGCCAGCTCGCGAATACGCCGCTCGTAGGCTTCGGTCTCGACGCCGGTCTCGAGTCGCTCGGGCATCGGCTCGACCGCGGCGAGGATCGTGGTGCCCGACTTGCTCACCGTCACGACCCGCACGCGCGCAACGCCTTCAAAGATGATGTTCAGGCCGTGATCGGCACGGGCCATCTGTCTCACGATGCAGATCGTGCCCACCGACTCGAGCTGTTCGGGATCCGGTTCCTCCGAGTCGGACTTCTGCAGCACGAGCAGCAGCATCCGGTCGGTGGTGAGCGCGGTATTCACCGACTCGACCGACGCGGGCCGGTTCACGGCCAAGGGCTGCAGCGTCAGTGGAAAGGCCACGGTGCGTCGCAGCGGCAGCACGGGCAGAGACGAGGGCAGGGGCGGAGGAGGTTGGGGAATGTGTGGATCAGCCATGGATGGGTCGGCCGAGCGGCGGCGCCTGAGTCGATCATACGCGGGCGAGACGTTCAGCGATAACATCTAGCCATGGCTTTGGATGAGCGCGCGTTCTTCAACGAGAAACCTGAGCAGCGCACGGGCCGCTACACGTGCCCCCGGTGCAAGCGGACGGGCGACTACCAGTTGCGCTGGGTGCGGCGCACGCGCAAGGACCGTCCGCCTGGCAACGCCGACGACACCGACCGGGCCAAGTTCGCCAAGCTGCGCAATCATTTGATCCGCGTGGACGACGAACTCACCTGCAAGACGTGCGGGAAACGCTTCGAGATCCCGTCGATGCACTCGCTGGTGTTTGTGGACGACCTGGTGGGCCTGCCCAAGATGGATGACGAGGACGACGAGGAGTCGGGATCTGCGGCTAGTACACCCCTGGCACCATCCGCCACCGCACCTGCCGCTGATACGCCAGGTACGCCGGCCCCGCGGCAGCGGAAAGGCTACGCTCCTCCCAAGGTATGGCGATGACCAGGTAGGCCGTGCTCACGATCGCCCACGCCAGGCGGTCGAGAGTCATCGCGGGGGCGCCGAACACGATGAGCGCCCAGCCCAGATAGATGGGATGGCGCACGACCGTGAAGGGCCACACCACGCGTATCGCGCTCGCCGGCGGCGGCGTCGCGCGGAGGGTCTGCCGGATCCCCGCCAAGTCGAGCGCGTCGAGCACACGGGCACCGCCCACGGTGAATAGAACGCCCACCGCCTGGGCGCCCCAGCCCACCCACGCCGCCGCCGCCGGCATGCGGTAGGCGAGGCCCGGCACGCGCCGCCACAAGAGGCACACGGCGATGAGCAGGGTCGAAGCCACCCACACATAGACGGTGCGCTCGAGCGCGGCTGGCAACACCCGCGCAAGCCACGCCTTGGCGCCCGTGCGGGCCAGCAGGCTATGGTGGACCGCAAACACCGTGAAGAGCGCGACGTTCCACGCGATCGCCGCGCCGATCGGTATGCCGGTGTCCCCGGGCGTCGCGAGGGCCAGGAAGAAGCGCACGTACACGCCCAACGCGGTCACAAACAGCGCGCCGCCGAGCCAGGCGCAGACCTGGATCGCGACAGCCTGAGCGCGAGTGGGGGTCATCGTGATCGAGGTCCTCGGGGCGTCAGCGGCACGCCGCACGTATTATAGGGACTCCGCCCGGACATCCGTGGCGAGATGGTCCCAGTGAGTACACCTCGAATCGTCATCTCCGGTCTCGGCGCGGTGTCGGCCTACGGCGTGGGCGCCCAGCGCTACTGGGATCATGTCTCGCGCGGGGTGAGTGGCACCCGCGCCATCACCGAGTTCGATGTCTCGACCTATCCATGTCAGGTGGCCGCGCCGGTGCCGCCGGTGGATATGTCGTCGGCGTGGCGGCTCGACGGCGAAGACGACCAGGGCTGGGAGTCGCGTGCCGACCCGAAGCGGTACTCGCGGGCGGCGCTCTTCGGTGTGCTGGCCGGCCGCGAGGCGTGGCACGACGCCGGCCTGCGCGCCGGTGAACCGGGCGCCGGCGTGATCATCGGCAGCGGCGGGGGCGGCATCGACGTGGGCGAGCGCCAGTACCGCGACTTCTTCACCAACGGCGGGCGTGGGGTGACGCCGTATGCGATTGCGATCGGCATCTGCGGCATGGTGTCGAGCGAGATCTCGATCTCGCTTGGACTGCGCGGCATCAGCCATGTGCTGTCCACCGGCTGCACGTCATCGACCGATGCCATTGGCTACGCGCTGGCGCTGCTGCGCGCCGGCGATGCCGATGTGCTGCTGTCAGGGGGCACTGATGGCTGTGTGCTGCCGGGGATGATCTTCGGCTTCAGTCGCATGCGGGCCGTCTCCACGCACTACAACGATCGCCCCGAGCAGGCCTCGCGCCCGTTCGACAAGGGCCGCGATGGATTCGTGCTCGGCGAAGGGGCATGGATGGTCGTGCTCGAGCGCGAGGAGCGGGCCAGGGCGCGCGGCGCCCACATCTACGCCACCGTGGATGGCTACGCGTCCACGTGCGACGCCTACCACCGGGTGCAGATGGCGCCAGACGGCGACGAGATCGTGCGCTGCATGCAGACGGCGGTGGGGAAGTCGGGCCGGGCGCTCGAGGAGATCGGCTATGTCAACTACCACGGCACCTCCACGCAGATGAACGATGCCGTGGAGGCACGCTGCACGCGCCGCGCCTTCGGGGCCCAGGCCGATCGCCTGGCCGGCTCTTCGACCAAGTCGATGATCGGACATCCGCAGGGCGCCAGCGGCGCTGCCGGGATCGTGGCCACCGCGCTGGCCCTCGACCGCGGATTCCTGCCGCCGACCATCAACCTCACTGACCCCGATCCCGCCTGCGACCTGGACTTCCTGCCCAACGTGGGGCGGGCCGCACGGGTCGAGGCCGCGCTCTGTAACTGCCTCGGATTCGGCTCGAAGAACAGCGCGGTCGTGCTGGGGAACGCCGGATGAGCGCACGGCCCGACGACGTCGTGATCGTGGGGGGCGGCCCCGCCGGAGCGCTGGCCGCGCTCGTGCTGGCGCGGCAGGGGGCGCGTGTGCGTCTGGTGGACCGCGCCACGTTCCCGCGTCCGAAGCTCTGCGGCGACTCCCTCAACCCTGGGGCGCTCGAGGTCCTCGGCCGCCATCTGGATCTTTTCGCGCTGCGCGCCCTCGGCCAGCCGGTGCACGGCATGCGGCTATCGGGTCCGGGCGGTGCGAGCGTCTGCGGACGCTATCCGGGCGGCGTGACTGGACTCTCCATCACCCGCGCCCGGCTCGACGCGTGGCTCGTGAACGAAGCGTGCCGGGCCGGCGTGGCGTTTGACGACGGCGTGACGGTGCGAGCGGTGGCCATGTGTGATGGCCGCGCCTCCGGTGTCACGGTGGGCTCCGCGAGCGGGAACCGGCATCTTTCCGGACGGCTCGTGATTGGCGCCGACGGCCGCGGCTCGGTGGTGGCCCGGCAGTTCGGCCTCGCGCACACCCCGGCCCAGCCGCGCCGATGGGCGATCGGCGCGTATGCCGAGCACGTCGAGGGCGTCGACCCTGGACTCGGCGAGATGCACGTGCGCGCCGGCAGCTATCTTGGCATCGCGCCGGTCGTGAACGGGCTGACCAACGTCTGCCTCGTCGTGCCCTATGCGCGGGCCCGTCGTGACGTCGCGGCGCCGTGGGCCTCGATTCTGGCGGCGGTGGCAGCCGATCCCGCGCTGGCTCCGCGGTTTGCGCGGGCTCGACTGGCGTCGACGCCCCTGGTGCTGGGCCCCATGGCAGTGGACGCGCCGGTACCCGGCGCGGCTGGTGTGTTACTGGCTGGCGACGCCGCGGGCTTCATCGATCCGATGACTGGTGACGGCATGTGCCTGGCACTGCACGGCGGCGAACTGGTGGCGGCGGTGGCTGCCGAGGTGCTCGCGGGACGGCTTGGCCACGACGCGGCCGTCCCGGCCCTGGCGGCCCGCCGACGCGCGGCGTTTGCGACCAAGTGGCGGTTCAATCGCGGCCTGCGCGCCGTCGTTGGCCTCGATCCGGCGCTGCGCGCGGCCACCCTGGCGGCCCGCGCCTGGCCGGCGCCGTTTGAGGCCATCGTGCGCTATGCGGCCGACATCCACGCGGCCGCCTGAGGCCTGACGCGTGAGCATGGCCGTCATCATCGCGCTCGGCACCCTCGCCGCCGTCCTGGCCGTGATGGCGGGCGAGGCTGTGCTGTCGGCCCACAACGCGTCGGTACTGCGCGCCCGCGGCGCGGTAGAACCGCCGGGCGACGTGTATCGGCTCATGCAGTGGGCGTATCCGCTCGGGTTCATCGCGATGGCGCTCGAGGGCGCGGCGCGCGGCCCGTCGCCGCCGCCCGTGATGCTGGCAGGCCTCGTGGTATTCGGCGCGGCCAAGGCGCTCAAGGCCTGGGCGATCTCGTCGCTTGGTCCGCGCTGGTCGTTTCGCGTGCTCGTGCCCCCGGGTGAGCCACCCGTCGTGCGGGGACCGTATCGCCTGATGTCGCATCCCAATTACCTGGCCGTCGGTGGTGAAATCGTCGGCGTGGCGCTGATTGTCGGCGCGCCCGTGTCGGGCATCGGGGCCTTCGTGGGCTTCGGCTGGCTGATGCTGAGGCGCATCGCGGTCGAGGACCACGCGCTGGGACGGCGATAGGATTGGGTATGGTACAAACGGCGCCACCAACGGCCCTCGCGGCGGTGAACGACACCTCGCGCGCGGTCGCGTGGTCTGACCTGCTGACTAGCGTGTTCGCTCTGCTGGCCGTGTCGGCGGCTCTCACCGGCGGGTTCCGCACCGACCTGCTGGGACTCAAGGTGTCGGTCACGTCGTGGACGAGGCCGGCGCTGTTGGCGTTGTTGATCCTGGCGCTGCGCCACTGGTGGCGCCCTGCGCCGTCGATTGTGAGTCGCGCGCTGCAGGGCCTGCGCGCGTGGCGGGCGAGTCCGGTCACCCAGGGCACGTGGCCGGTCGTCGTAGCCACACGCGTCGGCGTGCTCGTCGTGGGCCTCATGTCCGTCTACGCCATTGGGTATCCCGAAGGGCGCGCCCCCATCCGGGTGGCGGAGGGCGAGGTGGCCAACCTGCCGGCGCGTTTCGATGCCGGGTGGTATCTCAGCATTGCCACCCGGGGCTACGAGTACACGCCCAACCGGTTCGATCGCCAGCAGAACCTCGTGTTCTTCCCCGCGTTCCCCACGCTGATGCACGGCGCGTCGTTGCTGGTCGCGCGCCAGGAACTGTGGGCGGGCACGCTGCTGTCGATGCTCGCCTTTGCCTGGGCGGCCCGCTATCTCTTCCGGCTCGCTCGGGGCATGATGGACGACCAGCGCGCGACCGTGGCGGTGGCGCTGCTGGCCACGTACCCGTTTGCGGTGTTCTTCAGCGCGCCGTACACCGAGGCGTTGTTCCTGCTGGCGATGCTCGGCGCGTGGTACCACCTGCGCCGCGATGAACGGTGGGCCGCATTTGCCTGGGGCCTGCTGGCGGGACTGACTCGCCCCAACGGCTGCCTGCTCTCGATTCCGCTGGCCCTGCTCGTGGTCGGGCCGCTCTGGCAGCGCGGTCTGCTGCGCCGTCCGCCCGGGGGCTGGGTGAGCGTTGCCGATCGGTTGATGGTGGCTGCGGCGCCAGGGTTCGGGATGCTGCTCTACTCGGCGTATGTGTACGAGGTCACTGGCGATCCGCTGATGTGGGTGCGCCTTCAAGCCGCCTGGGGACGCCAGAATTTGGGTGCCGCGTCGTTTCTCGTGGGCGAATGGCAGTCGGTGGCCCAGCAGGGGGCCTACCAGTACGCCACGCGCAATGTGCCCGACTTTCTGAACCTGCTGGCGGCCGGGCTGGTCACGGCCGCGGTTGTGCCAGTCTGGCGGCGCTTCGGCGTCGCTCCGGCCGCGCTGCTGGTGGTGAACCTCGTGCCGTCACTGGCGAGCGGGGGCTGGCTCTCGGTGGGGCGTGCGACGTCGGTGCTGTTCCCGGTGTTTCTGTGGCTCGCCGATGCGGTCGCCCCTCGGCACAGGACGGCCGTGCTGGTGGGCTTTGCCGGGGTGCAGGCGTTTGCCGCGATGCTGTTTTTCACCTGGCGTCCGCTGTTCTGATGCCGAGCCCTCGTGCCCGCACGGCCGGCCAGAACGTGCCGGCCACCGTCTCTACTACCGTGTGAGACGAAGCCGTATACTGGCCATCAGGTCGTTCATGAGGTGTTGCTTCCGATACTCTCCCGCTCGACGGGCGCCGATGAGGCTGGCGGCGTGCCTGCTCATGACCTGGGCCTCGGTCTCGACCGCGCAGACACCGCCGCCGTCAGGGGATCCCCGCGTCGCCGCGGCGCGTGCGCTCGATCGTGGCCGCTACGACGAGGTCCACACGCTGGTTGGCAGCCTCTCGACCGATGCGACCGCCGCCGTGCTGCGTGCGCGCGCCTTTGTGGCGGTCGGCCGGTACGCCGAGGCCGACAAGGTGCTGCAGCCGGCCGTGCTCGAGCATCCGATTGGTGACGCGGCGGTGGAGCTGGGCATCCTGCAGCGCATGCTCGGCCGCCGCGAAGCGATGCGCACGCTCTCGCTGATCCTGTCGCGCGATCTGGTCGCGGCGACGGCGCCCGACTACGTGCGCGCCGGGCGTGCGGCCCGCGCGCTTGGCCGATTCCAGCAGGCCAACGACTACTTCCGCGACGCGATTGCCCAGGCTCCGACCGATCTCGCGGCCAACGTTGCCTGGGGTGAGCTCTTCCTCGAGAAGCACAACCGCACCGACGCCGCACGGTCGTTCCAGGCCGCGCTCCGGACCAGCGCCGAGGATCCGGCCGCGCTGATGGGCATGGCGCGCACGGTGGCTGACGACAACCCGCCGCTGGCACGCAAGCTCGCCCAGCAGGTACTGACGATCAACCCGCAATCGACCGGCGCGCGCGTGCTGCTGGCCGAGCTGGCGCTCGATGACACCAAGCGTCCCGATGCCAAGACCGAGTTGGCTCTGGCGCTCGCGGTGAACCCGAACCACTTCGAGGCGCTGGCGCTCACGGCCGCCGTGGCGTGGCTGGACAAGCGCACCGGAGACTACACCGCGGCGACTGATGCCGTCTTGAAGCTGAACCCCACCTACGGTGAGGTGTTCCGCGTGGTGGGCGCGCAGTCGGCCCGCAACTACCGATTCGAAGAAGCCGCCGAGCTCGTGCGGCGCGCCATCACCATCGACCGCGAGAACACGCGAGCCTTTGCCGACCTCGGCGCGCATCTGATGCGCACGGGCGACGAGCGCGGCGCCCGGCGCGCGCTTGAAACGGCCTTCCGCGTCGACCCGTACGACGTCGTGACCTACAACCTGCTGGGCCTGCTCGACACCCTCGACGGTTTCGAGACGATTCGCGAAGGGGACCTGGTGATTCGGCTGCACCCGGACGAAGCTGGGGTGATGCGCGAGTACGTGCCGGCGCTGGCGAATGAGGCCCTGGCGGCATTGTCGAAACGCTGGAACTTCACGCCGACTGGGCCGATTCTCATCGAGATGTTCCCGCGCCACGACGACTTCGCCGTGCGTAACGTGGGCCTGCCCGGCATGATCGGCGCGCTCGGCGCGTGCTTCGGCAAGGTGGTCACGCTCGACTCACCCAAGGCCCGTCCACCAGGCGAGTTCAACTGGGGCGCCACGCTGTGGCACGAGCTGGCACACGTGATCACGCTGCAACTGTCGAACCAGCGGGTGCCGCGGTGGCTCACCGAGGGCATTTCGGTCTGGGAAGAGACGCGTGGCCGCGCCGAGTGGGGCCGCGAAATGGAAGTGACCTTTGCCGGTGCCATCAATCGTGGGCAGGTGATGAAGCTGCGCGACCTGAACGCCGGCTTCAGCAACCCCGAGACGATCTCGCTGGCGTATTACCAGGCGTCGCTTCTGGTCGAGCACATCGTGCAGCGCTTTTCAGAAGCATCGCTCCGGGAACTCGTGCGGGTGTTTGCCGACGACCTGGAGACCGAAGCCGCCGTGACGCGCGTGCTCAAGGTGCCGATCGACGACCTGCAGAAGACGTTCGACGGCTTTCTCGAAACGCGCTTCGGCATGCTGCGCTGGGCACTGGCGGCGCCCGAAGGCCTCGCGTCCGACCTGCCGGTCGAACGCCTGCGGGTATTGGCCGAGGCCAATGCCGGGAGTTTCCCGGTTCAGATGGCTCTGGCGCGGGCGCTCGAGGCACGCGACGCGGATGCGGCCCTGGCCGCCTATCAGAAGGCGGCGGCCCTGGTGCCGATGGCGACCGGCGATGGCAATCCGCAGGCGCGTATCGCCGCGCTCGTGCAGGCCAAGGGCGACAAGGCCGGCGCGGCCCGCGCGCTCGAGACCCTCACGAGCTTTGACCACACCGACGTGGTGTCGGCGCGGCAACTCGTCGCGCTGTTGGACCCTGCCACCGACGGGCCACGGCGGCGCGCGGCGCTTGCCAAGGTCGTGGCGGTCGATCCGTTTGACGCGGCCGCGCACGCCGAACTCGGCCGGTTCGCACTGGCGGCCGGTAGTCTGCCCGAGGCGGTACGGTCGTTTCGCGTGGCCGTGGCTGCCGGTGCCACCGATCGCGCGGGCGCGCATGCCGATCTGGGCGAAGCACTCGAGAAGTCCGGCGCCAAAGACGACGCCAAGCACCAGGCGCTGCTGGCGCTCGAAGTGGCGCCGACCTACGCCCGCGCGCAGGACCTGCTTCTGCGACTCGTGGAGCCGCCGCGGTGATCGCGGCGGTCGGGCGAGTGTGGCGCGCCGCAGTGCGCCGCGCGCCGCTGCTGGCGGCGGTAGCGGGACTCGTGCTGTGCGTGGCACCGGCCGTGTCCTCGCTCGGACGCGCCGCAGCGCAGCAGGCCTCCGGATTTCGGGAATTGCGCGCGCGCGCCCTCGGCGAGCAGTCCGGGGTCTTCAAGGAAGACCGCCTGGCCGGCCTGCAGTGGACCTTCGTGCGCCTCAAGTACACGCCCACCACGGGCGACCTCGCGATGCGCACGCGCTTTGGCTTCTGGGACGATCCCTGGGCGATTGATGGCCCCGCCGCGGAGCAGAACCTGTCGCGGCGCGTGCAGACCGCCACGTCCATCGAGGTGGGTGAGCCGCTCGTCATGGCGATCGACGATCCGCGGCTGTGGCAGTACCCGTGGGTCTACATCGTCGAGCCGAGCAACATGGTGTTGAGCGACACGGAGGCCGCCACGCTCCGCGAGTTCCTGCTGCGCGGCGGGACGTTGACGTTCGATGACTTCCACGGGTCATTCGAGTGGGAACTCACGGCGCGGCAACTCGCCAAGATTTTTCCGGACCGCGAGATCGTCGACCTGCCGCCGTCGCACCCGATCTTCTCATCGTTCTACTCCTTCGACCGCTACCCGCAGGTGCCCGGTCTCGGTTCCTTCTTCAACGGGCGCATGTGGGAGAAGGGCGGCTACACGGCGCGCCTCCGGGCGATCCTGGATGACTCTGGCCGGCCCATGGTGCTTGCCAACTGGAACACCGACATGGGCGACGGGTGGGAGTGGTCAAACGCCGAGGAGTATCCCGGATATTTGAAGTGGACGGCCGTGGCGTATCAGATGATGATCAACGAGATCGTCTACACACTCACGCATTAGGACTAGCGGCTAGCGGCTAGGGGCTAGCGGCTAGGAGGGGCTAGGGAACAGGGCTCGCATGAACCGGACGGCAGAAGCACACGGCGAAGATCTGGCCGCGCGAGTTGCGGCAGGCCGCGCCAAGATCCTGGAACAGCTGCGGCTCGTCATCGTCGGGCAGGACGACGTGGTCGACGAGGTCCTCATCGCCCTCTTCACGGGCGGCCACTGCCTGCTGACCGGCGTGCCAGGTCTGGCCAAGACCCTGCTCATCAAGACCCTGGCGGGCATTCTCGATTTGTCCTTCAAGCGCATCCAGTTCACTCCCGACTTGATGCCGGCCGACATCACGGGCACCGAGATTCTCGATGAAGCCGACGGCGTGCGCGCACTGCGGTTCGTGCGTGGGCCGGTGTTTGCGCAGATTCTGCTCGCCGACGAGATCAACCGCACCCCGCCCAAGACGCAGGCCGCCTTGCTCGAAGCGATGCAGGAGTTCCACGTCACCGCGGCGGGCCGCACCTACGCGCTCGACCGGCCCTTCTTCGTGCTTGCCACGCAGAACCCCATCGAGCTCGAGGGCACGTACCCTCTGCCTGAAGCGCAGCTCGACCGCTTCATGTTCAACATCACGATGGGGTATCTGTCGGAAGACGACGAGGTGAAGGTCGTGACCCAGACGACCGGCACCAGCCGGCCGACGCCGGCGCGCGTGCTGACGGGCGACGACATCCTGGCGTTCCACGAATTCGTGCGCGAAGTGGTCGTGGCCGACGACGTGGCGCGCTATGCGGTGCGTCTGGTCGATGCGTCACGCCCCGGTCGCGGGCCGAGGCTGGAGTGTGTCGAGAAGTGGGTGAAGTGGGGCGCCGGACTTCGCGCCTCGCAGGCGCTGATTCTCGGCGGCAAGGCTCGCGCGCTCATTCACGGGCGCTATCACGTGTCGGTGTCCGACATTCAGGCGCTGGCCAAGCCGATCCTGCGCCACCGTGTGATTCCGAATTTCTACGGCGAGGCCGAGGGCATCACGTCGGACATCATCGTCGACCGCCTGCTCGCTGCCGTTCAGGTGCCCGCCAGCGGACTGTGACGCATGGCGGGTCCGGCACGCTATCTCGACCCCGTGGTGCTCGCTCGGATCGGCTCGCTCGATCTGAAGGCCAAGACCGTGGTGGAAGGCGTACTGACGGGACTGCACCGCAGTCCGCGGCGCGGGTTCAGCGTCGAGTTTGCCGAGTACCGTCAGTACCTGCCGGGTGACGCCCTCTCTACGATCGACTGGAAGGTGTTTGCGCGCACCGACCGTCATTATGTCAAGAAGTTCGAGGAAGACACCAACCTCGACTGCCATCTGCTGCTCGATGTGAGCGCGTCGATGCACTACGGATCGCGCGGCGTCACCAAGGCAGAGTACGGTTGCTTCCTGGCTGCGTCGCTGGCCTACCTGATGCATCGCCAGCGCGATGCCGTCGGTCTCATCGCGTTCGACGATCGCATCGTGCACCGCGTGCCGCCCAGCGCGCGGGCCAGCCACCTCCGCACCATCCTGCTGGCGCTCGAGAGATTGCCGGTCGGGCATCGCACCAACGTGGCCAAGCCGCTCGGCGATCTGGCCAAGGTGCTGTCGAAGCGCGGACTGGTGGTCGTGATCTCGGACCTGCTCGATGACCCGACGCGCGTCGTCCAGGGGCTGCGCCACTTCCGCCAGCGCGGCACCGACGTGATCGTGTTTCATCTGCTCGACCGGCAGGAACTGCGATTTGCCTTCGACGACGTCGCGCGCTTCCGCGACGTGGAGTCGGCCCACGAGGTGTTTGCCGACCCAGCCGCCGTGCGTGGCGACTACCTGCGTGCGGTGCAAGGCTTCATCGACACCTACCGCCGCGAGCTGGGTGGCGCCGGCATCGACTACCACCTGCTCGACACGTCGAAGCCGCTGGATCTGGCGCTCATGGCCTACCTGAACACGCGCGGGCGGAGCTGACATGTTCGGTCTTGGCTTCCTGGCTCCCGCCTTCCTCGCCGGCGCGCTCGCCGTGGCCATCCCCATCCTGCTGCACCTCTTCAGGCGCCGCTCCGATCGCGTGATCGACTTCCCGGCGGTGCAGATGCTGCCGCAGGCGCCGGTGCAGCAGCAGGAGCGCCGTACGCTCCGGGATCTGCTGCTGCTGGCGTTGCGCATCGCGGCGCTGTTGCTGCTCGCGGTGTCGTTTGCGCGGCCCTACGTGATGCGTGGCGCCGATGCCCTCAAGGTGCCGACCACGGTGGTCGCCATCGACACGTCGCTCAGCATGTCGGGACCCGCGACCTGGAGCGCGGCGACCCGCGCCGCGATTGCCGCCATCGACGCCGCGCCTCTGGCGCAACTCGTCGGTGTGGTCACGTTTGACGACCGCGGCGCCGTCGGCTTGGCGCCGACGGCGAACCGGGCCGACGCGCGCGTGTTCCTCGAGACGCTCAGGCCCGGGGCCGGCGGTACCCGCTTCGCGGCGGCCATCGGCGCGGCCGTGGATGCCATCGGCCCGGGGGGAGGGCGGATCGTCGTCGTGACCGACCTGCAGCAAGGTGGTGTGGCCGGCGGCGAGGCCGCCAGCGTGCCCGACGGCGTAGACGTGTCGGTCTCGGCGGTACCCCCGGGGCCCGCCAACCTCGCCGTGACCGCGTTGGCGCGCGCGGGCGAGGGCCTGACCGCAGTGGTGCAAAGCTATGCGCCCGGGCCCCGCACGGTGATTGCCCGGCTGCGCGTCGGCGGCACTGACCTGCGCCGCACGCGCATTGAGCTGGCGGCGTTTGCGTCCGCCGATGTGTCCTTCGCTGGTCCGCTGCCGGCGGCGGGCGTGGCGGAGGTCGTGATCGATGACGTCGAGGGACCGGCCGCCGACAACACGCGCTACCTACGACTCGAACCAGACCGGCCGCGCACGCTGCTGGTGCTGACCGCCGATCCGCCGGAGTCGGCCCGTACGGGTCTGTATGTGCAGCGGGCGCTCGAAGCGGCCGACGACCCGGGGATGCGCGTCTCGGTCATCGACGGCCGCCGCTTCAACGGCGCGCCGGCAGGCGATCCGCCGGCCGCGGTGTTCATCGTTGGCACGCGCACGCTCGATCGCGGGGGACGGGCGCGGCTGGCTTCCTACCTGCGCGAGGGCGGGCGAGTGTTGCTGTCGCTTGGGCCCGATGTGGACCTGCCAAGCCTGCCCGACGTGTTGGGCGTGGCCGTGCGCCTGGCGCCCGAACCGGTCGTCGCGGCCGGCGACGAGGCGGCCATTGTCGCCGCCGATAACCGGCACCCCGTGTTGCGCCGCTTGGCCGGGCCCGCCTCATCGCCGGGGCGCGTCTCGATCGAGCAGTACCGGCGCATCCTCGATGAGTCGGGCTGGACCGTGCTGGCGCGGTTTGTCGGTGGCGCGCTCGCGTTGGTCGAACGAGAGGTCGGCCGCGGCACGCTCCTGGTCTTCGCCTCCGATCTCGACAACCGCTGGAACCGGTTCCCGGTGCAGCCGAGTTTCGCGCCGTTCATCGTCGAGACGGCGCGCTACCTCACGCGTGGTACCGTCACCGCGTCGGCCTTCGTGTTGCCGTCGGTCCCGCCAGGCGTACCCGCCCTGCCCGGCCCGCACGTGGTTGCGGCGGCGGAAGGCCGCGCCGAGCGCACTGTCGTCGTCAATGTGAATCCCGCCGAGAGCGATCCGGCGGCGATGTCGGCCGAGGCGTTCATCGCGAGCTTGACGCGCGTGGACAACCCTCGTGGGGCGCCGCCGGTCGAGGAGGCGCGCGCGCAGGAAGCGCAGCAACGGCTATGGCAGCTCGGGCTGGTGGCGATGCTCGGCGTGCTGGTGGTCGAGAGCCTGGTGGGTCGTGTGACGCGCGCCGGCCGGGGCCCTGAACCCAAGGTAGGATAGCGAAAGCGGGTCTCATGGGCGACGAGCTCTCCACGCTCCGGGCATTTCTGGCCGATGTCTCTGGTCGGCGGTCGGCGCTTGCCTGGCGCCGGGGATGGACCACGGGCGCGGTGGCCGCCGCCCTGGCGCTGGCTGCAACGCGCGGCGCGCTGGCCGTTCTGGCCCCCACCGGTGGGCCATTCGTCCTGCTCGTGTCGTTCGGCGCACTCGTGGCTACGAGTGCGCTGGTCGTGGCCCTGCGGGCCGCCCGCGTCGTATCCACCGACCTGCGGCTCGCGCGACTGGTCGAGGAGCGCTTCGGCGGGCTCGACGATGTCGTCGTGACGGCCGTCGACTACGCTGCACGCGCCGAGCACGTGCCGGCGATGGCTAATCGGCTGGCCGCGTCGGCCATGCGGGCCGTGTCGGCTGGCGGCGCCGATCGGGTCGTGGCTCGGGCCGACCTCGCCGTCGCGGCCCGCACTGCGCTCGGGGCCGGCGCTGCGCTCGCTCTGGCCGTGGCCTTCTTCGCGGGGTCGGCCGCCGACGCCGTGCGCGTGGCGGGTGCTTACGTGGTGCCGTCGCAGTTTCAGATCAGCGTGGAACCCGGCAGCACGCGCGTACGCGCCGGCGGCTCCGTGACGATTGTGGCGCGCGTGATCGGTGGGGCCGCGCCGCTCACGCCCAGCTTCGTCGCGGGCGAGGAGCCTGGCGCGACGCCGGTGCCAATGACCCCCGCGGACGGGGGCGCGTTTACGATGACGCTGCCCGATGTGACCGCCTCGTTCACGTATCGCG
Organism: Acidobacteriota bacterium; assembly: GCA_031376505.1. GTDB lineage: Bacteria > Acidobacteriota > Vicinamibacteria > Vicinamibacterales > UBA2999 > CADEFD01. Next base: position 68,228 of record JANMDX010000328.1, read on the forward strand.
TGCGTGCCGGAGGACTCCGCTCGAGCGACTTCACGGTCACCGTGCTGCATCCGCCCCTCGTGGAACGGATCGACCTCGACTACGCCTTTCCGCCGGCGTTATCACTTGCGCCGCGTCACGAGGAAGACGGCGGCGACATCTACGCGCCCGAGGGCACGACGGTGCGGCTCACGGTCACCGCCGACCGCGCCGTGCACGCGAGCGCCCTCGTGCTCGGTGACGGCACCCGTGTGCCGCTTGGCGTCGAGGGCCGGCTGTCGTCGGGCGACCTGCACGTAGCCGCCGATGGCTCGTACCGCGTGGCCTTCGTGGAAGACGACGGCGTCGAAACCGCAGGCGACACCGAGTATTTCATTCGCATGTTGCTCGATCGCCCGCCCGAAGTTCGCGTCGTGCGACCGGCCGGCGACCGGCAGGTGACGCCCCTTGAAGAGGTGCTGATCGAAGCACGCGCCGACGACGATTTTGGAGTGCGCAGCTTCGACCTCGTGCTGCAGAAGCCCGGCGAAGCCGAAGTGGTCGTGCCGTTTCCGGGCCCGCGCGATGGCCTCACCGCCAACGGCCGGCACATGCTGTTTCTCGAGGACCTCGACGTCGCACCAGGCGACTTCGTGACCTACTACGTGCGGGCGCGCGACGTGGGCCGAGGCAAGCCGTCGTCGGAATCGCGCAGCGACATCTACTTTCTGGAAGTGAAGGCCTTCAACGACGAGTTCGTGGCCGCACAGAGTCAGGCGATGGCCGCGGGTGCGCAGTCGCAGGGCGTGCAGGATCTTGCCGCGGCGCAGAAGGAAATCGTCGTCGCCACCTGGAAGCTCGACAGCCGCGGGCGGCGCGCGAGCCGCGCCGGGTCGGCCACCGATATCAAGGCGTTGGCCGCGGCGCAGCGTGCACTCGAGCAGCGTGCTGCCAAAGAGGCGGGCAGCCAGCTGCAGGCGGCTGGAGGACCTGCGCGGCGGCGCCGTGGGCCCGCGACGGCCAACGACGTCGGTGACGATCCGATGGGCTCGGCGATCGAGGCGATGCGGCGGGCGGCGACGGAGCTCGACCGTCTCCAGCCGGCGGCGGCGCTGCCCCACGAGAAGGAGGCGCTCATCCAGCTTCTGCGCGCCGAGGCCGACGTGCGGCGCCGTCAGGTGGCGCGTCAGCAGGGCGGCGGCGGCAGTGGCAACCGCAGCACGCCCGATCTGTCGGCGCTGTTTGACCAGGAGTTACGCAAGCAACAGCAGACCAACTACGAAACGCCAGCATCGTCCGAGACGCGGCAGGATGACCGCCAGGAGGACGATCCCCTCGCCAAGCTCCGGGAACTGGCGCGCCGGCAGGAGGCGCTCGGCCGAGAGCAGCAGGATCTGGCCCGCAACCAGGAGGCGCTCGAGGCCGAGGCATTGAAGCGTCGGCTCGAGAAGCTCACGCGCGACCAGGACGAGCTGCGCCGCCAACTCGAGGAGCTCGCCCGCGAGATGCCCAAGAGCCGCGATGCCGGCGCGGAGCGACGCGAGCCGTCGTCGCCGTCATCGGCTGCGGGCCAGCGCGACGGCCAGCCGCCTTCGGGGCAGCCGGAACCGCAAGGCACACCACGTGGGCAGCCGAGTGGTCAGTCTGGTCAGCCCGGCCAACGCAACGGCGGCGGCCAGGCGTCTGGGGCGGGCTCGCCGCAATCCGAACAGGAGGCGATGCAAGAAGCCGCCGCCGACATGCGACAGGCGGCCTCTGGACTGAAGCAGCAGGATCCGGCCACGGCCAGCGAAAGTGCTGCCCGCGCCGTTGAACGCATCCGTCGCGCGGAACAGGCGCTGCGCGGGTCGACCGCCGACGATCTGCAGCGGCGCTTGGGCGACCTGCAGACCGAAGCCCGGCAGCTCGCTGACGCGGAACGCCGGCTCGCCGCCGAGATGCAGCGATTGGGGGCGTCAGGCGACCGGGACTCGCTCGGCCGGCAGGTCGCCGCTGAGCAGGATCGGCTCGCGTCGCGTACCGAGCGATTGGGTCAGCAGTTACGCGACTTGTCGCGTCAGGCTCGGGGCAACGAGGGCCGGTCGGCCCTTGACCAGGCGGGGCGCGAGCTCGAATCGGGCAAGGTCGCCGAGCGAATGCGCGAGGCGGCGCGCGCGTTGAAGGACGCTGCCGCCACGCAGGCCAAGAGCGGCCCGGCCGGTTCGTCGAGATCCGAGCGGTCCGGGGCGCAGGAGCCGAAGACGGCTGGCGCCGCGCCTGGAAATGCCACCGCCGCTGCGGCCATCGGCGCAGACGCGGCCCGCACGCTCGACCGGGTTGCCGAGCGCCTCGCCAACGGGCGGTCGGGCGACCCGGCGTCGACGGGGCTGTCGGGTACGTTGTCGCAGGCCAAGCAGTTGCGCGAGCGGCTCGAGGGCGTCGAGCGGTCCCTCGAGCAACTGAATGCGCGAGGTCAGAACGCCCGCGGCGGGCGCGATCAGAATGGCCAGCCGCGTCAGGGCCAGCCCAGTCAATCGGGCGAGCGCGGCGAGAGCGCCTCGGCGAGCGCCGAGGTCGCGCGATTGCAGCGGCAGGTGGCCGAGCAGATGCGCGAGGCGCGTGCGCAGGTCGAGTCGATGGGCCGCGCGGCTCCCGACATGCGCGGGCCGTCGACCCCTGAGGAGTGGCAGCCGAGCGTGTCGGCACCCGGGACCGAAGCGTTCAAGCAGGACTTTGCGCGCTGGGAGACGCTGAAGCAGAACCTGCAGCTGGCGCTCGAGAAAGTGGAGCGGAGTCTGTCGGACGAACTGCGCCAGCACGAGACCAGGGATCGGCTTGGTGCAGGCGCCACTGACGCCGTGCCAGACGACTACCGGCGGTTGGTCGAGAAGTACTATCGGTCGCTGGCCACGCCACGGCGGCCGGAGCGATAGCGGCGATGCGTTTTGCCGTCGCACTGCCATGGTGGGGCTACGCGCTCGTATGTGCCGGTGCGATCGGCCTCGCGGTCTCCACGTATGCCGCCGCACGCGTGCCCACCCGCGCCCGGGCCGGCCTGATGGCGCTGCGGGCGCTCACCCTGCTGCTGCTGGTCGCGGCCGTGCTGCGGCCAGTACGCGTGCTGCCGGCATCGGCAGCGCGCAACCGGGTCGTGCCGATTCTGGTGGATGTCTCGCGCAGCATGCGCGTGGCCGATGCGGCAGGTCCGGCCCGCATGCAGCGAGCCCGGAGCGCGGCCGGCGAGCTCGTCGCGGCGCTCGAGAGGTCGTTCAGGACCGAGGTCTGGGCCTTTGGCGACGGGGTGGCTCGCGCCGAGCTGGACGACATGCAAGCCTCGGCCGGCCGCTCCGATCTGACCGGAGCGTTGAAGGCCGTGACCGATCACTACCGCGGCCGCACCCTGGGCGGCATCGTGGTCGTGTCCGACGGCGGCGATACCTCGTCGCGCGATGCCTCGGCCGCCGTCCCCGTCCCCGTGCCCGTGTTCACCGTGGGCGTAGGGGAGCCGCGCATGACGCGCGACCGGGAAGTGGTCGCGATGTCGGCCGGAGAGCCGCGGCTGGCTGATTCGACGGTGGAGGTGCAGGTCTCGGCGCTCAGCACCGGGTTTGGGGCGCAGGCGCTCGAATTGACGTTGACCGCCAATGGCCGGCCGGTGGACGTGCGCCGCCTGCCGGTCATCGACGGCGCGCCGGTCAGCACGGTCTTTACCGTGTCGCCCGATCCTGCCACGCCCACCGTTTACCGCGTCGAGGTGCCGGTGGCGCCTGGGGAGGTGGCCGCCGAGAACAACACGCGCAGCGTACTCGTCGAGCCGCCGGGCCGGCGCCGCCGCGTGCTCCTCATCGAGGGCGCGCCGGGCTACGAACACACGTTCCTCAAGCGCGCGCTCGCGCGCGACAGTAGCCTCGACGTGGACTCAGTGATCCGCAAGGGACTGACCGACGATGGGCGCCCCACGTTCTTCGTGCAGGCCGCCGCCTCGCGCGCCGAGGTCCTGGCGGCCGGCTTCCCGACCACGCGCTCGGGCCTCTTTGCCTACGACGCGGTCGTGTTCGGGAACGTCGAGGCGGCGTTCTTCAGCCCGGAGCAGCTCGAGGCCACCGCGGCGTTTGTGTCAGATCGTGGCGGTGGGCTGCTCGTCCTCGGCGGACGTTCGTTTGAACGCGAAGGGCTGGCCCGCACGGCGCTCGACGAGGTGTTGCCCGTCGACATGTCCGACCGCCGGGCGACGGTGGCGCGCGCGTCGAACGACACGCCGGTAGCCGCCGCGGCGCAGTTGACCAGTGACGGGGCCGACCACCCGGCGACCCGCATCGGCGCCACGGCCGACGAGTCGCGCCGCCGCTGGGCCGCGCTCCCGTCCCTGGCGTCGGTGTCGGCCGTGGGCGGCCCGCGCCCCGGGGCGCTCGTGCTGGCAACCACCCAGGGACCTGGCGGCGAGGCGCGTACGCTCGTGGCGGTGCAGCGCTACGGCCAGGGCCGCGCGATGGTGTTTGCGGGCGAGGCGTCGTGGCGATGGCGCATGATGCTGCCGGCGGCCGATACCACCTACGACACCATCTGGCGGCAGCTGACCCGGTGGCTCGCGCGAGGCACGCTCAACGCGGTATCGGTGGCGTCGATTGGCAGTCCTTCGCCCGGCACCACCGAGCCCGTGTCGGTGTTGGTGCGCGACCGGGACTTCGCGCCCGTGCGGGACGCGGAGGTGCAGGTGCGTGTGGCCTGGCCCGGCGGCGAGGAGCGGCGGATCACGGCGGTGCTCCTCGACGCGGCCGACGGACGGTATGCAGCCAGCGTCGCGTTTGGCGACGCCGGTGTCTACCGCGTCACCGCCGAGGCTCGCCGGGGCGGGGAATCGCTCGGCACGGCTGAGCGCGCCGTTCTGGCCGGGGGCGCCGATCCCGAGATGGCCGACCCGCGCCTCAACGAACCCGTCTTGCAGCGGCTGGCGATCGAGAGCGGCGGGTTGTACGTGCGGCCCGCCGACGTGGCGCGGATTCCGCCGCTCCTGCAGTCTGCCCGTGTGGTCGATGGCCCGCCGGAATTTCGCGATCTGTGGCACGGCGCCTGGAGCCTGCTTGCGGTGATTGCGCTCCTTGCGGCAGAGTGGGGCGTGCGGCGGCGCGTAGGACTGGCATGAAAATGTCTCGACGGCTCATCGTGGGGCTCGGCCTGGTGGCAGTGGTGGCCGCGCCGGCCGGCGCGCAGCCGGCCACGGCGCCGACATCGGCTCCACGCGACGGACGCTGGGCGGTGATTGTCAGTGGCGCATCGGGTGGTGCCGACTACGCCGCACAATTGGCCGGGTGGCGGCAGGCCATGTCGTCGGCGCTGGTCAGCCGCTTCGGCTTCCAGCCGGCGCAGATTCTCCAGTTGGTCGACGAGACCGCGCGCGAGTCGGGCACGCCGGCCACCGCCGAGAACGTGCGCAAGACGTTCACCGTGCTCAAGGGCCAGACGCAGAAGGACGACCTCGTCCTGGTCGTGCTGCTCGGCCACGGCACGTTCGACGGCACGCAGGCGAAGTTCAACCTGGTAGGCCCCGACCTGACGGCCGCCGACTGGTCGGTCATGCTGGACACGGTGCCCGGCCGTCTGGTGGTCGTGAATACGACCGAGGCGAGCGCGCCGTTTGTTCAGGCGTTGGCCGAGCGGGGACGCGTCGTCATCACCGCCACGGAAACCGCCGCCCAGCGCTACGCCACCGTCTTCCCAGACTACTTCGCCAAGTCGCTGGGCGACGCCGCGTCCGATCTCGACAAGAACGGCCGGACGTCCGTCTGGGAGCTCTTCGCCGCGGCAAGCGGCGGCGTGGCGCGTCACTACACCGAGCGCGCGCAGCTGACGACCGAGCGTGCGATTCTGACCGACACGGCCGATCGGGCGGGCGTGCAGGCCACGACCACCGGCCTGCAGGGCACCATGGCGCGGGCGCTGTATCTCGATCGCGACAGCGCAACCGAAAGTGCTGACCCCGCCGTGCGAGAGCTCATCGGCCGCCGCCGTGCGCTCGAGGCCGACGCCGAGGCGCTCATCCAGAAGAAGCCGGGAGTGGACCCCGCCACCTGGTCCGCCGAATTCGAGCGGCTCATGATCGAGTTGGCGCGCGTCTCGCGCGAGATTCGCCAGCGCTCCTGAGCGCGGCGCTACCCGCGATGGCACGCCGCCTTCTCGGCCTCTGTTCTACGCCGACGGTCCGCCCCACCACTCCACGCGGTCACGCTCCGGCCGCCGGAACAGGAAGATCAGCAGCGCGCCAGCGCCGAAGCCGGCAATGTGCGCCCAGAAGGCCACGCCCCCGGCCAGCTGTCCCGCGGCCGGCGGCGCCAGCGAGCCCAGGCCATTCACAAACTGCATCACGAACCACAGGCCGAGCAGGTATACGGCCGGGATCTCGATGAGCATGAGGGGGAACGGGAAGAACGTGAGCACGCGCGACTTCGGGTAGAGCACGAAGTAGGCGCCCATTACGCCAGCCACGGCTCCCGACGCGCCGACCATCGGCACCATCGAATCGGCCGACACGAGCGTCTGGGCCAGCGCCGCGGCCACGCCGCACAGCAGGTAGAAGGCCAGGAATCGCCCGTGGCCCATGCGGTCCTCGACGTTGTCGCCGAAGATCCACAAATAGAGCATGTTGCCGACCAGGTGCAGCAGGCCGCCGTGCACGAACATCGATGAGAGCACGTTGCCCCACGTGAAGCTGGCCGGTACGAGGCCAAAGGCGCGGATGAAGGTCTCGAACTCTCTGGCGGACAAACCCATTTCGCCTGCGTAGACGAGCGCGTTCAGGGCGACGAGCGCGACGGTCACGCCGGGCCACGTACGGGAGGGAATGACGTCGCGGAGGGGAATCATCGGCGCAGTGGCTCCGGCCGCTAGTATTGCGTATGCTGAGACTCGGTCCCAAGCGATGGGGCCCGCCCGAGTCATGCGCTGCCGTTTCTGCGATACCGACATTGCCGCCAAAGCGCTCATCTGCTACCGCTGCGGGCGCGCGACGGCTGATTCCCGGGTGGCGCCGCCACCAGCGCAGCGTGGCCCGACCGGCCTGGTGGCAGTCGCGGTCGCCCTCGTGGCTGGCGCAGTCGCCGCGTACCTGCCAGCGATCGCCGACGCCGTGGTGCTGTGGGTCGGCTGGGCGGGCCTGGCGGCGTTGGCCGGGGCGACGGCCAGCGCCTGGTGGCGAAGCCGAAGCCGCGGCTGAGGGGGCGAGGCAGTCTGGCGCTGCCGGCCGCATCGGGCTTATGATCGACAGGATCCCATGGCTGAACCACGTCTCGAAGTGAACGACGGCCTCGGTCGCCGCGTCATCCCCATCGACAAGCCGCTGCTGACCATTGGCCGGCGCACCGAGAGCGACGTGCGGATGGTCGGTAGCGATGTCTCGCGTGAACACGCCGAGATCGTGCAGCTCGACGGGTACGTGCTGATCAAGGATCGGGGCTCCCGCTACGGCACGTTCGTCAATGGCGAGGCCGTCACGGAGCACCAGCTGAAGCACGGCGACAAGGTGCAACTGGGGCGCACGGGGGGCGCCGAAGTCACGTTCCTGATCGATGACGCGCCGTCGTCGGGCGACACCTCATCGGTTGGCACGGCCGTGGGCGATATCCGGCAGATGGCGACCCTGCTCGAAGGACTGCGCGCGCTGGGGTCGGGCCGCGTGCTCGACGAGGTGCTGGCTCTGGTGCTCGACACCGCCATCGGCGTCACCGGCGCCGAACGTGGCTTCATCATGCTGGCCGGCGAGGATCGAACCCTCGATATGAAGCTGGCGCGCGCGCGGGGTCGCGTCACGCTGCCCGGCAATCGCTTCGACATGAGCCGCAAGATCCCCGAAGAGGTGTTCGCGACCGGTGAGTTGAAGGTCGTGGCCGACCTGCTCGACGGCGACCTGGCACAAGACCATCGCGGGACCGTCGCCCTGGGGATCCGCCATGTGCTGTGCACGCCGCTACGGCTCGTGCGTTACCTCGACCGGCCGGACATGGCGCCAGAGGCCCATGCCATCGGCGTGCTGTATCTCGACAGCCGCGAGAAGGGCCAGCTGCTCTCGCAGGCCACGCGCAGCGCGCTCGACACGCTGGCCAACGAAGCTGGTGTCGCGATCGAGAACGCGCGGCTCTATCGCGAGACGCTCGAGAAGGCCAAGATCGAGCACGAACTGCGCATCGCCGCAGAGATCCAGCGCTCGCTGCTGCCGGAGGGCCGTCGCGACGGCGACTTCTTCGAGGCCATGGGCGCGTCGTTGCCGTCGCGGTCGATCGGCGGCGATTTTTTTGAATACACCGACATGGACAACGGCGGGATCGGCGTCGTGCTCGGCGACGTCGCGGGCAAGGGGCCGGCGGCGGCGCTGCTCACCGCGAAGATCCAGGGCTTGTTCTCGGCTCAGGTGGGCGGCGGCACTCCGGCCTCGGCCATGAAGCTCGTGAACACCGGGCTGCTGAAACGCCAGATCGACGCGCGCTATGCGACCGTGTTCTTCGCCACCCTCACGCCTGACGGCGTACTGACCTACTGCAACGCGGGCCACAACCCGCCGATCGTGGTAGGACCAAACGGCGTCCGCTCACTCGACTCGGGCAGCGTACCGGTGGGGCTCTTCAGCAGCGCCACCTACGCCGATGCCGAGACGCGGCTCGAACGGGGCGACGTGCTCATTATCTACAGCGATGGGGTGACGGAGGCGTTGAACATGGCCGGTGACGAGTTCAGCGACGAGCGGCTCGCGGCTGAGGCCATCACGCACCGGAATGCGCCGCTCGACGACCTCCTGCAGAGCATCATCACCGCCGTGCAGTCCTTCGCCGGCGGCGCGCAGCAGAGCGACGACGTCACGGTGCTCGTGGCGCGCTACCTGGGGCCGGGCGGCGGCGTGACGCCGAGGGCGTCGTAGTCGGGCCGAGAGAGCCTGCGCGCGGGCCAGACACGGGAAAGGCCGGCCCCTGGGGAACCGGCCTTCCGTGACGGCTGCGATCGGACGGGCGCGACCTTACGTCCGCTGTGCCGTCGGCACGTAGTTGCGTTCGGCGTAGCCCGTGTAGATCTGGCGGGGCCGCGCGATCTTCTGGTCGCCGTCGAGCAGCATCTCGTCCCACTGCGTCGCCCAGCCCACGGTGCGGGCGATAGCGAACAGCACCGGGAACATCGCCATCTGGAAGCCCATCGCCTCGTAGATGAGTCCCGAATAGAAGTCGACGTTCGGGTACAGCTTTCGCTGAATGAAGTAGTCGTCTTCAAGCGCGATGCGCTCGAGCTCGAGCGCGATGTCGAGCAACGGGTTCTTGCCCGTGACCTCGAACACTTCATAGGCCGTCTGCTTGATGATGCGGGCGCGCGGGTCGTACGATTTGTAGACACGGTGGCCGAAACCCATCAGGCGGCCTTCGCCGGCCTTGACGCCCTTGATGAAGGCTGGGATGTTGGCCACCGAGCCGATCTCCTGCAGCATCTTCAGCACGGCTTCATTGGCGCCGCCGTGGAGCGGACCGTACAGGGCTGCGGCCGCGCCGGCCAGTGCCGAGTACGGATCCACATGGGAGCTACCGATGCCGCGCATGGCGCTCGTCGAGCAGTTCTGCTCGTGGTCGGCGTGCAGGATGAACAGCACGTCGAGCGCCCGTTCGAGCACGGGGTTCGGCGCGTACTTCACCTCGGTCATCTTGAACAGCATGTTCAGAAAGTTGCCGGTGAAGCTCAGGTCGTTGTCGGGGTAGACGTACGGGCGGCCGATGCTGTGCCGATAAGCATAGGCGGCAATCGTCGGCACCTTGGCGATGAGCCGCACGATCTGCTTCCGGCGCGATGCCGGGTCGAAGATCTGCTTGCCGTCTGGATAGAAGGTCGACATCGCGCCGACGGTGCTCACGAACACGCCCATGGGATGGGCGTCGTAGGTGAAGCCTTCCATGAACTTCTTGATGTTCTCGTGCACCATCGTGTGCATCGTGATCTCTTCGGTCCACGATGCCAGCTCCCCGGCCGTGGGCAACTCGCCGAACAGAATCAGATAGGCCGTTTCGAGGTAGGTGCTGTGCTCGGCCAGCTGCTCGATCGGGTAGCCGCGGTACATCAGCACGCCCTTGTCACCGTCGATGTAGGTGATCTTGCTGCGGCACGACGCGGTGTTCATGAAGGCGGGGTCGTAGGTGCTCAGGCCGAAGTCCTCGTCACCATCTTTGATCTTCCGCAGGTCCATCGCCTTGATGGTGCCATCGGTGATCGGCACGTCGTAGGTCTTGCCCGTGCGGTTGTCGGTAATCGTCAGCGTGTCGGCCATAACTACTGGGACTCGGGGCCCGGGGCTTTGGGTTCGGGCGAACTGGCGGCGGCCAGCTGGAACGGCGCACCGCGTGCTACACGGAAAAATCGTCGTCGGAATGATCGGTGCTGCCGACAGCCGGCCCTGGCACCCGGTACGTGCCATCGACCCACCGCGCCAGGTCTTCCTGCTGGCAGCGCTGGCTGCAGAACGGTCTCCAGCGCAACTCCACCGGATGAAGCCGGCACACGGCGCACACCGCTCGTCGCTCCATCCACCTCATTGTATTCCAGTCTCGCCACCAGCGGGGCAACGACGGAGCTGAGCTGGGCATCGACTGGAATCATTCAATGCCAGAGAAAGATAGATATCATGCCTCGGAATGCGCGTTCCCCCATGCTACGTGCCGGCGGCGCCGCCGCCCGAGCCCAGGTGGCGCACGTCTCTGGCCGACACGAGGAAGATGACGTCCTCTGCGATGTTGGTGGCATGGTCGCCGATGCGCTCGAGGTGACGCGACACCAGGATGAGGTCGAGCGCCGGCTCGATCTTGGCCGTGTCCTGCATCATGTAGGTCAGCAGCTCGCGAAAGATCTGTGACTTCAGTCCGTCAAGTTCGTCATCGGCGGCCAGGACCGCCTCGGCCAGCGCGGTGTCGCGCCGCACGAAGGCGTCGAGCGCGTCGCGCAGCATGCCCTGCGCGATGGCGCCCATTCGCGGAATGTCAATGAGCGGCTTGACCGGTGCATGCAGCAGATACCGCTTGGCGGCCTCGGCGATGTTGACCGCCAGGTCGCCGACCCGCTCGAGGTCCGTGTTGATCTTGACCGCCGCAACAATGGCACGTAGGTCGGCGGCCATCGGCTGGTGGAGTGCGAGCAGCTTGAAGCACCGGTCGTCGATCTCGATGTGCAGATCGTTGATCGGCTCGTCGCCGTCTAGTACCCGGTCCACGACGGCGATATCCCGTGTGGCCAGCCCCAGCACGGCCTCGCGCACGCGTTCCTCGGCGAACCCGCCCATCGTGAGCAAGCGCTCCTGCAGTGCGCCGAGTTCTTCCTGGAAGTGCCGAACGACGCGTTCCACGTGCATCCCCCTAGCCGCAACGGCCCGTGACGTAGTCTTCGGTCAATTTCTCCGCCGGCGCCGTGAAGATCTTATCCGTGCGGCCATACTCAACCAGCCGGCCGAGCCAGAAAAACGCCGTGTGGTCCGAGACCCGAGCCGCCTGCTGCATGTTGTGGGTCACGATCACGATCGTGTAGGCCTTCTTCAGGTCGTAGACCAGCTCTTCGATCCGCTGCGTGGCAATCGGGTCGAGCGCGGAGGCCGGTTCGTCCATCAGCAGGATGTCGGGCCTGATTGCCAGCGCGCGGGCGATGCACAGGCGCTGCTGCTGACCGCCCGAGAGGGCCAGAGCGGACTCGTGCAGCCGGTCCTTGACCTCCTCCCAGATGGCCGCGGCGCGCAGGCTTTCCTCTACCCGCTCTGCCAGTTCGGCCTGGCTACGGGCGAGATTGTTGATGCGCAGCCCGTAGGCGACATTCTCGAAGATCGACTTGGGGAAGGGGTTCGACTTCTGGAACACCATGCCGACCTGCCGTCGCAACGATACGACGTCCACGCCCGGGCCATACGCGTCGTGTCCGTCGATAAGCACCTTGCCGTCGACGCGCGCGCCAGGGATGATGTCGTTCATCCGATTCAGCGTCCGCAGGAACGTGCTCTTACCGCAGCCCGACGGTCCGATGAACGCGGTCACCCGGTGTGCGTGAATCTTGATCGAGATCGTGTCGAGTGCGCGCTTCTGACCGTAATAAAAGTTCAGCGCCTCCACCTGGATCTTGACCGGCGCGGTGTCGGGGGTCGGCGCCCCGGGACGCACGAGGCTCGACAGAGCCGTGGGCATGGGCCGGGTCTCGGCGGACATCACCGACCCTTTCGCTGGTAGCGGTCGCGGAGCACGATGGCAATGGCGTTCATGGTCAGCAGCAGCAGGAGGAGGACGAGGATACCCGCTGCGGCGTTCTGCTTGAACGCTACCTGCGGGCGGGAGACCCAGTTGAAAATCTGAATCGGCAGCACGGTGAACGGCGACCAGATGCTGTCCGGGGCGAATGGGATGTAGGTCAACGCGCCGATCGCGATGAGCGGCGCCGTTTCGCCGATCGCGCGCGACAGCGCCAGGATCAGGCCGGTCATGATGCCAGGCAATGACATCGGCAGCACCTGGTGCCAGATGGTCTGCCACTGCGTTGCGCCGAGCGCGTACGAGCCCTCGCGGATCGATGACGGCACCGTACGCAACGCTTCGCGGGTTGACAGAATGACCACTGGCAGCGCGAGCAAGGCCAGCGTGGCCGCCCCTGACATCACGCTGCGCCCCATCCCCATCGCTCGCACGAAGAGGCCGAGACCGAGCAAGCCATAGATGATTGACGGGACGGAGGCGAGGTTGGCGATATTGAGCTCGATGAAGCGGGCGAGCCGGCTCCTGCCGCCGTACTCCTCGAGGTAGACCGCCGCCGCCACGCCAACCGGCAACGCCAGGACGGCCGTGAGCACGATCACGTACACGCTGCCGACGATCGCATGGTAGATACCCGCGTTGGCGGCGCGGCGCGACGGGAAGCTGGTGAGGAAGCGCCAGTCCAGTCGACCGGCGCCGTCTCTCCACACCGTGGCGACCAGCACCGCCAGCGCGGCGAGGGCCGCGACCAGCACGAAGAGCGCCGCAGCCTGAAAGATCAGATCGGCCCGTCGGCGGGTGGCACTTGACGGCGATGCCGTCAGGTCGACGGGCATCAGTTGTACTCCTCGCGGAAGCGGGCGCGCAGCCAAGTGCTGGCGAGGTTCAATGCGAAGGTCGATAGGAACAGCAGCATGCCTACGGCGAAGATCGTGCGGTACTCGAGCGTGCCTTGCGGCGTGTCGCCCAGGCTGACCTGCACGATGTAGGCGGTCATCGTCTCGATCGGGACAAAGAAACTCAGCGTGAACCGTGGTTGCTGGCCGGCGGCGATAGCCACGATCATGGTCTCGCCAACGGCGCGAGACGCCGCCAGGATGACCGCCGCGGTGATCCCGGAGAACGCCGCCGGTACCACCACCTGCACCGAGGTCTGCATCCGAGTCGCGCCGAGGGCGTACGCGCCTTCACGCAGACCGCGCGGTACGGCCTGCATCGCGTCTTCCGACAGCGAACTCACGAGGGGCAGGATCATGAGGCCCATCACGATGCCCGGACTGAGCGCGTTGAATCCGCTCAGTCCCGGCAGCCACTGCTGCAGGAGCGGCGTGACGAACGTCAGGGCGAAGTACCCGTAGACCACGGTGGGCACGCCAGCCAGAATTTCGAGCGCCGGCTTCACGGCGCGCCGTACTCCATCAGGCGCGTACTCGCTCAGATAAATGGCGCTCATCAGGCCCGCTGGCACCGCGACGGCCATCGCGATCGCCGACACCAGCGCGGTGCCGAGCATCAGCGGCAGCACACCGAAGCGTGGGTTGGCAAACAGTGGAGTCCACTCGGTGCCGGTCAGGAACTCGGCGATCGGCACTTCGCGGAAGAAGGCGAATGTCTCGATCGCCAGCACGATGATGATGCCGGCGGTGGTGCCGACCGACAGCAGGGCACACAGGAACAACAGGCTCTCGATGAAGCGCTCGGCGCGGCGCGAAGACATCTGATGAGCCTACTTGCCTTCGCGCTGAAGCAGTTGATCGATCGTCAGGCCCACCTGCGAGCCGGCGTGCTCGAAGACTGAACCAGTCGTGCGGGCCTTGAAGTGCGCCAGCACGAGGGCATACCCTCGGTCGCCGAGCGGCACGTAGCCCACGTCCTCTGCAAGAGCGCCACCCTCAGTGAGGTAGTAGTCGACGAACCGGGATACTTCGGGCCGCGCCAGGGCGGCGACCGACGCGTAGATGAAGACCGGCCGCGACAGCGGCTGGTAGGTGCCGGTCTTCACGGACTCGCTGCTCGGCAGGATCGGACCCGCACCGTTGTCGGGCTTGCCGTCGTCGACGGCCACAAGCTTCAACGCCGCCTTGTTTTCGACGTAATACGCATAGGGCATGAAGCCGATCGCCAGTTCGTCGCTGCCGATCCCCTGCACGAGCACGTTGTCGTCTTCGCTCGAGGTGAAGTCGCCGCGGCTGGCCCCTTCCTTGCCGACCACGGCCTGCGTGAAGTAGTCGTAGGTGCCGGAATCCACGCCCGCGCCGAACAAGTGCAGTTCGCGGTCTGGCCATCCGGCCCGCACCTGCGACCAGCGCATGATCGCGCCTTGCGCTTCTGGCGCCCACATGGCCTTGAGTTCGTCCACGGTAATGTGGTCGATCCAGGTGGCCTTGGGATTCACGACCACCGCGAGACCGTCGTACGCCACGGGCAATTCCACAAACGCGACTCCGGCCTTTACGCAAGCCTCCGCCTCACCGGAGGTGATCGGTCGAGACGCGTTGCTGATATCCGTTTCAGCGCGGCAAAATTTCTGAAATCCGCCACCCGTGCCCGAAATGCCGACGGTGACCCGTACGTCTTTCGCGACCTTCTGGAACTCCTCGGCGACGGCTTCACTGATTGGGAAGACGGTGCTCGACCCGTCGAGGGCGACGGTGGACGTCTCCTGGGCGCGGGACGACGATCCGCTCTGAGCCCCGCCGCAGGCCACCACCAGGCCGAGGGCACTCGTCATCACGACGAATCGCAGAACACGCATGTGCATAGCGTATCCGCCGCCGGTGTCGCCGCAGTTTCCGCCATGTAAATTTCACGTTAACGGGCCGCGCGCGGGCGCGCGCTCGCGCCGCGTCGCGCGGGCTTCGAGCCGTCCGGCGGGTCGACGTCGTCGACGACGCGAGCCTGCAGGCGCATCGGGCGGCCGATGGCGCGCTCGAGCGGTGCCAGCTGACGAGAGGCCGCCCACACCTCCAGTTCGGCGTCCCCGCGCCCCTCGAGTTCGAGGGCGATGGTGTCGGCGCGCGTGTTGACAGTGACCGTTCGAATCATGGAGTGCCGGCTGCGATCGAGCGACTCGGAGAGCCGCAGAATCGCGCCCAGGACGCGCACGGCGTGCCGCTGGCCGCTCGTCAGGTCCTGGTAGCCCTCGTGGTCGCGGCTCGGCTCTGCGCGCCGGTGATAGCGCGCCACGAGTGCCACCGCCTCGATTTCGGCCGGCTCGAAGCCGCGCAGATCGCCATTCTTGATCAGGTAATACGAATGCCGGTGGTGCCGCTCGTAGCTGATGTGGTTCCCGACATCGTGCAGCAGCGCCGCGTACTCGAGCCATTCGCGCTCGCGGTCGCCCAGGCCGTGCACTTCGCGCAAGCCATCGAACAGCCTGAGCGCCAGCCGCGTCACCTGTTGCGAATGCTCTGCTTCCCAGCCGCAGCGCTCTGCCAGTTCAATCGCCGAACGCCGGCGCACGTCGGGAATGTCGTCGACCTGCCGGATATGCTTGCGATTGCGCTGTATGAAATCGAGCACGAGGCCTTCGCGCAGCGCGAGATCGCAGAGCGTGATGTCTTTGGCGCCAAGCCGCTTCAGCAGCGCGTCGAGCAGCACGGCGCCGGCCACGACAAGGTCGGCGCGCCGGGGGTCGAGCGCGGGAATGCCTAGGCGACGGTCGAGCGGCAAGCCGCAGACGAGCTTGCGCACCTTGCGGATGGCCTTCGCCGACACCCGCAGATTCCGCACTTCCGACGGTGCCGTGCCGGTGTCGTGCGCGGCAGCGACCGACCCGAGCGACAGGATCGTGCCCGAGGTGCCAATCACGCGGTCGAAACCGGCGTTCACGATGTGTCCCAGGTAGCGGTCGGTCTGGTCGGCGATGTGGGCGAGCAGCTTGCGTTCGTCGCGTCCGCTGAGGGGGTCTGACGTCACGAAACGCTCCGAGAGGCGGATCACGCCGAGCTTGAAACTGCGCGCGAATCGCACGTCGTCGCCGGCACCCAGCGTGACTTCGACACTGCCGCCGCCGATGTCGATGACCACAGCCGGCTTGGGCGTATCCACGCCGTATACCGCAGCCAGATGGATCAGGCGTGCCTCTTCAGTGCCGGTAATGATGCGGGGCCGAATGCCGGTCTGATCCTCAATTGCCGCCAGCAGGTCGCCGCCGTTCTCGGCCTCGCGGGTGGCGCTCGTGGCGGCCGCGAGAATCTCGTCGACTTGGTGCGACTTGGCCAGCCGTTCGAACTTGCCGAGCGCCTGCAGCGCAGCGGCCATGGCCTCGCGCGTCAACTTGCGCCCGTCGAGCCCGCCGGCGCCCAGGCGCACCATCTCTTTTTCCCGGTCGATGACCTCGAACGAAAAATCGGGACGCACCTGCACCACGATCATATGAACGGAGTTCGTACCGATGTCGATGGCGGCGAGACGCATGGGCGGGAGGTGGCTATAATAGGTGGCACTCGACGGCACGCCACCAGATAGCGCTCAGTATGGCACGACGCACACCCATTCATACGCTTCTTGCGCCGCGAGTGACTGCGCTCACCGAGGTGATCGCGGCCGCACTTGGCGGTGAACCGTCTGCGGTGCATCAGGCGCGGGTGGCGTCGCGTCGCTTGCGCGAGGTACTGCCCGTACTCCTGGCCGACGGCGACGGGGTAAAGAACGGCCTGCGCCGTAAGGTGCGCCGCGTGACGCGCGCGCTCGGATCCGTGCGCGAGCTCGACGTGGCGGCGGTCCATTTCGACGAAGCGGTGGTGGCCCACCCGCTCGGTGTCGTAGCGCAAAGTGCCGCGCAGCGATGGCTGCAGCGGGAGCGGGCCGCGGCCCTGCGGCAGGCGCGCGTCGTGCTGACGGCGAACCGGCTCACCCGGATGTCAGCAGACCTCGGGGCCCTGTGTGAGGACGCGGCCCACGTGAAGGCAGATGTCACCGTCCGCGCGTTGCAGGCCCGGGTGGTGCGGCGCGCCCGCGACGTCGAGCGGGCCGTCGACCGCGTGAGCGGTGTGTACGTGCCTGGCCGGCTCCATGCTGTGCGCATCGCCGTCAAGCGGCTGCGCTATGCGCTCGAGACAAGCGGTGCGGCGCAGGGCTCACGGGTCTCGACGCAACTGCGCCAACTGCGGGTCATCCAGGATCTGCTGGGACGTGCGCACGACCTGCACGTCCTGGCCGGGAACCTGGCCGATGTGCAATTGCGGATCGTGGCCCGGTCACGAGCGGCGGCCAGGGACCTGGGCGGATTGGCCGGCGCACTCGATCAGGAGTGTCGCCAGTTGCACGCGGCGTTCATGAGCCGTCGCGACGCACTGCTCGCCCTCTCCGCGTCGTTGTTGGCGAGCACTGCGACGTTTGGCGTCCGGTCCGCGGCGTGACCCCGGCCGTCCCACTCTCGCTGGAGTTGTACTTGGTGCGGCACGCGGTGGCCGCCGAGCGAGGGCCGCAGTATCCAGATGATGGCGCCCGGCCGCTCACGCCCGACGGTGTCGAGAAGTGGCGGGCCTGCGTGGTGGGACTTCGCGCGTTCGGCCTCGTCGTCGACCTGGTGTTGACGAGCCCCCTGGCGCGCGCGCTCGGCACTGCTGAGATTCTCGCCCAGGGGCTGCGGCCCCGGCCCCCGCTGGCCACGGCCGACGCCCTGGCGCCGGGTGGGCGGTTTGCCGACATCGTGGCCATGCTGATCGCGCATGCCGGAGCCTCGCGCCGCACGTCGCGAGTGGCGCTGGTCGGCCACGAGCCGGACCTTGGCGAGTTGGCCGCGAAACTGCTCGGCGCGCGGGGGGCGATCGAGTTCAAGAAGGGTGCGGTGTGCCGCATTGACGTCGACCGGGCCATGCCTGGTGGCCCCGGGACGTTGCGGTGGTTTCTCACGCCACGGGTGCTTCGCGGGCTGGCGCCGTGACGCAAGCGCTCGTCGTGATCAATCCTGTGTCTGGCGTGCGCGCATACCCCGGCGGCGCGGCCGAGGTCCAGCTGGCGGGCCGCGTGCTTCAGCACGCTGGATTCGACGTGCGGGTCACAGTGACCCTCGGTCCAGGACACGCGACCGAGGTAACGCGCGAGGCCGCGGGCAGCGGCGTGGAACTCGTGGTCGCCTGGGGCGGCGACGGCACCATGAACGA
>JANMDX010000353.1:0-6798 GCA_031376505.1 Acidobacteriota bacterium
GCTGGGCGGCCTGCCGCCGTCGGCGTTTCTGCGGGTCGCCGCCGGGAAGGATGGTGCGACGGGCGCGAGTGGCGACGCGTCGACGACCGCCACGCGCGCAACCTCGCCCAATGTCAGCACGGGCACGGCGAACTTCATCGGGAAGTTCACCAACAGCGTGGACTTGACGAGCTCAGTGTTGTTTGAGAACGGGGGCAGGATCGGTCTCAGCACCACGACGCCGCTTGATTTCTTGCACTCGCGATTCGCCAACTCGGATGGCACTCAGACGGGCCTGGCGGTACAAAACCTCGGCAGCAGCCCAAACTCCTATTCGGGGATGCTCTTCTACGATCAGAACGGGGCGCTGGGCCAGTTCCAGGGGTTCAACAACTCCACCCACGAGTACCGCATCAACAACATCGCGTCGGGCGGCACGATCAACTTCATGTTGAACAGCACGTCGCGGTTTCTCGTGCGCAACGACGGGGATATCGATCTCACCGGCAACATCCGGAAGGGAGGTGCCCTGTTCGTGCACGACCGGGGCACACAGAACGTCGCTCTTGGGCTCAACGCGTTGGCCGGGGCGGGACCAGGTCTGCACAATGTCGCAGTGGGTGTCCAGGCGTTGGAAGCCCTGAACGGCGCAGTGGAGGGCAATGTGGCCGTCGGCTTCCGGGCGCTCGCCGCCAACATCATCGGGGGCTTCAACATCGCCATTGGCGACCTCGCGCTCGATAGTTTCCTGGGCCAACACAATATTGCGATTGGCACCCTTGCGGGCGGCTCGAAGATCACCGGAACCCGGAACCTGTACCTCGGCTTTAGCGTGGGATCTGGTGCAGGCAACACCGAGTCCGACACCGTTCGGATCGGCGACTCCGGTTTCTACACCCGATTCTTCGTTGGCGGTGTGCGCGGCGTGACCACCGGCCAGGCGAACGCCGTGACCGTCATGATCGATTCCAACGGACAGCTGGGCACCGTCAGCTCGTCGCGGCGCTACAAGGAGGACATCCAGGACATGGGCGACGCGAGCAGTGGGCTGATGCAGCTGCGTCCGGTCACCTATCGCTACACGCAGGCGTATGCCAACGGCAGCAAGCCGATCGACTACGGGCTCATCGCCGAGGAAGTCGAGCAGGTCTACCCGGATCTCGTCGCCCACAATGCGCGGGGCGAGATCGAGACGGTGCAATACCAAAAGGTCAACGCCATGCTCCTCAACGAGGTGCAGAAGCAGCACCGTGAGATCACCGACCTGAAGGCGCGGCTCGAGGCGCTCGAGCGCCTGCTCGTCAGCGAGAAGAAGTAGCACCCGTAGGCCCGCACCTGACACCGGGTGCGGGCCCTCCACCGCCCGCCGTGCCGCGTCGGTTGGTACCCCACGCGCGGAAATCACGGAAAAACTGCGCAAATAAGGGCCGCGCCCGGTTTCCGGCGGGTCGATTCCCGGCAAGGACGATTATGAGATCACGTCTCAGGATGGGTAGAATAAGAGCGTTATCAGCATGTCGTCCCCGACCCCGACCTCGACCCCGCCGCCCGCGTCCGACCTCGAGTCGCCGGCCGTGCCGCTCACCTCGGTGCCTGTCGGCGCGGTGGCCACGCTGCACGAGGTGCGGGACGCGGAGTCGCGCACCATGCTGCGGTCGCTCGGCCTCCACGATGCCTGCGTGATGCGTCTCTGCAAGGTGGGCGACCCATGCATCGTGCAGGTACGGGCCACGCGCATCGGGCTGTCGAGCGCCGTGGCACGGTGTCTCTACGTAGTGCCCGAGGCCGAGGCCAAGAAGTAGGCCGGCATGCCCACGGCTGTCGCGCCTGACCTCGAGCCGCCGGCCGCCGCCGCCCCCGTGCGGCGCATCGCGCTCATCGGCAATCCCAACACCGGCAAGACCACACTTTTCAACGTGCTCTGCGGCGCGCGCGCCAAGACCTCGAACTTCCCGGGCACGACCACCTCGGTGCGCAGCGGCCGTGCCGAGGCGGCTGGCCCGTTGCCCGCGCTCGACGTGCTGGATCTGCCCGGCGTCTACGACCTCGACTTCGAAGCTCCGGAGGCGCAGATCGTCGCCACCGCCTTGGCCGGCGCCCGCCAGCCCGCGCCCGATGCCGTCGTGGTCATCACCGACGCGTGCAACCTGTCGCGCAATCTGGTGTTGGCGGCGCAGCTCCTCGCACGCGGCACCCGCATCGTGCTGGCCCTCAACATGGTCGACCTGGCCGGCCGGCGCGGCATCGTGATCGACGTGCCGAAGCTGGCTCAACGGCTCGGCGTGCCGGTGATTCCCCTGGTCGCGCGCAGTGGCCGCGGTGTGGACGACTTGCGACGGGCCCTCGACACCGAACGTGCCGCTCGTCCCGCCGACCTGCCGCCGGCGACCGCGCGGGCCGAGGCCGCCAGCGAGTGGGCGCACGACGTTGCCACCTCGGTCACGTCGGGCTCAGACCCCGCGCTGTCGCTCGACCGGGTCACCGAGCGCATGGACTACGTCCTCACGCACCCGGTGTTCGGGCTCGCGGCGTTCATGGGCATCATGGGCGCGCTCTTCTGGATTCTGTTTGCGCTGGCCACTGTGCCGATGGATCTCATCGAGGCCACCTTCGCCGCGCTCGGTCAGATCGTGCAGCGAACGCTGCCCGACGGGCCGGTGCGCGATCTGGTCGCGCAAGGCATCGTGGGCGGCATCGCCGGCACGGTGGTGTTCCTGCCGCAGATCTGCCTGCTGTTTTTCCTGATCACGCTGCTCGAAGACACCGGCTACCTTGCGCGCGCGGCCTTCGTGATGGATCGCCTGCTCGCGCGCTTCGGCCTGCCCGGCCACGCCTTCGTGCCGCTGCTGACCTCGCACGCGTGTGCGCTACCCGGCATCATGAGCACGCGGTTGATTCCGGATCGCCGCGACCGGCTCGCCACGATTCTGGTCGCGCCGTTCATGAGCTGCTCGGCGCGTCTGCCGGTGTACGTGCTGCTCACGACACTGCTCTTTGCGGGCAATCCCGCCGCGGCCGGGCTGGTGTTTGCCGGCTGCTATCTGCTGGGGGCCGGCGCGGCGCTCTTCACCGCGAAACTGTTTGGCAGCACCCTCTTGAAGGGCCGTCCCCGGCCGATGATTCTCGAGCTGCCGTCGTACAAGCGGCCCTCGGTACGCAACGCCCTGCTGACCGCGCGCGACCAAGGCGTGGCGTTTCTCACCACGGCCGGTACCGTGATTGTGGCCATCTGCATCGTGATGTGGTGGTTGAGCGCGTACCCGCACGTCGATGCCCCTGCCCGCGCCGTGGAGCTGCGCCGCGCGGCCGAGGTTGCCGGCGTGGCACCAGATCAGGCCAGCTCGCTGCGAGACGAGGCCGACGCCTTGCAGACCCGCGCGTCGCAGATCGGCAGCTTCGCCGGACGCATTGGCCACACGCTCGAGCCGGCCTTCCGGCCGCTTGGTTTTGATTGGCAGCTCACGGTGGGGGTGCTCACGAGCTTCCTGGCGCGCGAGGTGTTCGTGTCGACGATGTCGGTGCTGGCGGCCGGGCAGGCGGCCACCGACGTGGACGAAGGCGTGGTCACCCGCATCCGCAGCATGACGCGCGACGACGGCACGCCCGTGTTCACCCCGGCCACCGCGGCCTCGGCGCTCGTGTTCTTCGTGCTGGCGATGCAGTGCCTGCCGACGTTGACGGTGACGCGCAAGGAAACGGGCAGCGTGAAATACGCGGCGCTGCAGCTCGTCTACATGACAGGATTGGCCTATGCGGCGGCGTTTCTGCTCTATCAAAGCCTGCGCGCGGCGGGCGTGGCCTGAGGGACACTGATGATGTCCATGGACCTGCTGCAAGATGTGATCGTGGCCCTGGTAGCCGTGGCCGCCGCGACGATTGTGTTCCGTCGACTGGTGGGCTTCGCGCGTCCGGCCGGCGCTGCGCCCGGTTGTGCCAACTGTCCGTCGGGCGGCGGGTCGTGTCAGGCGGCGCCACCAGTCGAGACGGCCTCCGCCGGCGCCGAGCATCCGCTCGTGTTCGTGCGCCCCTCGCAGCGCTAGTATCCCGGAACCGACGGTCGGTAACTCGAGATCCGGGCGCGCAGGCCGGGCTAGACCGGGTCGTCGAGCGCCGTGTCCACCGTCGTGGTGACCGCGGTAAAGTCCGGCCCCGTCGCCCCCGCCATGCGTTGCATCTTCCGTCCCAGCCAGACGGCATTCACCGCCGACACGCCGGCCAGCACCACCGCGGCCAACGAGATGCCCGCCACACCTGCGCCCAGAGCTGCCAGCGGGGCATACGCCCACGCGCCAATCTGATCGCCCGCGCGGTAGACGACGGTATCGATGAAGGTCTTCGCCTTGTAGCGATCGCCGCGCGCCACCACCGTGAAGAGCACCTCTCGCGTCGGACGGGCCACGGCGAAGTTGCCGGCGCGCCGCAGCACCTGGAAGGTCATGAGCACGGCGATGGTCGGCGCCAGGCCCAGCACGCCGAAGCCCACAATGCTCAGCACCGGCAAGAACGCCAAGGCCGCGGCCACGCCCCAGCGCTTCACGGCGCGGCCCGTGGCGAAGGTCTGCGTCAGGAGCGTCAGGGCGTTCACAGCCAGATCGATGTTGGCGAAAAACCGCGTGCGTTGTGCCCGGTCCACGAAGGTGGAATCCACGATCGCGGCCTGCTGAAAGTACAGGAAGGTCGTCAGCACGGTGAAGAACAGCATGTTGAGCGTGACGTTCAGCAGGTACGGGTCGGCGAACGCCCGTCGCATCCCTTCCCAGATGGTGCCGCCGATGGCGTGTTCGGCTCCGGTTGGGAACGCGGCCACCGCCCCGTCCTCGTCGTGGGTGGGCATGCGCGGCATCGTAAACAACCGCCGCGCCGAAAGTGCGGCGA
Source organism: Acidobacteriota bacterium (assembly GCA_031376505.1). Taxonomy (GTDB): domain Bacteria; phylum Acidobacteriota; class Vicinamibacteria; order Vicinamibacterales; family UBA2999; genus CADEFD01. Next base: position 4,855 of record JANMDX010000353.1, read on the forward strand.
CTTCGAGCAACGCGGCCGAGACCAGCAGCAAGTTCGCCGCGCCGAAGACACCCACCAGCTGTCCCGTCAGGGCCGCACCCGTGATGCCGCCGAGCGTACCGCCGGCGCCAATGAAGCCAAAGAGCCGCTTGCTCTGGCCGGTGGCGAAGACGTCGGCCATCACCGACCAGAAGATCGACACGACGAACATGTTGAAGATCGACGTCCAGATGAAGAAGCCGCGGCCGATCCAGACCTGCCGTTCGGCTGCGCTCCACGTCAGCAGAATAAAGAACGCGATCAGGTTGAGTGCGAAGAACCGGTAGCCCCACGACACGAAGCGCGCCCGCGGCAGGCGCGCCACCAGATACGCAAATGGCGGGTTGGCAAGCAGCATGCCCGCGAGCGAGCCGGTGAACAGCCAGGGCAGGTTCTGCACGCCGCCGGCCACGCCCATGTCGTCGCGAATCGGCCGAACGACGTAGTAGGCCGACAGCACCGCGAAGAAGAAGAGCCACGACCATGCCACAGCCGCGATCTCGTTGGGCCGTACGTCGACCAGCCGCTGCAGCCACGAGGCCCGGGCGGATGGATCGCGTCGGCTCATCGCGACACGGTGTCAGGCGCCGGGCAGCGCGTCCACGAAGTCGGCCATGCGCTTGCGCATCGCCGGATCGGGCAGCCGGCCGAGGCCGCCGCCGAGGTTGTCGATCATGTTCTTGGCCTGGCTGGTGGCCGGCGTGGTCACGGTGATGGCCGGATGGCTGACCACGAACTTCAGGAAGAACTGCGCCCACGTCTTGGCGTCGAACTCCGCAGCGAAGTCGGGCACGGGCCGGTCGCCGACGCGCTTGAAGAGCCGCGTGCGGCCAAACGGCGCGTAGGCCAAGACGCCCATCTTCCGGTCCTGGGCGAGCGGCAGGATAGTGGCTTCGGCGTGGCGGTTGTCGATGGCGTAGTCGACACCGATGAAGTCCAACGTCTCTTTGCGCATCGTGGCGACGAGACCTTCGTACTGGCCTTCGAACGTGGTCGTCAAGCCGATGTAGCGGACGCGACCCTGCTGCTTGAACTCGCGCAGGATCGGGATCTGCACGCCGACATCGCCCATGTTGTGCACCTGGATGAGGTCGATCTTCGCCTTCTTCACCCGCGCAAACGAGGTCTCGACCTGCTGGCGCGCTGCCGCAGGGTCGGCTCCTCCGCTGCTGCGTCCGGCGACGTTCAGCTTCGTGGCCCAGAAGAGCCTGTCGGCCAGCGCGAGCTCATTGACGATCTTGCCCGAGGCTTCTTCGGACGCGCCGTAGCCGGGCGCCGTGTCGAATACGGTGGCGCCGCCACCCACGAGCGCCTTGAACACCTCGCGCAGCGCGGTGAGGTCCTCGCTGCGCGCCACCGAGGCGAACGTGGCCGAACTACCCAGGCCGATGACCGGCAAGCGCTCACCGCTCGACGGAATCGCCTTCGTGAGGAGCGTGCCCTGCGCGAACAGCGCGCGCGGGTCGATGCCGAAGGTTGCGCCGGCACCGATCGTCAGCGCCAGCCAGTCACGGCGGGTGAAGTGTGTCATGTCGCTTTCCTAGTCTATCCGGCTGAGCTGGAGCTTGATTTGTCGATCAGTTCGCCGCCCCGGACACTCTCGTAACGCTTGCCGAGCCGGTAGGCAATCGGGAACCACACGGCGGACATGACCACGCCGGCGACGGCCAGCCCCGCCACCCCGAAGGGCAGCACGGCGGCACTGAGCCACGCCGAGGTCACGTCGCCAAAGCGATAGACCACCGTGTCGATGACGTTCTTGGCCTTGTACTTGCTCTCCTGATCCACGACCGTGAACAGCATCTCGCGGCTCGGTTTGGCCACCGCGTATTCCGCGAAGCGGCGCACGACCTGAATGGACCCCAGGACCAGCAGCACCGGCGAGAACGCCACGGCCAGGAAGGCGAACACCATGATCACGGGGTT
>JANMDX010000367.1:0-54480 GCA_031376505.1 Acidobacteriota bacterium
CCGTCGCAGGTCGGCGGCTGATTCGAGATCGAAGACCTGACTCCGTCGTGCGGCTGCGACCTGCCGCGCGAGGGTGGTCTTGCCGCACTGACGCGGACCGAGCAGGGCCGTGACGGGCGCCCGCTTGATGGCGGCGTCAACGCGCGCACGATGGTCTACCCGGGCGATCGCCGACATCTGCAACAAGGCTATCATGAATATTCGGAGCTTAAGACCGAATATTCATGGTCCGCTGATGGGCGCATGGCGGCCGCTGGAAGTTGCGCCAGCCACGCTACAAGTTGGCGGAGGGAGAGTCCGCCTAACGGGGGTCCAGCCAAGTTCCACGAAATCCAGAGAACCCCCTGAATTTGGCCTGAAATCGTGTGTAGTTGGTGTCAGGTCGTCCATTGATGTTCCGCACCATCCTGACTAGGATGAGGGGCGGAATGATGGTCGGACAAGGTCTCAAGCCGCGGGGACGCCACCCGCACCAGCGCCTCACTGCGGTAGGGGTCAAGGCCGCCAAGGCCGCCGGCCGCTACGCCGACGGCAACGGCCTGTATCTGGTCGTGGACCCGTCGGGAGCCAAGCGATGGATCCTGCGGACGGTCGTCGGCGGCAAGCGCCGCGACATCGGCCTTGGGTCGTTGCGCCTTGTGCCGCTGGCAGACGCCCGCGCTGAGGCGGCGCGTCTTCGGCGTCAGGCCCGTTCCGGCGGCGACCCGCTCGCTGAACGGCGGCGCGAGCGCCGCACCGTGCCGACGTTCAAGGAGGCTGCGTTGGAGGTGCACGCCGCCCACGCCGCGACCTTCCGCAACGCAAAGCACAAGGCACAGTGGATCGCATCGCTCGAGGCCGACGTGTTCCCCGTCTTCGGCGCTCGACCCGTCGATGCCATCGACCCAAGCGACGTGCGTGGCGCTCTGTTGGCGATCTGGACAACCAAGCCAGAGACCGCCCGCCGGCTGAAGCAGCGCATCAAGGTGGTGTTCGAGTGGGCCAAGGGGTCGGGACATCGTTCCGGCGACAACCCGGTGGACGTTGTCGCGAAGATGCTCCCCAAGAACCGGCAAGCCCCGGCCCACCATTCCGCGCTGGCCTACGCCGGTGTGCCGGCATTTGTCGAAGAACTTCGCCTCGCCGATACCGGCGTCACAACCAAGCTCGCGTTTGAGTTCTTGATCCTCACGGCGGCTCGCACGAGCGAAGTGCTCGGTGCCCGGTGGGCCGAGATCGACCGCACGTCGAAGACCTGGACGATTCCTGCAGATCGCATCAAGGCCGGCCGAGAACACCGCGTGCCGCTGTCACCACGATGCCTTGAGCTGCTCAAGGAGGCCGAGGCGGTTGCCGATGGTGGGCCCTACGTGTTCCCAGGGCGGCCGCAGGTGCCGCTGTCCAACATGGTGTTCCTCATGCTGCTTCGGCGACTGAAGCACGAAGAGATCACTGCACATGGTTTCCGCAGCGCCTTCCGCGACTGGGCGGCGGAGCGCACCAACGCCCCACGGGCAGTGTGTGAAGCCGCGCTGGCCCACGTCGTCAAAGACAAGACCGAGGCGGCATATTTCCGCAGCGACCTGTTCGACCAGCGCCGCATGCTGATGGAGACGTGGGCCGCGTTCGCGACGAAGGCGACGGGCAAGGTCCTCTCGCTCCGGGCAAGGCGGGGAACGCCGCGGGCGTGACCCCTTCGTGGAGGGAACGATGACGCTCGAGGAGGTATTCGCTCTCACCGCAGCCGAGCGTTCACGCTTGGATGCCGCTCCCTTTCGTGGCACTGACGAGCAAGGTTGGGCCCTCTTCGCTGGCCGGATGCAGGAACAGATCCTGTCTGGCTACGCAGACGGCGAGATGGATCTTCGGCGAGCGCTAGAGGTGATGCGGGCGTGTTCGCTCGGCTGTTCGGTTAAGCACAGGATCGTCCTCATGGCGAACATGGTGGAACGGGCGCTGCGCGCCACGCCGAAGACGCTGAACCGAAAGAGACCTCCTCATCCGACATGGCTTCGCCGCTCGGCCGTCACGCTACTGCAAGTCGTGCGTGAGCAAGACCCGAGTGTCCCGATTGCTCCACACCACCACAACAAGTGGACGACCCCGGTCCTCGAAACCGCGATCGCTTGGCTGGCAGCCCTCGGACTGGTTGATGAGGCACACCAAGTCCAGCCCCGAACACTCTACGCGTGGTATCTGGAGGATCGAAATCCTTCTGAGAACCAGGGCACTCCTTAGTTCTCGACCTAGGCTGCGTATCTTTCATCGTCGTCCTGGCCGCATTGTCTACGGCCAGAGGTGATTGATGACGAACGCGGTCGTTCAGCGGCTACCAGAGGTTCGACGAAGAACCGGCCTGTCCCGGACCAGCATCTACAACCGAATCAAAGACGGCTCGTTTCCGCAGGGCTTCTCCCTCGGAGGGCGCTCGAGGGGATGGCTCGAGTCCGAGGTTACGGCATGGATCATCGAGCGGGCGGAGTCGCGCCATAGCGAGTCCCGCGCGGTCGAGCCCACAAAGGTCCGCGCATAAGGCTCGACCAAGATGCGCGAGCCACTCGACATCGAGGAGGCCTCGGCGGCACGTCATCCGTTCGACCTGGTGGTCGAGCGGCTTCGGTTGCTCGGGGGCGTCGTCACTTCCACATCAGACGTCCAAGTTCGGGCTACATGCCCCGCACACGCCGACGGTAGGCCCTCGCTTGCGGTCAAGCGGTGCGACGATCGCGCCCTGCTCAAGTGTCACGCCGGGTGCACCCTCAGCAGCATCCTGGGATCGTTGGGGCTGCGAAAGGCTGACCTCTTCACGGGTGAGCGCTCGTCGAGAGTGCGTCGTCAGGTCGTCGCCGTCTACGAATACTTGGACGATAGCGGGGCGCTGGTCGCGCGCAAGAAGCGCTCGGCGACAAAACTGTTTTGGTGGGAACGACCTGACCCGACGGCGCGCGGCGGCTGGCGAAGCGGGCTTGGCGGCCTCGGTTTGCCCGGTCTGTATCGTCGGTCGGAACTGGCCGGGGCACCCCGTGTGTTCGTTGTAGAGGGCGAGAAGGCAGCTGACCGCCTTCGGGAGCTTGGGCTTGTCGCGACATGTGGGCCGGCGGGCGCGGGCACGTGGAGAACGGCCTGGTCGGAGGCACTGCTCGCCGCCGTTCCGGCGGGTGAGGTGGTTGTCCTGTCTGACAATGACCGAGCCGGCCGGCTTCATGCCGAGCGCGTGGTCGCCGACCTCGCTGGCGTGCACCAAGGGCCAGACGAGAGTGCGCTGCAGGTGAAGGTCGTGGCACTACCGGGGCTACCTCCAGGGGGCGACGTAGTCGATTGGCTCGAAGCCGGCCACGCTGGGCCGCACTTACTCGACATCGTCGCTATGACGCCATCCTGGTCGCCTGAGGCCGTTGCGCAGCGAGGAGCGGAGCGGAGAAGGGAGCAGGCCAAACTGCGGATGCAGCGGCACCGGGCCAAGCTGCGCGGAAACGACGGTCCCCGCCCAAATCCGGCCCCGGACAGCGACACGATGGCGCTTGCCGCAGTCGTCTCGCTACTGCAATCCGGCCAGAGGGGTTCGGCGCGAGCGGTCAAGACAGCCCTGGCCGGCACGCTGCCCCGAGCGGTGGTCGAGCGCGCTCTCCAACGGGGCCTTCAGAGCGGAGTGCTCGTCTCCGAACCCACCGGCTTTTGCCGCGCCATGGCCTATCGGCTTGGCACGGACATTCGCAGCGTAACGCCCGCTGGGACACCCTTGACCGGTGTCCCAGCGGCGCTGGCAGTGCCCAAGCGCGCAACCGAGCGGATTGAGGGGCAGAAATCAGTGTCCCACTGTCCTGTAACGCCGTTCGCAGTTACGCAGTGTGAACGTGCTTCTACTACGTTACAAGAGACTCTAGAAAACAATAGACATACAACCGTCACCGAGGTCGGGACACTGACCACAAACACCGGCCGGTTACCTGCAGCACCGAGCCGAATTGACGGTCAACGGGATGCCGTCGCTAGGCCGATGGTCGTCGAGGCGTCAGGGGTCCACGATGAGCCATCGAAACCAGTTGAGCGGAGGACGGCGGTCGAGAGGGCGAAATGCTGCGGGCGGGCGGGTGCGGAGTTGCGGTGCAAGCTGTGCCGATGGTCGCCGACCTATTGGCGAGCGCCCAAGGAACCGCACGAAGACTCCCGACTCCGCGCAACGGCGGTCGAGACCCGGGCTGAAGCGCTGGTAGGGCGACGATGACGGATCAGGCGCTACGAAAATACCGACGTCGGTATCGGCAGGCTTGGCGCGGTAGAACCAGATGTCTCATCGTGGCTGGACCCGTCTGCCCGCGACGCGATCGCTTCTACCGTTGCATCCAGCAGCTCGATCAGGCGGGCCCGCCTGTCAGCGTGCCGAAGCCGCTGTGGCCGCATCCCATCACCTGCTGCAGCACCGACCACTGGGCGTGCACTGCATGCGGGCGATGCCCTCCGTCGCGACGGGGCGCGCGTGGGGACCGCGCGAGGCTCGGTCGTCGAACCTGCTCTCCCGCGTGTCGGCAGCGCGCCCACCGCCGCCGACCCTTCGGGGCCAGCAAGGTGCGCGAGGGCCAGACGGAGGCCGACTCGTGGTGAGGCGTTCCACCGGGACCGCTCGACGGCTGGCACCGAGGCGACCGAACCCTCAAGTGGTTGCCCCGCGCGCGCCAGGGCAAGGGGGCCTTGAGGCAGCAGAGGTGCTGCGCGCGCTGACTTCAGCCCACGCTGAATTCCTGCTGGTCTACGAGGCCAACGGCCACAACGCCACGGCCGCCTATTTGGCGACGCATCCGGGCTGCAAGAGCCGCGTGGCGGCCGCTACCGAGGGCTACAGGACCCTCAGAAACCCTCAGGTGGCCGCGGCGCTGGCCGAGCTCCGCAAAGACCGCATGCGGCGCCTGGGGATGGACGCGGACGAGGCCGCACTCCTGACGGCGATCCGGGCACGAGCCACCCTCCGAGACGCTTTCGGCCAAGACGGCAAGCTGCTCGCGCCGTCAGACTGGCCGATCGAGTTCGCGTTGGCGGTAAAGAGCTATAAGCCGGACGGGACGGTCGTGCTGTTCGACCAGCAGCGGGCAACCGAGACGATCTTGCGGATGCACGGGAAACTGAAGAACGTGGCCGCCGTCAATCATTTCGACCACCTTGCCTATCTAGCCGGCAAGCAACTGGCGTGGGAGGCCAAGGGCGGCGACTGATTGGTGGCCGGTGTGCGTGACCAGCGAGTCGGCGTCAGCGCGCTTACCCGCCGAACTCCTTCAACCGCTGCTCCGCGTCCTCGTAGGAAAGGCCGTGTCGTTTTGCGGTGGAGCGCACCAGAGACGGGTCGAGCCGTCGGCCGTCGGCCGAAGGCGTCCGGGGCGCCTTGAAAGAGAACAACAGGTCCGTCGGGGAGGTTGGCATTCGACCGGGGAGCTCCGGCGGCACCCGCGCCACCGTCTCCGCGTCGAGCGGAAACGTCGGGGCGAAGGGGAACTCCAACGCCCTGACATAGCTAGCCTTCGTCAGGGGCCAGCCGCGCTGACGTATCAGCCCCGTCAGGCGCTCGAACTCGGCCGGGCTGACTGGAGCGCCGTGCATCGCTGGTGCGCTGCTCTGTGAGCGCCGCTACGCTCGGTGTGGGGTGCGGCGCCGTGCAATCGCGCTTCCGGCACTCAGTCCCGCGCCAAGAGTCGCCACGTAGCGGTCGGAGTCGTCCCCGTATTCGTCGATGACCCCCAGCGCGCCGTAAGCGAGCAGACACACGCCGACGACGATGCCCACCTCGGGCCAGTATTGAAACGTTCGGGCGCCCCCGCTGATTGCCCACACGGACAGGCGGAGGGCCGACAAGAGAGCATAAACGCCCGCCACTCCAATCGGCCACTCGACTCCCTCGGGCCACCGCGGCGCAATCGCCGCCGATTCCATCACAGCTGCGAGGCCTGCGAACACCGCGACCGACCCAAGGAGCCACAGCGCCTCGTGGCGCGCTCGGTGGGCCTTGGCTGGCGCTGGTGCTCGTTCGAACGGCTGCTGAGCCCTGGGGCGGCCAGGGTTGCTGCGGTGCAACGGGGCAGCCGACGAGACGCGGCACCGCTGAACCAGTAGCCTGCCGCCAAACGTAGCGACCAGGACTCCAACGACGTTGGCGGCGAAGCCGAGCAGCAATCCTGTCGACAACATGCTCGCTTGGAAGACTGCAGCGGCAAGGAGGTCCAAGCCGAAATAAACCAGCAGCCCAGCTGCGGACGCCAGGGCCCAGGACCAGAAGCTGCTGTGATTCAGACCAGCATCCGGCGGCAAAGCCGTGGCTCGGTATGCGCTAACGCCGATGAACCAGATGGTAAGGGTGACGAGCGGGGCCGCCGCTGGACGCGCCCCGGCTGCGGATACCACGACGGTGATCACGCACAGCGCCCCGACCGCAACAAGCACGGTCCATAAGCTGATCGCGCGACCTGACGACGCCATCTCAGACATTCTATCGGCGAGGCGATTGTTACGTTTAGTCTACTGACCAATTCAGGAGCGGTCCAGAAGATGACGGGGTGCCGCGTCGTCGCCGCCAAGAGTCTGCTGTGGCCGTGCTGGGCCGTCGAGTCAAGGCTCTCAGGGACGCGAAGAGCTGGTCGCAGGAGCGCCTCGCCGAGGCTGCAGAGATGGATCGCAGCTACATCGCCGGCATCGAGGTTGGAGCCCGTAACCCTTCAGTCAAGGCGCTGGAACGGCTCGCGTCCGCGTTGGACGTCGGAATTGGCGAACTCTTCGAAGACTAGCGCTTCGGGGTGAGGCAACGTGTCTCCGGCGACCGTGCCTGACAACTCTGTCGGTCTTGGGTTCCCGGATCACGCCCTTCTGAGCCCAGGAGTGCGCGTTTCTGCCTGTGCTATAGTCCCGGCCAGAAGTCGCCTGGCTTCCGTGTTTGGGTCCCAGCGGACACCCCGTCGACCTCGTTGCGAAGGTCCCTTCTGGTGTTGCGGGCCCCGTCGATATCCAGAATGATGGGTGAGGATACTGCCCGTGCCTGACACCCTCTTTGGTCGGTCGCCGACAAAGCGTCGCGTGAGTCGCGCCGTCAGCCGACTCGAACAAGCTCCCCGCGCGAGCGCTGTGCCCGACGGCGTGCCTCCGGAAGCCGTCTTGGGTCCGCTGAATGAAGAGGAACAGCGATTCAAGCCGGCCGAACTCTACCTGGCGGGTGATCGCACGTTGCTGCTGCGTCGCCCGAAGGTCTCGATTGTCGGTTCAAGGAACGCCAGCGAAGAGGGCCTCCGACGCGCGGCGCGACTAGCTCGGCTACTCGTCTCGAGGGACGCCGTCGTTGTGAGTGGTCTGGCCCTTGGAGTTGACACGGCTGCGCATCGGGCCGCGATCACGGCGGGAGGTCGAACCATCGCCGTGATCGGAACCCCACTGGACAAGGTCTATCCTCGAGAGAACGCGGACCTGCAGCGCCTGATCGCCCAGGAGCACTTGCTCGTGTCGCAGTTTCCGGTCGGGCACCCGACCACGAGGGCGAGTTTCCCAATGCGGAACCGCACGATGGCCCTGATCGTGGACGCGTCTGTGATCGTGGAGGCCGGCGATACCAGCGGCAGTCTCTCGCAGGGCTGGGAGGCGTTGCGCCTGGCTCGCACGTTGTTCATCATGAAGTCCGTCGCCGATCGCCCCGACCTCAAGTGGCCGCGCCAGATGCTGAACTATGGCGCCCAGATCTTGAACGATCCTGAGGACCTCCTCGAGGCGCTTCCGTATGGCGACCCCGCCGCCCTCGTTTCCGCCTAGCCTCAGGTTTGCGTCGCTCGCTATCTACCCGCAGAAGCCCCATCTGACGCAGCGGCAGAAGGAGGCGGCTGCCTTCATCGTCTCCGGCGTCAAGCGCGATGCCGTGACCCGAACGTCGCCGCAGCGCTCGATCATTGAGTTGACCGTGGAGCGGCTGGTCCAGCGCATACCGGGGTCGAGGCTCGAGGGGTTCTTCGATGGGGCATGGGCCCTGGTGCCGATGCCGGGGTCAGCCGCCTATGCAAAGGCGAACAGCGTGACCCCCACCAGGAGCATCTGCAGGGCGATGCACGCCGCCGGACTGGGGGAACGGGTTCTACCGATTCTCCGACGAGTCCAAACGATTCAGAAGTCGGCGTTCAGCTCGCCAAGCGAACGCCCCAGCGCGGTCACACACTTCGAATCGATGGCGGTGGAGCTTCCGCTGCACGAGGCACCACCTGCCAGGGCGCTGCTCGTTGACGACGTGGTGACCAGGGGCGCTACGGCCATGGGAGCTGCCGCCCGTTTGCGAGCGTCGTTCCCGGATGTCACCGTCGCGCTGTTCACGATCGCGCGCCTCGATCCAATGACCGAGGCCTTCTACGATCCCTGCGTCGGCTTGATCACGATTCAGGCGGATGGCTCGCAGGTGCGCCGCCACAACCACCGGGATCTGGCGTCTCCCGACTCTGTGGAGGACACGCCGTTCTAGCCGGCCGCGGTTGCCCTCGGCCTGCCACCCGTTGGTGCGGGACGGTGACCGTGCCGCACCAGTCGCGGCGGAGCATGTCTCCGCCCGTCCATGGCCCTTTTAGGCCAGAACTCCGGCCGCATGGTGGAACGGCCCGCAATCCACCCCTCATTCTGCCGTCCACTCGATTGGTCGGAGTTCGTCCGGCCGTAGGGTGAACCCAACCGCGACGCCAACCCACAACTTTCGCGAAAACGCGCTGTCGTCGCCCTTGGTTTGCACGGCGACCCAGTCGCGCCTAGCGGGTCGGGCTCATCAACCAGAACCACGGGACACCGCAGCCGCGCCGTGAATCCGCCAGAATTGTCGTCGACCGATTACGCGTCTTGAGCTTCAGTCTTGTAGTTTGACACCCCTCAGACAATCGGAGACCATCCTCGGCAATCCCGCACTACGGGCTACCTCCCACTTTGGAGTCGTTCGAAATGAATCCCTCAACTGTCGTCAAAATCGACGTCGCAGGGAGCAAAACCTTTGCGACAAGCCGCCAAACGGATCAGCCCGGAGTTCGAGCGGACTTGCTAACGGCGTTGGTTGAGACGTCCAAGGTTAGGTTTCCAAGGGCCGATGAGCCATATCCGAAGGGAACCTTCTACAAGGCAGACGGCGACGCCGTTTGGTTTGTGTTCGATCACGCATCGGTTGCGCTGCGCGCCTCGATTGAGTTCATGCAGGCTTGGTATCAACTCACTACCGAAGGGTATCCGGAGTGTCGCGTTTTTCTCGACACCGGCCATCTTTCGAGAGTGGATGTTCCCGGCAAGGTCGAGCTCGTCGGTAAGCCTTTTGAGAACATCTCCATGTTTGAGAAGGGGCAACCCGCCGGCGGCATCTATTTGACTGAGGCGACAGTCGGGGCTTGTGATCGCACGATGGCGAAATTTGCCTTCCACGCCTCGATCGATCAGCGTCCGGCCCAAGCGCTGAGCATTTACAGGGTCGAGTTCCTCGACCCTCGAACCATCGAAGACTCGGCGCTAGTTCACGCATTGTTCGTCGCGCATCCAGAGGCCCAGAATGCCAGAGAACGAGTCCTCGAACTGTTCGTGTTTGAGTATCTTCAAGAGCATCGTGCGTTAGCTGACATCGACGCCTTCTTGGCGTGGTCGAGGCAAAAGAGCTATCCGGTCGGGCCAGCGGCCGTAGTTGAGAAGCGGCTAGCATCCTCGGAATTTATCGAGAAGGTAGGCGGTTCCTATTGCCTTACTGATAGCGCCAACACCATGGTCGCTGAGGCGCGAGCGGAGTTCTCGGAAGCGCTAGGTCTATGCCTAGAGGTTGTCTCAGCCTCGGTCGTCGCTTCGACCAGAACCGTGCGCTCTCTTGAGGGAGTGAAACTTCAAGAGCTCATCGAAGACTACCTTGGGACCGTGTTTTCGCAGATGCGTCTCATGGCGAACTACTTCCGGACGACGTCCCAGCTGTTCTCCAGCGATTCCGATGGTTTGAGATCGTTCGACTACGTGTTGTTGCGGCATTTGCCAAGGCTCGACCGTGCTCATTTTGAAGAATGGCGAGTCGGGTTCTTGGGCGGAATCAAACAATGCGCCGACAGCGACAACAAGTATCTGGCGGCCCTGTTTCACAACGTCTTGGCGATCTACTACTTGAACAGGGCTACTCAAACATCGGCCTACCAGGTTGAGAAGCTCAGAGCCCGACAGTTCTACGTCGACACAAATGCTCTCTACGCGCTGACAGTGAAAGCAAGCCAGTTCAACGACATCTTGGCCTACATCGCGGGCCAGCTGTCCGGCCTCGGTCTTCGCATGAAGGTGCTGCCTTTCACGGTCGATGAATACGAGCAGTCTCTGCTGCGTGTCGAGCATCTCTATCACAACGGCAGGCCGGAAGCGAAGTTGCTCGACCAGAATCCATGGCTCCTTCAAGAGTTCGAGCTTCATCGAGGGAAGTATCTCGACCGAATGAGTGTGTGTAGACAGAGTCACTCGATATCACCGCGTTTTCCTGTGACGACCGAGCTCTTCGATGAGGTGGACGGGAACCTTCGTGCGCGCGGGCTGTCTCTTGAGCGCGATTTCACCGAGATTCCAGACGAAGATGCCAGAGCGCTGTGGGAAGGAAAACTGCGGCACGCCATGGCTCGGGACTCGTGGGAACTATCGAAATACTACGAGTTCTTCAGTCAGCTGGCAGCACGTCCGGAAGAGCTCAACGTGCACGATGCGAAGTGCATTGCCGCGGTAGGAGTGAAAGCCGAGGCCGCGGGTTCTGACGAGCTGGGGCCGATCGTTCTGTTCCTGACCCTTGACTATAAACGCCTGCTTCGCCTGCGACACAAGTATCGATTCATCATTGGCGTGCAGCAGTTCTTAGAGTTTTTCCTGCCTTACCTCTTCCTCAACGATGTTCCCGTGGCTGACTCCGTCGGGTTCCCGAACAGGCTCCTGTCTGCGCAACTGGCGACACTGCTGGTCAAGAGGCCGCCCAAGATGGTTGAAGTCGCCGCAGCGTTTCTGCGAGAGCCAGAGGCAATCAGCGCAGCGAAGACGGGACATGTCTCGCCTGCTCTGAAGAAGGCAGCGATTGTTCTTAGTGGCGACAGGTTCAAGGAGATTACGAAGCACTCCGCAGGCTTTGACGCCAAGACAACCGACGACGTCGCGTCGGGAGTGGCTGCGATCTTGGGTGACATCGCGCGCCGAGAACAGGAAGCGTATTACAGTGCTCGGGCCGTCCCCTTGGAGATCAAAGAACGGGAGAATGCGCTTCGCGAGAAAGAGGAAGAATTGGCAGATGAACGCCGAAAACTCGAGAAGGCGAAGAAGGAGATCAACTACCTACGCGGCCAAGTTGCCGGTTCGACCCGCCGGGCTCGGCCGGGGCGCGGAAAGTAGGGTCTGGAGAGGCCAACGCGCCCTTAGGACGGCGTGCGATCTAAGAACGCTGAGGCCGGGCTCTCCGCTCTCAACGAGTCGTCCGCTGGCCTGCGCGCACGCCACAGTGGAATGGGCATCGCTCAGTGTCGGGGATCCCCTTGGCAGATTGGCGTCGTCGCCAACCGTCTCTACGGCCGTCTAGCCGAACGAGCCGGAACCCACGGCGTCGCGAACTGGGCAGAGCTACGAGTGGCCCAAGGGTCACTTAACTCATTCTGTCTGGCCTCGGACGAATCGTCGGCGGTGGTCGACGACGGGTCAATCGCATAGGTGCTCGACTGATCCCCAGCCTGGGCCAGTCGCTTCGGAGATCGCCAAAGCGGGCGCGCTGCTCCGCGGTTCAAGCAAAAAATCAGGCGGCGGGAACAACCCTGGGCCCTTATGCAGCAGGCTGTTGCTGATACAGATACTTCTGGAACCCGGCGAACGCTAGACCGATCTCGTCGGGCTTGCCGCCAAGGTCGGCCACGGCGTCGGCGAGTGAATCGTGATACCTGAGCCGTAGCAGCGGCGTGAGCTTTTCCTGGTCGAGTTCCTCAACGCCGACACGGACGTAGTGCGACAGCACGAAGTCGAGAAACGCCTGCTGCTTGCTGCCGAACTGCGTGCTGATGGCGACCCGGGCGTTGGCGGCACGTGTCTCACGCGTCATGGGCGGCAGTGCGTAGGCCACGTGCGCCAGCACGTCGAACAGGTCGCTCTTCTCAGCGTCGATAATCTTCTGCATCTCCGCCAGTTGGTCGCCGCCAAAGCCCTTGTCGGCAAGACCCTGCAGAAGCTTCTTCCGTGTCTCGGGCACGCTCCATAGCGCACGCAGTTCGGCCTCGTCCTTGAAGAACTCCGGCAGCTTGCCGAACAGCAGCTCCATGAACTGCTGCGCCGACATCGGCGTGCCGTCGGGGTGCCAGAACGTGGTGGCGGTCATGTGCTGGATCGTGCGCGCCTTGCCGTCGGCGAGAATGACTTTCACCTTCTGCCGTCTGTTGTCGCCTCCCGGCGGCGTCTCACGCACTTGGCCGGGCTGACCCGACGGAGGCCCGTCGTAGGGGGTGTCGTCTGGATCCGGCTCGATCGGCTCTCCATCCCACTCCGGATCAGTGAAATGGTGATGCGCCTTCACGAAGTCGTAGATCGTGAAGTAGTCCTTGCCGTCGTAGAGCCGCGTGCCGCGTCCGATGATCTGCTTGAACTCGATCATGGAGTTGATGGGGCGCATCAAGACGATGTTGCGAACATTGCGCGCATCGACGCCGGTGGAGAGCTTCTGGGACGTCGTCAGGATCGTTGGAATCGTCTTCTCGTTGTCCTGGAAGTCGCGCAGGTGCTGCTCGCCGAGCGCGCCGTCATCGGCGGTAACCCGCTGGCAGTAGTTCGGGTCGGTGCTCGTCTTCACCTGGTTGATGAAGTCGCGCACGACCAGCGCATGAGCCTGCGTGGCGCAGAACACCAGCGTCTTCTCGTTCTGGTTGATCTGATTCATGAAGATCTCGACGCGCCTCTTCTCTCGCGCCTTAATCTCGATGCGCGTGTTGAAGTCCGGCTCGGTATACAGCCTTCCGGCCTCGATCTCGCCTTCCACCACAGTGTCGTCCGACGTGTAGACATACTCGTCAAGCGTCGTCGAGATCTGCTTCACCTTGAACGGGGTGAGGAACCCGTCGTTGATGCCGTCCTTGAGCGAATAGACGTAGACCGGCTCGCCGAAGTAGGCGTAGGTATCCACGTTGTCTCGACGTTTCGGCGTTGCAGTAAGGCCCAACTGCACCGCGGGAGCGAAGTAGTCGAGGATGCCCCGCCAGTTGCTTTCGTCGTTCGCGCCGCCGCGGTGGCATTCGTCGATGACGATGAAATCGAAGAAGTCGGGCGGGTAGTCGCCGAAGTAGGGCGACGGCTTCCCATCCTTCGGCGGGCCGCTCATGAAGGTCTGGAAGATGGTGAAGAACAGATTGCCGTTCTTCGGCACCTTCCCCTTCTTGCGGATGTCTTCTGGCTCGATCCGCACCAGTGCGTCTTCGGGGAACGCGGAGAAGGCGTTGTAGGCCTGGTTGGCCAGGATGTTGCGGTCAGCGAGGAAGAGAATGCGCGGACGGCGGGTTGGTTCGCGGCTCTGGTTCCAGCGGCTCTGGAAGAGCTTCCAGGCGATCTGGAACGCGATCAAGGTCTTGCCGGTGCCGGTCGCCAGGGTCAGGAGAATGCGTGACCGGTCGGCGGCGATCGCGTCCAGCACCCGCTCGATGGCGATGTCTCGAAAATACCGCTCGCCGAGCGTGCCGCCCTTGTCCTCAAACGGCACGGCGGCGAAGCGGTCGCGCCAGGCGTTCGCCTCGGCGAACGTCAGGTTCCAGAGCTCGTCCGGCGTCGGGTAGCCGAGCCGCTCGCCCTCCGCCCCGGTCTGCATGTCGATGGCGTAGATGCCCTGCCCGTTGGTGGCATAGGCGAAGCGCACGGCCATCTTCGTGGCGTAGGCCTTCGCCTGGGCGAGGCCTTCTGTCAGCGGCTTGTTCCACGCCTTAGCCTCGGTGACTGCCAGCTTGCGGTTGCGATAGACCAGCACGTAGTCGGCGGTGAGGGCCCTTCCGCGCCGACCGCGTCCCTCTATGCGGCCTGGCGTGATCGGATACTCGCGAAGGATCTTGCTGCCCTCCACGTCCCCCCAACCTGCGGCTCTCAGCGCCGGGTCGATGTGCTCACCTCGGGTTTGCGTTTCATTCATGCGTCGCCCCCGGTCTCCTCACCGGGAAGACAGTTGGCCTTCGCGATCATGTCCACCAGCAACCTCGTGCGGGCTTCGATCATGGCGGCGTTCCAGTCTGGTGCGTCGGCCAAGCTATGCCTCCCAGTATCGGTCTCGAAGACGAGCGAGTTGAGGGCGAGGCCGTTCTGGTAGCCGATGTTGATCTTCTGGCCAAGAAAGCTGCGGTCCCTCGACAATCTCTGTTTCTTCTCGAACGAGGCGGTCGCTAGATCCGAGTTGTAGCCGCTCAACGTGAGATTGCCCAGACGGTGGACCCACTCGTCCTGGATGTCAGCGGCCTGCTGCCGATCTCCACCCGCGACCATCTTCACCCAATGGTCTGGTAGCTTCTCCGCCTGCGGAAGGACGTGCTCCACCGTCCAAACGAAGCGACCCTTGTCATCGCGCGCCCAGAGGTCTGGCTTGTATTCCCTCGAATGGTGCAGCTGATCGAGCTGAATGAGGACGTATCGCGCCATGGCCGAGTTGGCGTCGTAGATGTGCCCGCCCAGTGCGTCTTTGAACTCGCTGAGAGACGCCAGGCGGGCGTGCTTCATCAGCTCATCGACGAACCATTGGAACGTGAGTTTCTTGCCCGTGGCAACCCAGGCCGCACACGACTCCACAACATCAATGAGGGCCTGGTCGATCTGACGGGTTGGCGGCTTGTCCGTCACATTGCGGCGGACGAAATAGCGAGCCAGGAGATCAACGATTCGGTCAAGCGTCTTCGGATCGTCAAGGTGCTTTGCATCCAACGAAAGCAGGTAGAGAAGCACGAGGTATGCGGGAGCGCTGCTGATGCGGTCCAATTCCGTCAAACCCGCCGCCAGAGGCCCGCTGACGAAATCGGACCGCAGCATCTTCCCGTAGATGGTCGCGCTCTTCGTCAGTTCATCGAACAAGAACGCGGCATCGCGGTTGATGAGTGTCTCGTAGACCCGGATGATCAGCGACCGTGTTGCGCGTGTGACTTTCTCGACCTTGATGTCCTTGCGGTGCTTGAACGCATTGTAGAACTGGCGAAGAAACCGTTCCTGGTCGTTCGTGTCCGGAACCGCTTCGACCAGCTGCTGCCAGCGCTCAAAGGACTCGTCAATGTCGACAGCGTGTCTCTTCTCCATCTGCGCGAGCATCTTGTTCTTGATGATGTCCATCGCCGACAGCGGCACGCCACGATTGTTCAGGGACTCGAACAGGGTGAACGCGTCGGCCTGGCTGCCAACCGTGATTTGCACGAACATCAACTGGTTGATCTTCTCCATCAACGTGAGCAGGCCAGAAACGTTGGCAGGAATTCGCTCCTCGAAATATGCGTAGGCGCGGCCAAGTAGGCGATTGCCGCAATACGGCTGCTTCGGCTGGTTCTCGAGCAGCCCCGCATCGGATAGCAGCGATTTGTAGTCGTCCAGGTTGTGGCTTTGCGCACTTGGCTGGACGCGCAAGAAATAGGTGTTCTTCCCCGACCTGAAAGCTCCCGCCTCGCCAGGCTTCGCATCTCGCTTTCGCTTGACGAGCTTCGCCTTGATATTGGTGAGGCACGACCTCGCGTCCTCTTTGTCTTGATCGTCTGCAGGGTGATAGTCGTTCATCGCCGCGGTCAGCTTCGCGTGAATGGTCGCAAGCAGCAGCGACAACGTCGTGAGCCGCTGCTGACCGTCGACCACCTCGAAGATGAGCTCATCGCCCGGGTTGATCGTCTGGGCATCGATCACGCAGATGATCGACCCCATGAAATAGCCGGGGTCGTTGTCTTCGATGTCGTTGAGCAACTGCTCCCACTGCCACTTTCCCCAGGTGTATTCCCGCTGATATTTCGGGACGTGGAAGTGCTCCCGCGCACCCGCGTCCACGTTGATGAGCTTCGTGAAGGGCATGTCGCTGGCTTGCATGGTCGGTCCCTGGTTCCTGGTTGCTAGAGTTGGCCGGTAAACGCCTGGTGCAGCAGCGACTTCTTCAACGCCTCCAGCGCGGCGTGCTTCCGCTCGTAGATACGGGCGAGGCGTTGGGTTTCTTCGTGGAGGGAGTCGATCTCTTCGACGATTGCTTTCTGCCGGTCGAGGGGCGGCAAATCGAAAGTGAGATTGCCTAAGTCTGTGTTGCTCAAATTGGGCATCACCGCGCCGCCCGCAATTTTCTCGAGTCTGGCTTTGCAGCTATCCGAACGCAAAAACCTCACGAGGTAGCGTGTATCGCATCGGCTTGAAGGCTTGATGAAAAAGCTACCCGTCCCGCAGAGCCAGCCATCCTCGACTTCGGTCACCATGGCACAGCGTCCCATTTCTCCGCGACGCCCAATAACAATGTCGCCCTCGCGCATAATGTAGTTCTTGAGGCGCAAGGCAGTTGCTTTTGAAACAGTCTTACGGAGATCAGGCTCAATCCCAACTTCCGTGATGTGAGCTGGGTTTACCAATGGAATGCCGTTCGCAACGTAATCACTCTTGTGCAGGAGAGAACCGAACGGACCAGTGAAGATTCCATCGCTTGCTCGGCTTAGCGTCGTCTCCACCCACCCCGGGCCGCGCTGGGTGAAGACGGATTGGAGGTGGCTCTCGAAGAGGGCGCGGGCGTTTTGGAGGTTTTGTTCGGCGTTCGCTTTGGCGGTGGCGAGGCCCTCAAACGCTTCGTCCAGCAGGCCGACGATCCGCTGCTGTTCGGCCAGCGGGGGGTGGCAGATGTGGAACGCCTTTGCCTCGGGGTAGTAGATCGTCTGGTGAACTGCTCCGCTGGCGAAGCGAAGTAGGTCTTCCCCCTCAGCGATGAAGATGTATTTCAGGAAATCATGACTAAGGGGCTTGGCGCACACCCAATTCACAAAATCTTGGCTGGTTGCCATTGGCCGTCCCATCACGACGACGTATCCGACCGAGGCGGTTCGGGATAGACACACCGTGTTCTCCGGCAACACGCGCGATGATGAGTGTTCGGTTCCAAGGTCGCTAATCGTTTCCAGCGTGTCTTCGATGCGGCAACCGTCGTGCGCTCTAGCGTCAGCGATTCCAATCCACGGAATGTTGCCACCCCAATACTCGGGGTGGCGTCTGCTCGGCGTGTGACCTGACTCAAGGGTCGCAATGGAACTCAAAGCAGACCATTGCCAGCCCGTCGGCGGAGGAGTCGCTGGCATTCCGACGGCCAGCGCAAGCTTCGGTGGAATATGCCGCGTCGTAGCTTTTCGGCCCCCCGTTCTGCTTGCTCGCACCGAAGTGGCCGTCATAGCAGCGCCTTGATGTTGCCCAGCACTTCCGCACTCTCGGCGTCCAGCGCGGCGATTTCGTCCATGATGTCCTGCGGGCTGCGGTGCGCGATCTCCTCGCCGGCGTTGGGGTTCTTCACGGAGAGTGCAAACGTCGTTGGGTCGATGGCCGCCATGTCCACGGACCAGCTCTTGGGCGAGTCGGCTTTGGTCTTTTGCAGTGCGATGAACTCGGCGAGGTCGGCGTCGTTGAGCGGGTTGGTCTTCCCCATGTTGCGGCCCGGGTCGAGCTGGTAGAACCAGACCGTGCGCGTCTTCGTGCCTTTCTCGAAGAAGAGGACGACAGTCTTCACGCCTGCGCCGATGAACGTGCCGGTAGGGCAGTCGAGCACGGTGTGGAGGCTGCACTCCTCCAGTAGCTTCTTGCGCAGGCTAACTGAGGCGTTGTCGGTGTTGGAGAGGAAGGTGTTCTTGATGACGATGCCGGCGCGGCCGCCAGCCTTGAGGACCTTGATGAAGTGCTGGAGGAAGAGGAACGCGGTCTCGCCGGTGCGGATAGGGAAGTTCTGCTGCACCTCCTTGCGCTCTGTGCCGCCGAAGGGCGGATTGGCGAGGATGATGTCGAAGCGGTCCTTCTCCTGCACGTCGGCGAGGTTCTCGGCGAGCGTGTTGGTGTGGATGATGTTGGGCGCCTCGATGCCGTGCAGGATCATGTTCATGATCGCGATGACGTAGGCGAGGGGCTTCTTCTCTTTCCCGCAAAAAGTCCGCTCCTGCAGGGCGCGGTCCTGGGCGGTGGTGCGCTTTGGGTTCTTGGCGCGGAGGTAGTCGAAGGATTCGCAGAGGAAGCCGGCCGAACCGACGGCGGGGTCGCAAATGGTCTCGCCGAGCTTCGGCGCGGTCACGGCGACGATCGCGCGAATGAGCGGGCGCGGGGTGTAATACTCACCGCCGTTGCGCCCAGCGTTGCCCATGTTCCTGATCTTGGCTTCGTAGAGGTGCGAGAGCTCGTGCTTCTCGGTCTGGGACCGGAAGCGGAGTTCGTCGATGTGATCGATGATCTCGCGCAGGTTGTAGCCGCTCTGGATGCGGTTTCTTATCTCGCCGAAGATCTCGCCGATCTTGTATTCAATGGTGTTTGGGCCGGAGGCCTTCTGCTTGAAGCCGTGCAGGTAGGGGAAGAGCTTACCGTTAACGAACGCGATGAGGTCGTCGCCGGTGAGGGCGGTGTTGTGGTCGATCTTGCCGTCCTTGCCTCTCGGCGCGGCCCACGAGCCCCAGCGGTAGGGTTTGTCGAGGATGTGCGTGTATCTCTTGCGCTCAAGGGCGGCTTCGGTGGCCTTGTCGTGCTCGAGAGCGTCGAGGTATTTCAGGAAGAGCAGCCAGGAGGTTTGCTCGGTGTAGTCGAGTTCGCTCGTGCAGCCGGCGTCCTTCCTCAGGACGTTGTCGATGTTCTTGAAGGCTTGCTCGAACACTGAAACCCTTCCTTCTTTCCCGCGCAGTCGTGGGTCGGGGTCAGGCCCCTGGTTTCGCGGGGCTACGAGCGCCGCTGGCGCTGATCGACTCGGCGGGATTCTGTCACGGGGAGGCTCCCGACTTCGTCTGATAGCCGCCGCCGGCGGTTGGTCGGCCTGGCCTAGGGCCACAATGAAATGCGGGACAAAATGAGGGTCGGCAACACTGAGCGACCACACTAAGTGCTGACAAAAAAGCACTTAGCTGGATTATGTGGCGGAGGGAGAGGGATTCGAACCCCCGAAACGGTTTCCCGTTCAGCGGTTTTCAAGACCGCCGCCATCAACCACTCGGCCATCCCTCCGCGCCGGCTCCATTGTCGCATGTCAGCTTGGTGCGGCGCCCCCTCTAGCGGCTCAGGTGTAACGGAAACGTCGTCCGCCGCACAAACGCATTGACCGCTTCGAGCAGCCCCGTGCTCTTGTCGCGCACGACCAACACGGATTCCTCGCGCTGCCCGGGATTCAAGTCGTGGTGGTCGATGAGCGTCAGGTCGGGCCCATACGACGGAATCACGCGACCATCGAGCGCGAAATACTCGGCCTGAGCCACGGCATCGAGCTGCCCCTCAGCGAACTGCTGGTAGAGCTCTGGGAAGGTGGCCGTCGAGACAATCTGCACACCGGACGGCGCGCGCCGCAGCAGGTCGCGCTCGGCGGCCATGCCCTTCACGGCGCCGACTTTCTTTCCGGCGAAATCGGCGATCGTGCGGTACTGCGCGCGATCGGCGGCCCGAATTCGCAGCGCGCGCTGCTCGTAGAGGAACGGCGCCGAAAACGTGCCCCCTGGGCTGACGCGGTCGGGGAAACTCGCAAGGTTCGTGGCTACCACGTCCACGACATCTTTCCCGGCCAGCTCCCACGACTGGTTGAACGGCACGACGTGCCACTCCACGTGCAGACCCAGGTCGCGTCCAAGCTGCTCCGCGTACCGGTACATCCACTGCTCCGGGTCGAGCGGATCGGTCACGGTCGTGCCCGTCACGGCGATCTTCACGACACCCACGTCGATTGTGTGAACCGCCGGTTCAGGTGGGGCGCCACACCCGGCAAGCGCAGCCAGGCACGCCACAAGCGCGATGCGGGGAATGGTCACTTGGGTCTCCTCTGCTGTGCGCGGCGACTGAGGCCGCAGGCGGCTCACGCAGTGGTAGCATAGCGCTCCACCGATGCCCGGCGATCGCTCGACGTTTCCTGAGAAGCTGGTGCGCTGCTGGCACCCGGTGGCCTACGCGTACGAGGTGTTGGATAAGCCCATGGCCGCCACGCTCCTGGGCGAGGCAGTGGTGGTGTGGCGCACCTTGGATGGCCGTGCGCACGCGATGCGCGACTTGTGCATCCATCGGGGCACTGCGCTGTCGTTGGGCTGGGTGGCCGACGATTGCCTGGTCTGCCCGTATCACGCGTGGCGGTACGACGCGAGCGGTGCCTGCGTGCGCATTCCGCAGTCGGCGCAGGCCACCATTCCCGCCAAGGCGCGCACGCCGGTGTATCAGTGCCAGGAGCGCTACGGCCTGGTGTGGGTCTGCTTGGCCGACGGCGAGCCCGTGTATGCGCTGCCCGAGATTCCCGAGTTCGAGTCCGGCGTCTACAAGGTGGTCAACACCGGCCCGTTTGCATGGCAGAGCGACGCGTCGCGGCAGGTCGAGAACTTCACCGACTTCGGGCACTTTCCGTGGGTGCATCCAGGCCTGCTCGGCGATCCAGACCGGCCCGTGGTGCCCGACCACAGCGTCGAGACGCGCGAGCACGTGCTGCACTACACGGTCGTGCGGCCCGAGGCGCCCAACAGCGACGAGTTTCAGGTCTTTGCCAATACCGACACCCTGAAGCCCGAGCGGCGCAGCCGCTACGAACTGCACCTGCCGTACACCATCGTGCTCCGATTGGGATGGGGCGGCGCCAAGGGCATGGTGTACTTCTTCGCGTCGCAACCCGAGGCGCACGACCGATGCCGGGGGTACTGCATCATCGGCCGCAACTACGACTTCGCCGATCCTGATACGACGCTGCAGGAGTTCGAGCGCGTGATCTTCGGGCAGGACCAGCGCAACGTCGAATCCCAGCGCCCGGAACAGGTGCCGTTCGATCTGGCCGACGAGCTGCACCTGAAGTTCGACGCCGTGGCCGTGGCCTACCGGCGCGCCATGCGCGCCCAAGGATTAGGGTCTGTCAGGGAATAGGTGACCACCTCTGGGCGTCGAGGCGCCCGCCCGGCAAGGCGCGAGGAGTGAGAATACCAAGCGTATTTGAGCGACGAGCAACGCCGCCCGGCGGGATGCATCGGCGGCCAGAGCTGGTCAGTTATTCCCTGACAGGCCCTTAGGTCCCCCGCGTCGCTAAGACCGCTGGCGGGGCTCAGCCCTTCGCGGTGATGACGTCGCGCCCGCCCATGAACGGGCGCCGCGCCGCACGAATCCCGACCGAGCCGTCCTTCTGCTGATAGTTCTCGAGAATCGCATACGACAGTCACGCCCCACCGCAGCAGTGCGGCTGGGCAGGCCGTGGGCAGAGCCGAGTCTTCGGCAGGTATAATCTGCGGCAAAGGACGAAGAGAACTCCATGCGCCGAGTCGTGCTGCTACTCATCACGCTCTTCCACGCCTCCGTAATGGTGCCCGGCGCCTTCGGGCAGGGCCTGACCGTGGTCCTGAGCCAGACGGGCAGCGGCCCGTCTCCCACGCAACTAACCATGCAGCTGACCGCCACCCGCGGCCGGTTCGATGTTCCCGGACTCGGCCAGGTCTTCTACAACGCCGAGACGAGGACGATGCGGGTCATCCCGGCCATTCTCAAGGCTTACTTGGAGTACACGCCACAAAGCGTTCAACAGCTCGTGGCGGCGGGCCGCGGCGTGGCTCCGCAGCCGCGAATCATCTACCGGCGCACCGGAACGAGCAAGGTGAAGGAGTGGCCCTGCACGCTCTATGAAGGCACGCGCGGAGCGGAGAAGCTCACCGAGATCTGTGTGGCACAGGGCGGGGGGATCGCGCTCGCCGCGGCCGATTTCGCGATCGTCCAGGCGGCTATCGACCTGGCCGCGCCGTTCACGGCGCAAGACGCCCTTGACCGCATCCCGGTTTATGGCACGACCGCCAAGCACGGCTTCTCCGGCTTTCCGGTCCGGCGCACGCTCTTCCGTGCCGGACAGCCGCCGATCGTCACTGAGTTGGTGGAGTTCCGACGCGAGGCCGTACCGCCGGAAAACCTGGATGTTCCGCCGGGGTACAGCAAGGCCGGACAGTGACACCGGGTGCGCGCAATCTCGCGCTGGCCGGCGTAGCCGTGTCCGTGCTGGTGCTGATCCCTGGGCTGTTCCTGCCGATCCTGACAATCCAAGGCAGTCTCAATCCTCCTGCCGTGGCCGACCTGTCCCACACGCTGCTCGAACAGGGCATCAGCAATTCGGCGGTCGAGTCGATCCGCGGCATGATCAACCCTGACGTCCTGCCCCTGCTCGAGGCGTCCCAGGGTGGCCTGAAGGGCATGCTGGTGGGCTCGATCGGCAAGGAGATCACCAGTAGTCTGGCCGCCGGCCAACCCATCGAGGTGTACCGGCAGACCCGCAGCATCGTCAGCTCGGTCCAGAATCTCTATCAGGTGGGCAGCGTCCTGGCGGCGACGTTGATCGTGTTCTTCAGCGTGATCGTGCCGGTGACCAAGTCCATCCTGGTGTGCTGGGCGGTCTGCCAGGGCAATGCCAGCCGGCGGCAGCGGACATTGCTGTTGGTGGAGATGATTGCCAAGTGGTCCATGGCCGATGTGTTCGCAGTCGCGGTGATCATCGCGTTTCTTGCGGCACAGGCCAGCCAGACCGTTGGGGCGGCAAGTGCGCTCGTCTCGTTTCGTGCCACCTTCGGACCTGGCTTCTACTGGTTCAGCGGCTATTGCCTGCTGTCGCTCGCAGTGCAGCAACTTGCCGCCCGGCGATTGATGAAGGCCTAGACAAGTCCCTCGCTAGCTCGTCGCCTCGATCAGGTCACGCCCGCCCATGAAGGGGCGCAGCGCCGGTGGAATCACAATCGAGCCGTCCTTCTGCTGGTAGTTCTCGAGAATCGCAATCAGCGTGCGGCCCACAGCCAGGCCTGAGCCGTTCAGCGTGTGCACGTATTCGGCCTTGCCCGTGCCGTCGGGACGGAACTTGATGTTCGCGCGCCGCGCCTGGAACGACTCGCAGTTCGAGCACGACGAGATCTCGCGGAAGGTCTTCTGGCTCGGCAGCCACACCTCGATGTCGTAGGTCTTGGCCGAGCCGAAGCCCATGTCGCCGGTGCACAGGGCCAACGTCCGATACGGCAAATCGAGCCGTTTCAGCACTTCCTCGGCGTTGGCGGTGAGGGCTTCGAGTTCCGCGTACGACTGATCGGGCGTCGTGAACTTCACGAGCTCCACCTTGTCGAACTGGTGCTGACGAATCAGGCCGCGCACGTCGGCTCCGTGCGAACCCGCTTCGCTGCGGAAGCACGGCGTGTACGACGTGTACTTGATAGGCAGCAATCGGCCGTCGAGGATCTCGTTGCGGTACAGGTTCGTGACGGGCACTTCGGCGGTGGGAATCAGGAACAGATCCCATTCACCGGCGATCTTGAAGAGGTCCTGTTCGAACTTTGGCAGCTGGCCGGTGCCGAACATGCTGGCGCTGTTCACCAGGAACGGCGGCTCGATTTCGGTATAGCCGTGTTCGGTCGAATGCAGCTGCAGCATGAAGTTGATGAGCGCGCGTTCCATCTGCGCGCCGGCGCCGATGAGAATCGCAAACCGCGCGCGGGCGATCTTCGTGGCGCGTTCGAAGTCGATGATGCCGAGCGCAGGCCCGAGATCCCAGTGGGCAAGCGGCTCGAAATCGAACTGGCGCGGCGCGCCCCAGGTGCGCACCACGACGTTGGCGGCGGCGTTCGCGCCCACGGGCACCGAGGCATGCGGCAAGTTGGGCAGCGTCGTCAGTAGCGCCGTGCGACGCGCCTCCACCGTGTCGAGCTGGCCTTCGAGCGCCTTGATCTGCGCGCCACGGGCCTTGCTGGCGTCATACAAGTGCGAGGCGTCGAGCCCCTGCTTCTTCGCGCGGGCTACCTCGGCCGACCCGTCGTTCTGCGCGCGCTTCAGCGCCTCGAGTTCCGGAATCGCGCGGCGGCGCTCGCCCTCGAGGGCGGCCAGCTCGGCGAGTTCGGCCGTCGCATCCAGCCCTCGGTTGGCGAAAGCTGCACGCACTGTCTCAGGATTCTCGCGAACAAAAGCGGGGTCAAGCATGGCAGCGCACTCAGCTGTGTATCCTATTACGAATGTCCTCCCCTCTTCGTAAGGCGGTCTTCCCGGCGGCGGGTCTCGGCACGCGGTTCCTTCCGGCCACCAAGGTGCAGCCGAAAGAGATGCTCACCCTGGTGGACAAGCCCATCATCCAGTACGGCATCGAGGAAGCGGTCGCCTCTGGCTTCACCGACATCATCCTCGTGACCAGCCGCGGCAAGAGCGTGATCGAGGACCACTTCGATTTGTCGTTCGAACTGGAAACGGTGCTGGCGACCAAGGGGAAGCACGTATTGCTCGAAGAAGTGCGGAAGGTGTCGCGGCTGGTGAACCTGTCGTCGGTGCGCCAGGCCGAGCCGCTGGGCCTGGGCCACGCCGTGCTGATGGCCAAGGGCCTCGTTGGCGACGAGCCGTTTGCGGTGGTGCTCGGCGACGACATCTTCGACGCGGAGCCACCCGCGCTGAAGCAGATGGCCGACGTGTTCGCGCAGGCACACGCCCCGGTGATTGCCGTGGAACGTGTGCCCGAGGCGGACGTCTCGAACTACGGGATTCTGGCCGTGGAGCCAGCGCCGCAGTTTGGCCCGCGGGTGCATCGCATTCTCGACATGGTCGAGAAACCGGCGCGGGGCGAGGCGCCGTCGAACCTGGCCATCATCGGCCGCTATATCCTTACGCCCGACATTTTTCCGGCGCTCGAAGCCACCAAGTCGGACAAGAGCGGCGAGATTCAGCTCACCAACGGCATGCGCGAGCTGCTGAAGTCGCGGCCGTTCTACGCGCTCGAGGTAGACGGCGTGCGGCACGACGCCGGCAACAAGCTCGGCTTCCTGAAGGCCACCGTTTATTTCGCACTGCGACGGCCGGATCTGGCCGAAGCGTTCAAACAATACCTGCGCGACATCAAGGCCCTTGACTGAGGCCGGAGTAGGTGACGGCGGGCGATCGCTTCCGGAGGCCGAGATGTTCGTGGGGGATCTGGCGAGGCCGTAGGAAGTGGTCGCCCGCCGTCACCGCTCGGGGCCGACAGTCGGAGTTGCCAGGGGCCGCCGACTATTCGGCCTTGGCGGGCGCGGCTGGCTTGGCAGGCCCTGACTCGCCGCCACTGCCACTGCTGCTGCCGCTACTGGTGCTGCTACTACCCGTGTCGCTCTTCGTGCTCGACCCGCTGTCGCCCGACTTGCTCTCGCCGCCGCTGCCGGTGCCGCCGCTTTCGTTCTTGCCGGACTTCACATTGGCGCCGTCGCTCTTGCTGCCGCTGCGTCCGTAGTCGGTCAGATAGAAGCCGCTGCCCTTGAACTGGATGGCCGGCGATGACAGCAGCTTCGTGACGGTGCCGCCGCACTTCGGGCAGGCGCTCGGATGCGGATCGGTGAACTTCTGGATGACTTCGAACCGGTGCGCGCACATGTCGCACTCGAATTCATAGAGCGGCATGGCTTACTCCAGTACGTCGTCGGCGGGTCTGCCGAGCATGAGCTGACGCAGCGCCCAGAATGGCGCCGCGCCCCATCCCAGGAACGCGTCGTGGAACGCGCGAAGCGAGGTCTTGCCGTCCTGCTGTTCCTGCCAATCCTCCCGCAGCTTCAGCAGCATCAGTTTGCCGGCCGCGTAGACAACGTAGCCGGGGTCGAAGGTGCCGCGTTCGGCCTCGCGCCGCGCGTGCGATTCCTCGAGATAGGCTTCGTTCTGGAAGAACCTCACACCTTGTTCCACTGACCAGTCGTCGGCGTGCAGCTTGATGCCCACGACGAAGCGCGCCAGGCGCACCAGCGACTCGGCCAGCTGGCCAAGGTGCACGGTGGCGTCGCCGCGGCCGAAGCCGGCCTCGATCATCATCTGCTCGCCGTAGTGCGCCCAGCCTTCCACATACGAGTTGGGCGCGAACAACGTCGTGCGCCGCACTTTCGAATCGACCGTGCGCAGGTTCTGAAAGTGCACGAAGTGCCCAGGGAACACCTCGTGCATCGAGATGCTCCACAGCGTCGGCAAATTCAGGTCGCGCAGGTGCTCGACCTGCCGGGCCTCGGGCCAGGAACGCAGGACGTCGGTGAGGTAGTAGGTGGAATGCGTCTGTCGGGTCTCGAACGGGCCGGGCATCCACATGCTGGCCGTGGACCAGCGCAGGAATTCGGGCGACGCCGCCACCCGGACCTGGTCGCCGTTGGGCACCGCCACCACGCCGCTGCGTTCCAGGAACGTGCGCAGCTCGGCGACCTGTTCGCGGACCACGGGAATCAACGTGCCCGGAGCCGGATGGGCGACTTTGGCCTTCTTCCATTCCTCGACCGCATCGCCGTTGCCAAGCTTGGCGGCCACGACCCGGAACTGTTCCTGCGTCTTGGCCAGCTCGCGTTCGGCAATTGCCAGCAGTCGTTCGCACGAATAGGGCAGGCCCTCGTCGAGCGTGAGCTTGCGCTCGAACTTGTCGCTGCCGAGTCTGAACGAGGCCTTGGCGCGCGGACGCACCTCCGTCTCGAGATACTGGGCGTAGGCCGACAACGCCGTCGTGGCCTCGGTGGAGGCATCGGCCAGATCGGCCAGCAGATGCATGTCGTCGAGTCCGGAAAAGGCGCGGGGCAGGTCGCTGTCGATGAAGGTCACGACACCGCGGAAGGTGTCGATGCCAGCCTTCACGAAGATGGCCGGTGGGTCCTTGATGTTGTCGCGGGCCGCCTGAACCAGGCGGGGCACCTGGCGCAACTTCGAGAGCAGGCGGCGCGCGCGGTCGGTCTCAGGCGCGAACGCGAAGATCGCCTGCGAGGCCAGGCTGGCCGCCAGGGTTTGGCCGTAGAAGTGCGGATCCCGTTCCCAGGGACGAACCCGCTCTGCGTCGAACTGCCTCGACTCGACGTTGGCCTTCACCATCCGATGTTCGACCTGCTCCAGTGCCGTGAGCGAGGTGGAGGGGATGGCGTTGAGGCGACGGGAGAAACCCGCCAATGCCCCGAGGTGGCTCTCGATGGCCGTGCGGCTCAGGTCGTCGAGCAGGTCGTCGTGCACATGGTTCCCGTCAAACGTCGCGCTGGTCGGGTGCGCTTCGTAGAGGTATGCCAGGTAATTGTCGATGAAATGCTGGAAGGGCTCGGCCACGTCGCTCGGTTGTTCGGTCCGCACGCTCGGGGATCGAGCATCGCTCAATGGTACAATAAAAGCCTGCCGCAATGGCCGGTACGCTCTTCGTGGTCGCAACTCCCATCGGCAACCTCGAAGACATTACGTTTCGAGCGGTCCGAGTGCTGCGCGAAGCCTCCGTCGTGGCGGCCGAAGACACCAGGCGCACAAGCCTGTTACTGCACCATTTCGGCATCAGCGTGCCGCTCATCAGCCTGCACCAGCACAACGAAGGCCACCGCGCGGCGTTGTTGATCGGCCGGATGACTCAAGGCGAATCGGTGGCGCTGGTCTCTGACGCCGGCACCCCAGCCGTATCCGATCCCGGCGCAAAGCTCGTTGCAGCTGCCGTCGCAGCGGGTATCCGGGTGGAGCCGATTCCGGGCGCCTGCGCCGTGGTGGCGGCCCTTTCCGCGGCGGGAGTCGAAGGCGACGGGTTCTCATTCCTCGGTTTTCCACCGGTTAAGTCAAAAGACAGAAAATGCTGGTTCTTGCGGTTCGACCAGGCAAGGCATTTGGGTGATGTAGTGTTCTTCGAAGCGCCGCATCGCGTCATCAAGACGCTTGGAGAACTCTCAGTTCTGTCGAATGACCATATTGTTGTCTTCAGAGAGTTGACCAAGATCCATGAGAGCGTATATCGAGGGTCTCCAGGGGAAATTATTGGTCAAATTAGGGTAGTGGCAGGCGAGTTCACGATCGTGGTTCCTCAGAAGAGCCAGGACAGATCTGCCCGTGATCGCCCTTCAGACGCAGAGATTCTCGCGTTGTTTGGTGAAATAACAGAAAAAAGGGGGCGGGCCGCCGCCCGTGACGTCGGAGAAGCCGTCGGGCTCTCGGCCAACGAGGTCTATGACGTCGTTCGCCGCGCAAAGACCTGACGGACGAGCCGGTTGCAACCGAGAAACCAAGGGATGGCCTCCGAAGATCTGCATGTCGTAGTGCTGGCTGCTGGCAAGGGCACCCGAATGCGGTCAGCTCTTCCCAAGGTGCTGCACCGGGCCGGCGGATTGCCGCTGATCGAGTGGGTGGTGCGTTTGGCCCGCACGCTGCAACCTCAATCGATCACGCTGGTGCTTGGACACGGCGCCGACGACGTCCGCGCGTGGTTTGCCGGGGCACCAGACGTCCAGTTCGCGCTGCAAGAGCCTCAGCTGGGCACGGGCCACGCCCTGCTGCAGACCCGGTCGATGCTCGACGGCCAGAGCGGGCGGGTGCTGTTACTCTCTGGCGACGTGCCGCTGTTGACGACCGCGAGTGTGGCCACGCTGCTCGAGACCCAGGCAATACAGCATGCCGCGATGGTCGTCGCCACAGCCCGGGTGGCTGATCCGGCGGGCTACGGCCGTGTCGTACGAACCCACGGACGGCTTGACCGCATCGTGGAACATCGGGATGCCTCGGAAGACGAACGTGCGATCGACGAGATCAACAGCGGTGTCTACGTCTTTGAACTGGCACCTCTTTTTGGCGCCCTGGCTCGGGTCGGCTCCGCCAACGCGCAGGGCGAGTATTACCTGCCTGACCTGGTCAACATCTATCGCCGCGATGGACGGACGGTGCAGGCGGAAACCCTGGCAGATTCCGACGAGATTCGCGGCATCAACACGCGCGCAGAGCTCGCCGACGTGGGACGGCTCCTTCAGTGGCGGACCAACCGGACACTAATGGAAAACGGCGTCACATTAGTCGACCCCGCCACCGCCTATATTGGTCCAGACGTCAAGATCGGTCATGATTCTGTCATTCACCCTTTTGTTGTTATCGAAGGAAATACACGTATTGGCGTGAACTGCGAGTTGCAGGCTGGCGTCAGGGTCGTGGATTCGACGATCGGCGACGACGTCGAGATCCTGAACCACTCGGTGATCACCGATTCGGTAGTCGGCCAAGGAGCTGATATTGGGCCATTTGCCAGATTACGGCCAAAGTCGGTGCTCGGTGCGCACGTCCACGTCGGAAATTTTGTCGAAATCAAGAAATCAGAAATTGGTGACGGCACTAAAATTGGTCATTTGTCCTATGTTGGAGATGCTACGGTAGGGGCCGGCGCAAATATTGGTGCCGGTACCATTACCTGCAATTACGACGGTCAGACGAAGCACCAGACCGTCATCGGCGACGGAGCGT
Organism: Acidobacteriota bacterium; assembly: GCA_031376505.1. Lineage (GTDB taxonomy): Bacteria > Acidobacteriota > Vicinamibacteria > Vicinamibacterales > UBA2999 > CADEFD01. Next base: position 29,323 of record JANMDX010000367.1, read on the forward strand.
TTGTAGGCAGTGACTCCACCCTGGTGGCGCCAGTCAGTATCGGGGCGGGCGCATACGTGGCGGCCGGCTCGTCCATTACGCAAGACATCCCTGATGGCGCCCTGGGTATTGCCAGGGCCCACCAGACGAACAAACTCGGCTGGGTCTCAAAGCGCGGCGCCAAACCACAGAGCCGGTGACGCCGGACGAAGCGGGTACACACACACATGTGCGGAATCATCGGCTACATCGGACAGCGACAGGTCGTGCCGCTCATCATCGAGGGACTGCGAAAGCTCGAGTATCGGGGTTACGACTCGGCGGGCATCGCCGTGGTGGCCAATGGTGAGCTGATCATCCGCCGCAGCGCCGGCAAGTTGGGCAACCTGGAAACCGTGCTGGCTGCCAATCCGCTCACGGGCGAGTACGGCCTCGGCCACACGCGGTGGGCCACGCACGGCCGGCCGACCGAAGAAAACGCGCATCCTCATCGTGATTGCAAGGGCCGGATCGTCGTGGTGCACAACGGCATCATCGAGAACTACCTGGAGCTGAAGCGCGAACTGCAGTCACAAGGTCACACCTTCATCACCGAGACCGACACCGAGGTGGTGGCCCATCTGGTGGAGCGCGAGTGGAAGGACGACGGGCTCGACGGCGCGGTGCGCCGGGCCATGACGCGCCTGCGGGGGCTCTTTGCGCTGGTGCTGCTCTCGGCCGACGACCCCCAAAAAATCGTGGCCGTGCGCAACGGTCCGCCCGTGGTGGTCGGCCTCGGCGACGGCGAGTACTTCGTGGCCTCCGACATCCCAGCCATCCTGCAGTACACGCGCGACGTCGTGTTCCTGGGCGACCAGGAGATGGCTGTGGTCACGCAGGCCGGCGCGGTCTTCTCCGATTTTGCCGGCACTTCGGTCGCCAAGACCCCTACGCGGGTCACCTGGGATCCCATTGCCGCTGAGAAGGCGGGCTACAAGCACTTCATGCTGAAGGAGATCTTCGAGCAGCCGGCAGCCGTGCGCGACACCATCCTGGGTCGGGTGTCGCTCGATACCGGTACAATCTTCCCTGACGACACGGGGCTCTCCGACGCGGACCTGACGAGCATCGACCGTGTCACGCTGATTGCCTGTGGCACCTCATGGCACGCGGCGCTCGTCGGCAAGTTCCTGATCGAAGAATTGGCGCGCGTGCCGGTTGAAGTCGACTACGGATCGGAATATCGCTACCGTCGGCCGCTCGCCGGCGCGGGCACGCTCGCCGTGGCGATCACGCAGTCGGGGGAAACGGCCGACACGCTGGCCGCGCTGCGCGAAGCCAAGCAGCTTGGCGCCAAGAGCCTCGCCATCTGCAATGTGGTCGGCAGCATGGCCACCCGCGAAAGCGACGGCACCATCTACACGCACGCGGGGCCCGAGATCGGCGTGGCGTCGACCAAGGCGTTCACGGCGCAGCTCGTGGCCCTGTATCTGCTGGCTCTGCACATGGCCCAGGCGCGGAAGACGCTCACCGTGGAGCAGCGCAAGACCCACATCGCGGATCTGCTGCAACTGCCTCAACAGATCGAGCAAGTGCTGAAATGCGCGCCCCAAATTGAGGAGATCGCCGCACGATTCCACAACCGTACCGACTTCCTCTACCTCGGACGCGGCATCAACTACCCGATTGCCCTCGAAGGCGCTCTCAAGCTGAAAGAGATTTCGTACATCCACGCCGAGGGCTATCCCGCCGGCGAGATGAAGCACGGACCGATTGCGCTCATCGACGAACGGATGCCAATCGTGGCCATTGCGCCACACGATCACGTGTTCGAGAAGATGCAGGGCAATATCCAGGAAGCCAAAGCCCGAGGCGGCGCCGTGATTGCCATCACCACCGCCGGCGACGATACCTTGTGGCGCCTGCTCGACCCCACGAGCGACTCGATTGTCGCGGTGCCGGCGATGTCGCCGCTGCTGGCGCCCATCGTCATCACCGTGCCGCTCCAACTGCTTTCGTACCACATCGCCGTGCGCCGTGGGTGCGATGTCGATCAACCGCGGAACCTGGCCAAGAGCGTCACGGTAGAATAGACTGCGGCTAGGTTCTAGCGGCTAGCGGCTAGAACCCTCAGTTCCACAATCACCACCGTGGTGAAAGCGAAGCTGAGAGCCCTAGCGGCTAGCCGCTAGAACCTAGCCGCTAGTCATGGATCTGCTCTCCTCCCTCAACATTGAACAGCGCGCGGCCGTCGAGCACGTCGACGGCGCCCTCCTCATCCTCGCGGGTGCCGGTTCGGGCAAGACGCGGGTGATCGCACACCGCGTGGCGCACCTGATTCAGGAGCGGCATGCCGGCCTCGACCAGGTGCTCGCGGTCACGTTCACGAACAAAGCTGCGGAAGAGATGCGCGAGCGCGTCGGAAGCCTCCTGGAAGCCGACTGCCGCTCGATGTGGATCTCGACGTTCCACTCGTTGTGCGCCCGCCTGCTGCGCCGCGAAGCACACCACCTCGGGCTGTCGCGCAATTTCACGATCTACGACTCCGGTGATCAGCAGTCCGTCGTCAAGCAGCTCATCAAGGAGTACCAGCTCGACGACTCCATGTATCAGCCGCGGATGGTGCTGAGCCGCATCAGCCACGCGAAGAATCGCATGGAAGGTCCAGAGACCTTCACCGACGGCTGGAATCCCAAAGACCGCGAGATCGGCCGACTCTACGCAGGCTACCTCAAGGCGCTGACCGACGCCAGCGCGCTCGACTTCGACGACCTGCTGCTGAAGGCGGTGGAGCTCTTCGACAAGGCGCCAGACGTGCGGCAGCGCTACGCGCGGCGGCTGAAGTTCGCGATGATCGACGAGTACCAGGACACCAATCGGCCGCAGTACCTGCTCGTGAAGCAACTCGTCAGCGTGCACGCCAACCTGTGTGTGGTGGGCGACCCCGACCAGTCGATCTACAAGTGGCGCGGCGCGGATGTGAAGAACATCCTCGATTTCAGGCGCGACTTCCCAGACGCGATGGTCGTGAAGCTCGAGCGGAACTACCGCTCCACACAGGTGATTCTCGATGCGGCCTCTGCGGTCGTGAGCCGCAACAGCGGCCGCGAAGACAAACGGCTCTGGACCGACCAGGCCGGCGGCGCTCCGATTGTCACCTACCGCGGCGCCGACGAGCTCGATGAAGCCGACTTCATCGTGAAAGTCGTCCGCCGTGCGCTCGAGGCCGACTACGACACGACCGCCGCCATCCTGTATCGCACCAACGCGCAGTCACGCGCGGTCGAGGACGGTCTGCGGATGGCGGGCATCTCGTATGCCGTGCTTGGTGGCACGGGTTTCTACGAGCGCAAGGAAATCAAGGACGCCCTGTCGTATCTGAAGCTCGTCCTCAATCCTCACGACGACGTGGCGCTGCGACGCGTGATCAACACGCCCCCGCGCGGCATCGGCAAAGGCGTCATGGACGCGCTCGAGCGCGTCGACGCGTCGGTGCCAGACGACCGCATGGCGCCGCTGCTTGCGGGTCTCGAGCAGGTCGAGGCAGCCAACACCCTGTGGGCCAAGCTCGATCACGCGGTCACGCGCGCAACCCTGGCTCCTCGGCAGATCGCCCCGCTCGCCGCGTTCCGCGACATGATGGTCGGTGTCACCGCCGCCGCGGCCACCGATCCCGTCTCCACCGTACTTGGCCTGCTGCTCGATCGCTCCGGCTACCTGCGAGACCTGCGGGAAGAGCGCAGTGAAGAGGCTGACGGCCGCATCGAGAACCTCATGGAGCTGGTGTCGGTCGCGCGCCAGTTCGAGACCGCGGCTCTCGACGCCGGCCTGACCGAGTTCGTGGATCGCCTCGCCCTGCTTTCAGACGTTGACAAGCCGGAGGGCAGCCGGCAGGCTCAGGCCCTGCTCATGACGATGCACTCCGCCAAGGGCCTCGAGTTTCCGGTCGTGATCATCGCCGGACTCGAGGAAGGTCTGTTCCCGCATTCACGAGCTCGTGACAGCGAGGAGGATCTGGAGGAAGAGCGGCGTCTCTGCTACGTCGGAATCACGCGGGCGCGCAAGGAGCTGTATCTCACAAGCGCGATGCGACGGCGCGTGTTCGGCGAGTATCAGTCCACCGAGCCGTCGCGATTCCTCGACGAGATTCCACCGCAACTGCTGAAGCACGAAGAGTCACGCGCCGAGGTCATGCGCACCTCGTCGTCGCGTGGCTGGGGCTACGCGCCGAATCCTTATCGGCGGATGCCGGAACGGGCGGACCGGCCGACACGTCAGGTCGCGCCTGAAGACGAAGACCAGTCGGGCCGCGGTGGACTCACGTCGGGCGCGAAGGTACGGCACGCGATGTTTGGAACCGGCACGGTGCTGTCGGTGGAAGAACTCGATGACGACTTGAAGCTCGTCGTCAAGTTCACGACCGTCGGCACCAAGACGCTGCGAGCCAAGTACGCGAAGCTCGAACTGGCCTAGGTTAGCCCCTCTACTCCGCGAGATCGCCGGCAACCGCGACGCCTTCTCGCACTTCAATTTCACCCTCGGCGTCACCGAGAGCTTAGCCAATGACGCGTTTCGTCATTGTAGCGAAATGTTCGTGCAGTACCACCTGGAACTGCTGGAACTCGGGCCACAACGTCGTGTCCACGTAGGTCTTCGCGACTCTCACCATCACGGTCGTGCGTCGCTGCCCGTGATACCGATACGGCTTCAGGCCGTGTCGCCTGAGCAAGGCGACCAATAGCGATCGCGACCAGGTGTCAGCCAACGAGAACCGATACTCGACGGGGGATTCGATTCGCTCCAGGGCGGCCAACCGCGCGCGGATACGATCCGACGCGCTCTCTGCCGCCCGCCGTTCGCCGTCGCTTCCGGGCCTAGTGAATAACGCCCCGATCTGATGCGGATCCGCCTGAGCGTCGTATAACTCCTCTGCGGGCCGGTTCGAACGCATCCACAGCGCGGCGGGGCCGGTCAGTGTCCCTGCCACTTGCAGCCTGAGCCACTCCTGCATGATGGCGCTTTGGTTGCGATAGATGATGAGACCCGCATATGGCAGCTCAGGCATCATGTTGCGAACGCAGAGGAAGCGCGCATCGCGCGCGGACCGCATCATGTCGTACTCCAGATCCATGCGATCGCGCGCCGCAAACACCTAGGTCGGTGGGGGCCCTGCTTTTGGCCCGACGAGGACACGTCCCTGAAGATGCCCTGGAATCTCGGCACCGGCAAGCGCCAGCACCGTGGGCGCAAGGTCTACGAAGCTCACCAGCTCATCACTCACCGTTCCAGGCGCGAACGGCGGCGCGAGCGACTTCAGCCACCGAATCATCAGAGGAACGCGCAGCCCCGAGTCGTACAGCGACCGTTTGGCGCGCGGGACGCCGTCACCGTGATCGCTCCAGTAGAGGACGATGGTGTTCTCCGCCAGGCCACCGGCTTCGAGCTCCCTTAGGACCTCGCCGACCTGACTGTCCATGTCGGCGATGTTGTCGTACATCCGCGCCAACTCCTCCCGCACCAATGGCGTGTCGAGATAGTACGGGGGCACTGCGATCTTCCTGGGATCGGTGACAAGCGGCTTGTTCTTTCGGGCCGGACTAGATGGGAAGATCTGGCTCTCGTGCGTCACCAAGAGGTTGAAGACGGAGAAGAACGGCTGGGACCTGTCGCGGCCGTTGCGCCAGTGCGCCTTCTCGCTGCGATCGTCCCAGACCGTGAACGGCTCGCCGAACTGGTAGTCGGTCTTGACGCGGTTCGTCGTGTAATAGCCCGCCGCGCGCAGGTGCTCCGGAAACGCCTTCACATAGAACGGCGGCACCGAGAGATACGGCCCCGGCAGTTCGGGCACTCTGTCCTCGGTGGTTCGCGTGTGCTGCGCGCCGATGGCGTTCTGGTACATCCCGGTGATGATGGCGGCCCGGCTGGGCGCGCACACGGGTGCGGTCGTGAAGGCGTGCGTGTATCGGATCGACTCCCTGGCCAGCCGATCGAGCACCGGAGTCCGCGCGAGCGCGTCGCCGTAGACCCCCAGGTGCGGACTCATGTCCTCGTTCGTGATCCAGACGACGTTGGGCCTCGTTATAGCGGCGGAACGGCTTGCTGAGCCGCGCCGAGACGAAGTGTGGCGATCAACGCGATCGCGATGAATAGGCTCAACGCGGATCGCCAGGCAAGGCTTCCGCCTCGCAGGAATGCTCTTCGGTGGCGAGTCGAACCAGACGTCATGCCGAGGGCCATGGTCGCGGCGCTCCGATCTGGATAGCGCGCGCAATTCCAGAGAACAGGGTGTGTTCGATCATGATCCGGCTAACGAGGCGGCTTCAGCCGCGCCGGCTCATTCCTTCGACTCTCAGAAGACGACATCCGCGCCGTCGGCTGCAAGCACTTGTTATGTCAATCCGAGAGCGTGAACTTGTTCCATTTGGCGTTGCGCTGATAGTAAAGGACTGAAGCTCTTTCGAAGTAACTGACGACAAACCCATCGGTCCTGAGGACCAATGCCTGAGGTTCGTACGGCGTGCGATACGTGTCCGGCTTGGCCCATGACAGACCGACATCGATCCCGTCTTCCCAATCTCGGCTAGCGCCATTGCTGGATCGGGAGGATTCGATGTCATGCGAAATGCGGCCAGGCGAGTCGACCTCGTCCACTAAGAATTTCTGCTGATCGGATAGCACGACGATCCTTCGCCCGCTCTCCCGGTTATCACCGTCGATAACAGCATCCAAGATGCCATCACCATTGAAGTCTCCGACGACGGCGAAGGGAGCCTCGCGCGGCTTGAGTCGGTAGAGGCCGCGCGCGCATTCCGGCGACCACGTGCATCCTGGCCGCCACATGTACGGCGGGTAGTCACTCAGTCGGCGAACCCTGAACTCTGGATCAAAGGCACGCAGAGCCGCATCCATCGGCGCTGTCAGAACAAGAACTGGCTCGCCAGAGCGCGTCTCGATATGCGGCGAGGTGGCGCGGCCGGTCTGCCAGCCGAACGCGAGCGCCATCGGGAGCAACATGAGTACCCGCACACTCGTCACGATGATCGTTCCCGTCTCACGTCGAATCGCGGTCTCTCTTTAGCGGCATAACGTCAGCGCTCACCAGCGGCCGATCACCGCTCTTGGCCATCGCGGCCGTCTGGTGCAGCGCATGTTAGCCTGCGCGTTGATGATCGGCGGGCGACCGTTCGGCCCAGCCACGCGCCATCGCCGTGAATTCTTCGGCCACCTCCGGCCAGTCGTGCAACGTGGTCGGGTCGAAGTCTGCCCCATTGGGCCACGTCAACGTTCCTATCTCGCGGTCGAGCACGACTGCGTTGAACACCGCCAAATCCTGGAGCGGTCCGAACAGTGTGCCCTCGAGCACGGGACGGAAATCGATACGCTGCACGGTGCCGTCACCGAACTGCAGAGTCAGTGTGTACGGACCCACGATGCTGAACTGCTCGACACGGTGAATGGCGTGGGACATGGCTGGACCTCTCAGTGTAGCGGCTCGATCTTGACAGGCGGCTCGCCGATTTTCAACAGATCCCAATCGTGTTGGAGTTCCTGGCGGTGGATTTCGGCCCAAGCCTCAACCAGCCGCTGCTGCGTCCGGGGCAGGCTCCCAGCAATGCACTCGATCGCGTCGATCGCAAACACTGCCGCCGCGCCCTGATAGTACGCGTGGAAGTGCGGCCGGTGATGGGGTCCGCGCGGCTCGGCGAACATCCGAATCACGATGCCGAAGAATCGCGAGATCTCTGGCACTGGTAACGCTTCCTCCTTCTCTGGCTGATCGACGGGCTAGACAGTATGGCTGTCGGGGCAGAGGAAGCAGAGACCTGCCTCACGTAGTAGATCGTGGGTTGCGCGCCGCCGAGGGGGTGATGCGCAGAGCCACATACGACGGAGGCAGGCCATGGCAAAACGTAGCATGTTCGTGGGGATGGATGTCCACAAGGATTCGATCGACATCTCGCTCGCGGAGGAGGGGCGGGACGGCGAGGTCCGGCACTACGGCGTGATTCCGGGCGATCTCGAGGCGCTGGCGAAGGTGGTCAAGGCGCTGCGCGCCCAGACCCGTCGATTGCGTTTTGTGTACGAGGCCGGTCCCTGCGGGTTTGGGATCCATCGGTACCTGACGGCCCAGGGCGAAGAGTGCGTCGTCGTGAATCCGTCGAGCATGCCGAAGCGGAGTGGCGATCGGATCAAGCGCGGCGACAATTAGATCTGCCGCCCGCGTTGACTCGCGCCGTCTGCTACCCAGAGGGGAGCGTTGCCTCACGAGGTCTGCTACCAATGTGGCAGACCCGAGGAGGATACGTGGCAAGTAAAGTCAGCGCTGAAACCCGCCAGGATCTACTGCAGGCGATTCGGGAGCGATATCGAGCCGTGACCATGGACGACAAGGTTCAGATCCTGGATGAATTCATTGCCGTGACGGGCTATCACCGAAAGCACGCGATTCGGTTGTTCAAGGCCGCGCCGGTCACGAAGGGTGTCAGTCCGCGTCCGCGGCTTCCGCTGTACGACGAAGCGGTGCGCGAAGCGGTCGTTGTGCTGTGGGAGGCGTCGGACCGGGTGTGCGGCAAGCGGCTCAAGCCGCTGCTGCCGCTTTTGGTATCGGCCCTTGAGCGTCACGGCCATCTGACACTGGCCTCGGCGGTGCGGGGTCGCGTCCTCGACGCGAGTGCGGCGACCCTCGACCGACTGCTGACCTCCACCCGCGTGGCGGTCTCAGGGCACCGGACGCGCCGGCGCGCGCACCCGGCCGTGCAACGCAACGTGCCCGTGCGGACGTGCACTGATTGGGACTCGCCGCTGCCAGGCGACATGGAGGCCGATCTCGTCAGCCAACGGGGGCGAGTCGTCTGCCGGGAGCTTTGTCCACACGCTCACGCTGACCGACGTGGCCTCTGGGTGGACCGAGTGCGTAGACGTACCACGCCCCCGAAACACCCTGCGCGAAGCTGCTGGCGTGTGCCGCGATCCCCGAGGAGATGAAGACCCGCCTTCGGGCGGTGGCCATGCAGCTCGACCCCTTGCAGCTCCTCGAAGAGATTCGCGCCGTGCAGCACCACCTCGCGGAACTGGCCGCCGGTCACCCCGCGCATCTGGCGCCTCGCCACGCGGGCACCCTCGACGGCTTTCTTACGGGGCTGGCCACGGCGTGGCAGGAGGGAGAAGTCCGTCCGACCCATCGGCTCACGCCCAGACCGGCGCGCGATTGGCGAACGCGCGCCGATCCCTTCGAGGCTACCTGGCCACGGGTGCAAGCGTGGCTCGAGGCCCAGCCGGACAGCATCGGGAAACTTCTCTTCGCCCGACTCCAGGCCGAACACGCCGGCCTCTTCCCCGATGGCCAGTTGCGCACGTTTCAGCGCCGAGTCAAGGAATGGCGGCACGCCGCCGCGCGTCGGCTGGTCTTCGCGTCGTCACAGGATGCCGCGTGATGGCCCTATCGCGTCACGACCTCGACGTCGACGCCAGCGCCGTACCGCCGGGCCTCCATCATCGTCGGCGCGGACACCCCTGCTCGAAAGCCATGCCACGCCAAAAGCACGACCGCGTAAGAGGCGCCAGGCACGACGAACGCCGACTCACTGAGGGGACAGCATCCCCTCGGACGCCACCCGGATCACCCGTCGGCGACCGCGAAGACGGCTGCGGAAATGACGTCCCTATGGAAACCAGAGAACGGTTTCCACAGGGACTTGGAAATCTCGCTCGCGCGAGATTCCCACATTCCCACAACCGGTCCCCAGTCTGCCGGACAGGAGAGAGAAGAACATGACGGCGATCAACGTGCGCTTTGTCTCGATCGTCGCTCCGGTTCGCTGGTAGGATTCCCGACTGAGGCAACACGACCGGTAATAGTAGTTGACGCCGCGCAGATCAAGACCGATCGGCGCGATGGCGACGCCCTCGCCCGGTGGCATCGCGCTGGCGAACTCACCGCGATCTACATCCCGACCGCCGACGACGAAGCGCTGCGCGATCTCGTGCGGGCGCGCGAAGATGCGGTCGGCCTCAGCCCGCAGGCGAAGCATCGCTTGAAGGCGTTCCTCCTCCGGCAAGGGCGCCGCTCTCCGGGGCGCGCCGGCTGGACCCAAGCGTATCGACGCTGGCTGGCCGATCTCAGCTTCCCGCTGGCGCCGCAGCACATCGCGCGGCAGGAGTATCGCGACACGATCGATGAGACGGAGCGCCGGGTCGAGCGCATCACCGACCAACTGCGTCAGATCACGCCCACCTGGCGCTGGGCGCCAGTCGTCGACGCGCTGCAGGCTTTACGCGGCGTCTCGTTTGTCACCGCGGTCGGCCTGGTCGCCGAGATCGGCGACATCCGGCGCTTCGATCATCCACGGCAACTGATGGCGTTTCTGGGGCTCGTGCCGTCGGAGTATTCCAGTGGTCCGAGCGTGCGACGCGGGGGGATCACCAAGGCCGGCAATCCGCACGCGCGGCGCCTCCTCGCCGAAGCGGCGTGGGCGTATCAAGGGGTTGCACGGATCGGACGGCAGGTGCTGTACCGCCAGGACGCCTTGCCCCCGGCCATTTGTGCCATCGCCTGGAAGGCCCAGCTGCGTCTCACGTCCCGGTTTCGGAAGTTGATCGCGCGCGGCAAGGCCAAGCCGAAGGTGGCGACGGCCGTCGCGCGTGAGCTGACCGGCTTCCTCTGGGCGATCGCGCGGGAGGTGCCGGCGCCACCCGTATAGCTGCGCCCACGCATCAAGTCCGTCAGGTCGGCGGCATCGCGGGCAGGTGGAGAATCCTCGGCAACGTTATGGACATCAGCACGACCGATACGTCTGCGCCTAGGGCGAGGCAGCTCCGCGACGAACCACCGTCTGGGCGGTACCCAACCCGCGGATATCAGCAGCGTCAACCGTCGCTAGAACGCGGTGCCGCCGACCAGACGGACTTGAAGAATCCAGAGCCCGGAAAGAGCGGGCTGAGAAAGGAACTCATGAACGATGAGGCGGGAGAACTCTGCCCAGTGGACAGAAGACAGCCATATCAACGACGTGCCGCTTCAGCCGCGGCGGCTCAGCATCGCACCAGCCGCCGTCGGCTGCAAGCGGTTGTTGGGCGGCGCTCTGGTCAGTGCTACGGTCCGAAGGTAAAGTAGCTCTCTCCGCCCAAGAGATACGCAAGCCAAGAGACGCCGAGGCCGCCAGCGACGATCGCGCTGACGAACAATGCGAGGGCTGGTGCGACGTGCCGGTCCAGATCGGGAATCTGGTGAGCTGGGCAACGGGCCACAAAGATACCGTAGGCCACTACGGCCAGAACGGCACCCGCGACCACGTCTAACACGTAGTGCTGCTTGGTGAACAGAGTGGAAAGGGCGACGAGCGTCGCAGATATCAACGCCATGATTCCGAGACGGCGATGCACCCGAGACACCGCCAGCGCCGACACAAACGAATGTGCCACGTGGAGTGATGGGAAGCAGTTGTACGGAGGGTCGGCGGAATAGAGAGCCCGCAGGCCCCACACCACGAACCCTTCTCCACTCACCTGGTCGGGTCGAGGCGCCGCAGTCGGATAGGCCACGAAGAAAAACCCGTAGGCAGTAATCCAGATCAATAGGTAGGCTCGGACCGTACGTCGGATGAGTTCCTGCGACCGGACGACGAAGATCGGGAGCAAGATCAAGAAGAGGTACAGCGCTCCGTAGACAATGGCCCACACTGGAACCAAAGGCCAGATGCGATCGAGCGCCAGTTCGGGAACGTGTCTGGTCCTGGGAGGCCACCACGCCGGAATCAGGATGTAGAAAGGCACCAAGCCAAGGAGCACGACCATCGACACCGGCACGTGATATGGCCTCGCCAGCGACCGCGTAACCATTCCCCAGTTGGAAGCGAGCAAGCTTGATCCGCCAGGAGGATCGTTCATCCTTTGACCACTGTGGTACGGAACTATTAAGCCTCGCACTCCTTTGGAGGACGTTCTGTCCGCCCAACGGAATGCGGCTCACCTGCAGCGGTCGCACACCAGCGCCTCAAGCTACCACGAGCGCTCGCCCGGCCGCTGTCGGGTGCAGCCGCGTGTCAGACGGCATGATCGAACTCAAGGAGCGGCCCGAGGTCGTTTGGGCCGATGAGCAACCATCAATGCAGCCACGCGAGGGTTGATCGCCTGCATGGCCGGATGGCCAGACGAGAACCCGCTGCCCCGAAAGACTTGTTTGGACAACGCCGGGTCAATCCTACGATCTCCTGTCGGCTGAAGGCTGATGCTGACGACGCAGTCGTCCGCGGTCGCACTCTGCAAGCGACCGCCCCCCCACGATCGGATGACGCCCCGCCCTTCGGGCCCTCCCAGTGCTGCAAGGCGAAAGGGCCAGCCGTTTCGTTCTTCGAGGCTCCGCAGGTCTATTCCGATGGCCACGCCATTCGGAGCAAGCCAAGGGCTTTCAATCTCACGGGTTCTGATCCAGGCGAGCCTGAGTCTCGACTTAGGATCCAGCCAAGCCGCCTCGAGCTTCAAGGGGCTATCGTCGAACACCACCGTGCCATCCTGTGGCCCATCGTCGGTGCCAAAGACCTCGGCGCGCCTCACCTTGCTCCTGCTGTAACGCTCAACGAGTTCGGCCTCGCTCAGGTCCGCAGGGAAAGACGTGCATGAGAAATCCCGCTCTGGTGCCTGACGCGCCTGCACAGCCGTCACGGCTTGTACCCCGATCCACGCCACTACCGCGCAGGCCACAGCGTTGTGCATCGACTGATCTCTGTCCGGCTAACAAGTATTGAAGCAGACCGCACGGCGCTCCTCGCGGCCAACGGGCCGCACCACTCCGGCCCACTTCCACTGCTATGTGTTTGAGTGGGCGAATCTTAGCATGGGCCAGTTCGTTTCACGGACGGTCGTGGTTGACTGCAACCACGACGTTGACTGCAGTTTGTGCAGCCAACCCGCGAACCCTGCATGGGCACTCAAACCGGCAAGTGTCTGTGGCCGCACCAAGACCGGCCGCACGAAGCCGGGGGAGGTGCACGATTGGCTGCGCGGCTCGCGGCCAGCCATGGGACTACGGGGTCGCGGCGGAGTGGATGGACACGTGCGGACCGCGCGCGCGTCCTGTCGGCGAGGGGCTGCGACGTCTGCGGCCAACCCGCGCTGGACGCGCATCGCGTTCCACGGAGCAAGTGCTTCTGGCGCAACGACATGGCCACGTGGCGCACGCGCATGTCGTCGCCTCCGCTGCCAACACCGTGCCAAAAGGTGGGTTCATACGAGCACCGCCTTGAATGGCGCCGTAGCGCAGCACAACCGAGCCATCAACAGCGCCAGGCGCGAAGAATCTTCACCACGCGAACCGAGTCCGCGTCGAAGGTGTTGCGCGTTTTGCCTGGGGCGCGGCCCGCTGGTTGGCTTGGTGGGGCCACCGGGCATCCGCGGATGTCTCAGTTGGCAGAGCGGGGAATGGCGCATCGCCACGTCCGACATGGTCTCCGGTTCCAACAGCGCACTCGGACCGCATCGACCAGAGCTTCAGGCCCGTCGTGACGAAGGCCGCGGTGTGGCCCCGTGACCCGCTCGTGTGGCATGTGCATGCGGTCGGGGACACGCCACGGGTGGGGCGTCGGCGGGTGTACGGCGGCGAATCTGAGCACCCCGAGCTCTGCCGGTCCCCCAGCTATGCGGCGGCGCCTGACAGCTTGTGGCGCGTCAACCCGGCATCGCGGAGCGAAGTTGAGCCGACCAGCACCTGCCGATGTCTCAGCCCGACGCCACCGCCGCACACGACAACGCGTTGCTTGTATCTGGAACAGTCACCTCGCCTAGTCGAGGGCTTGGTGACAGTCCCACTAGTACTACTCTGTCAGATTGACGAATTCCCGAACGGATTCGGGAGTGATCACTTTTGAGGGCATTGTACAAATTGGGCGAGTTCGATACGCTGCGTTTCGGTGCTGGACCACACCGCCACGACGTGGCTGCGACGGTTGCTGACGTGGCTGGAGCCGTTCGAAGGAGACTTCGGACGCGCCAGTCAGCGCGGCGCGCTGCGTCGGTATGTGACCGGCGTGCTGAGCGACAGTCGCCGCAAATCGATGGAAGCGATGTGGGCGCGCCTCAGCGATCCCGGTGCGTATCAAGCCTTCCAGCACTTCATCACGCATGCGCCGTGGACCGCCGAGTCGGTGTGGAAGCGGTTGCGCGAGCGAGTGCCCGAACGCACGGGCGTCCTGATTCTCGACGGGACGAGCTTTCCCAAGCAAGGCACGGCCTCGGTGGGCGTCGCGCGACAGTACTGCGGCGCGCGCGGCAAGGTCGCGAATTGTCAGACGGCGGTCACGGTCGCGCTGTGGACCGGGGTGCGGGCGTGGCTGCTGGGTGCCACGTTGTACCTCCCCGAGGAATGGCTGACCCCACGTCAGCGCGCGCGAGCATGGATTCCCGCGGCGGTGGTGTTCGAGCCGAAGTGGCAGTTGGCCTTGACGCTGTTGCGCCAAGTCCGCGCGGCGGGGTTTACGGTCACAGCCGTGGTCGGCGATGCGGAGTTTGGCGACCACGCGACGCTGCGCCGCATGTTGCATCGCGCCAAGCTGCCGTATGCGTTGGGGGTCTCGTCCGATCTGAAAGTGTTCCTGGGAACCCCCGTGCTCGGGGCGCCCGCGCCGCTGACGGGCACGGGCCGTCCGCGCACCCGTCGCCTGTTGCCGCCCGAGACACACACCATCGAAGCGCGCGCGAGGGCGGCCACCCAAGCGCCGCGACGGTGGCGCCTCGTCTCGTGGCGCAACGGCACTCATCCCGCCTGGCGCGCCCGGTTCTGTGCCGTCCGGGTCACGCCCGCGCACGATTGGCGCGCGGAGCGACGACTCGCGCCCGAAGTGTGGTTGCTCTGCGAACGGGAACTGGCGGGCGGCGACCGCGCCCGCTACTACCTGGTGGATCTGCCGCCCACGGCCTCGCTGCGCGCCCTGGTCCAGCTCGCCCATCAGCGATGGGCGATCGAACAGCAGTACCAAGAACTCAAGGACGAACTCGGACTCGATCACTTCGAGGGCCGCAGCTTGCCGGGTTGGCAACGCCATGTGGTCTTGACGGCCATCGCCTACAGTTTTCTCCAGAACGAACGGCGTCGACGAGGGCAGACGCCTCTGACACTGCCGCAGGTGCGCGCCGTGATCCAAGAGGTGCTCACCGCGCACTTCTTCATGACGCAACCGCACTATTTGAAGTGGATGCTCAAGCTCAAAGACGTCGAATTGAGAAACTGACAAAGTCGTACTAGGCCGGCGCGTCTAGACCGGATCGGGCTCGCTCGGCGGCGGTTCTTCGGATGGCGGCGGCGCCTCGTCGACCGAGGGCAACGCCTCGTCGTCCTTCTCCACCAGCGCCACCGACACCACCTTGTCGTCGTCGTCGAGCACCATGAGCCGCACGCCTTGCGTAGTACGGCCGATCGTGCGAATGTCGCCGGTCGGCGTCCGCAGGATCTTGCCCTGCTGGGTGATGAGCAGCAGTTCCTTGTCTTCGCCGACCTGAGCGATCTCGATGACCCGGCCGTTCTTCTCCGTGATGTCGAGGTTCTTCAGGCCGAGGCCGCCGCGACTCTGTACCCGGTACTCGTCAAGCGGCGTGCGTTTGCCGTAGCCGAGCTCGGTCAAGGTGAGCAGGGTACCGCCAGGTTTCACCACTTCCATGGCCACGACTTCGTCGCCCTCGCGCAGGCTGATGCCGCGCACGCCGTAGGCCGTGCGCCCCATCGGGCGCACGTCATCTTCCGGGAAGCGGATCGCCATGCCCTGCCGGGTCCCAATGAAGATCTCGCTCTGGCCGTCGGAGATCTGCACGGCAATGACGCCGTCGCCGTCATCGATCCCCATGGCGATAATGCCCCCGGCGCGCGGATTGGCGTAGGCCGAGAGCTCGGTCTTCTTGATCGTGCCCTGGCGCGTGCCCATGACCACGTGATGACCGTCGTCGAACTCGCGCACGGCCACCATCGACGCGATCTTCTCGCCGTCGGTCATCTGCACCAGGTTCGCAATCGACTTGCCGCGGGCGTCGGCGCCCACATCGGGGATTTCGTGCACCTTCAGCCAGTAGGCGCGGCCGCGATCCGTGAAGATCATCATGTAGGAGTGCGTGGACGCGACAAAGAGGTGGTTGACCACGTCTTCTTCGCGCGTTCGCATGCCGATCCGGCCTTTGCCGCCGCGCCGCTGACCGCGGTAGGTCGAGATGGGCGTGCGCTTGATGTACCCGGTGTCGGTCACGGTGATCGCGACGTCTTCGTCAGCGATCAGATCTTCGATGCTGAACTCGCTCTCGTCCTCGATGATCTGCGTGCGCCGTGGGTCGCTGAACTTCTCCTGCGCTTCGCGCAGCTCGTCCACGATGATCTGGACGAGCAGCCGCTGGCTCCCGAGAATCGTGCGCAGGCGCTCGATGACGCGGATGAGTTCGGCCAGTTCATCGAGGATCTTCTGACGTTCCAGGCCGGTGAGGCGCTGGAGCTGCATGTCGAGGATCGCCTGCGACTGGATGTCGGACAGGCCAAACGTGGCCATCAGACCGACCCTGGCTTCGGGGGTCGACTTCGACGCGCGGATCAGTGTGATGACCGCGTCGATGTTGTCGAGCGCAATCCGCAGGCCCTCGAGGATGTGCGCGCGTGCCTCGGCCTTGCGCAGTTCGAACTCGATCCGGCGACGCACGACTTCTCGCCGGAAGTCGATGAAGTGCTGCAGCACTTCGAGCAGTGACAGCACGCGCGGCCGTCCGGCGACGATCGCCAGGGTGATGATGCCGAAGGTCTGCTGCAGCTGGGTGTGCTTGTAGAGATTGTTGAGCACCACCTCGCCGACTTCGCCGCGTTTCAATTCGATGACGATGCGCATCCCGTCGCGGTCGGACTCGTCGCGCAAGTCAGAGATGCCTTCGATCGTCTTTTCGCGCACCAGGTCGGCAATGCGTTCGAGGAGCGTCTTCTTGTTGACCTGATAGGGGATTTCCGTCACGACGATCTGCAGACGATCGCCTTTCTTCATCGGCTCGATATCGGCCTTCGCGCGCACCTGAATGCCGCCGCGTCCGCGCAGGTAGGCCTCGTGGATCCCGCGACGACCCACGATCATTCCCCCGGTAGGAAAGTCGGGGCCGGGTATGAGACGAATGAGCTCCTTGAGCTTCTGCTCCGTCGTCAGCAGCGGCACGTCGGTCGGCGCGAGCAGCGTGTTCTCGATCAACCACACGGTGCCGTCAATCACCTCCCGCATGTTGTGCGGTGGGATGTTGGTGGCCATGCCCACGGCAATTCCGGTCGAGCCGTTGACGAGCAGGTTCGGGTACACCGTCGGGAAGACGGTGGGCTCGGTCGTGGTTTCGTCGAAGTTTGGAACGTGGTCAACCGTGTCTTTGTCGAGGTCGTCCATCATCGCTTCGGCCAGCGCTTCGAGGCGCGCTTCCGTGTAGCGATACGCGGCGGGCGGATCGCCGTCGACGGAGCCGAAGTTGCCCTGGCCGTCGACCAGGGTCTTGCGCATGTTGAAGTCTTGCGCCAGGCGCACGAGCGTGTCGTAGGCCGGAGCGTCGCCGTGTGGGTGGTAGTTGCCGATGACCTCGCCGACGATCTTTGCGCACTTGCGGTAGGTGCGGTTGCTCGCCAGGCCCATCTGGCGCATCGCGTAAAGTACCCGTCGGTGCGCGGGTTTCAGGCCGTCACGCACGTCGGGAAGCGCGCGCCCGATGATTACGCTCATGGCGTAATCCAGGTACGAGCGCTTCATCTCGTCTTCGATGTTGACGGGAATGCGCGTTTCGTTGCTCATTGCCGGGACCGCGAACGGAAACGGGAGTGTGCGAGCCGGGGACACCTAGATGTCAAGGTTCCTCACATCGAGCGCGTTGTCTTCGATGAATTTGCGCCGCGGCTCTACCTGGTCGCCCATCAACGTGGTGAACATCTGGTCGGCCTCGGTATGGTCCTCGGCCCGCACCTGCAGCAGCGTGCGCGCCTCAGGGTTCATGGTCGTGACCCACAGCGTCTCGGGGTTCATCTCGCCGAGGCCCTTGTAGCGGTTGACGGCGAGGCCTTTTCGTCCGAGGGCCAGAAAGTGGTCGACGAACGTGTCGAGCGACGTGATCGTGACCGGCGCGTCCTTGGACGGCTTGACCGGGGCGGGCGCCGACATCGCGTGTTCCGCCAGGTCGGCAGCCGTCGTGACGGTGGCGGCGGGCTCGTCCAGGTCGGCTGGCTCCTCTGGCTCCGGCTCGTCGGCCTTGCCTGCCGCCATCCGCACTTCCACGCCGCCCTGACGCAACCCGCGGGCGAGTGCGCCGATTTCGGCGTAGCTCGACTCGAGGGCGCGGTACTCGGCCGACGCCACAAGCGCGCCGCCCACGGTATCGGTGCGTGAATAGCCAAAGCTCCGGTCGTCGACCAACAGCGCCCAGGCGCTCTGTTCTGCATCGCGCACGCACGACACCGTACGCGCGGCCGTGCTGAGCGACGAGGCGATGGCCGTCAGCTCGCCTTCGCGTTCGAAAAACGCCCGGTCGTGGGCGCCGTGATCGAGCAGGCGCTCGACGATGTCGGCGGCGTGGCCGCGACGCTGCACGACGCGCAGCACGCGCTGATAGCCGGCAACCGTGTGCAAGACGCGTTCGAGCGCGGGTCCGGTCAGTTCCGAGCCGTCGGGCAACCGTACAGCTCGGGAGTCGACAGAACGGTGTACGAGGAAGTTCTCGAGCCCGCGTTCGTCCTTGATGAAGGTTTCGGATCGTCCCCGCTTGGCCCGGAAGAGCGGCGGTTGCGCGATGTAGATGTGGCCGCGCTCGATGAGCATCGGCATCTGCCGGTAAAAGAACGTCAGCAACAGGGTCCGGATGTGCGAGCCGTCAACATCGGCGTCGGTCATGATGATGACGCGGTGATAGCGCAGCTTCTCAATGTCGAAATCCTCGATGCCGATTCCGCACCCGAGCGCGGCGATCATCGTCTTGATTTCGTCGGAGCCCAGCATGCGGTCGAGACGGGCGCGCTCCACGTTGAGAATCTTGCCTTTGATGGGCAGGATGGCCTGGAAGCGCCGGTCGCGGCCCTGCTTGGCGGAGCCACCGGCCGACTCGCCCTCCACGATGTAGATCTCGCTCTGGGCGGGATCGCGTTCCTGGCAGTCCGACAGCTTGCCGGGCAGCGAGCTGCCGTCGAGTGCACCTTTCCGTCGCACAAGGTCGCGCGCCTTCCGGGCGGCCTCGCGGGCGCGAGCCGCATCGACGACCTTCTGCACGACTTTCTTGGCAACGACCGGGTTCTCTTCGAGGAACTGGCCGAGCTTGTCGTTGACGATCGTCTCGACAATGCCCTTTACCTCAGTGTTGCCGAGCTTCGTCTTGGTCTGACCTTCAAACTGCGGACTTGGAAGCTTCACCGAGATCACGGCCACCATGCCCTCGCGGATGTCGTCTCCGCTGATGGTGGTGTCCTTCATGTCCTTGGCGAGATTGTTCCGGGTGGCGTAGGCATTCACCGTACGCGTCAGCGCCGAGCGGAAGCCCGAGAGGTGCGTGCCGCCTTCGTGCGTGTTGATGTTGTTGGCGAACGAGAATTCCTGTGGGTTGTAGCCGTCGTTCCACTGCATCGACACTTCGGCGTCGATACCGTCCTTCTCGCCGTGCATGTAGATCGGCTTGTCGTGCACCACACCTTTGTTCTTGTTGAGGTGCTCGACAAACGAGTTGATGCCGCCGTCGTAGTGAAACCGATGAGCCTTGCCGTCGCGTTCGTCGTCGAGGGTGATGACGATGCCGGCGTTCAGGAACGCGAGTTCGCGCAGGCGTTGCGCCAGCACGTCGAAGCTATAGTCGGTTGTTTCGAAAATCTGGGCGTCGGGCTTGAAGGTCACCTTCGTGCCGCGTCGCTCGGTCACGCCGGTGGTCTGCAGCGGCTTCTGTGGCGCGCCGCGCACGTAGGTCTGCTGGTAGACCGTGCCGTTGCGCCAGATCTCGAGGTCGAGACGCTCGGCCAGAGCGTTTACCACCGAGACGCCGACGCCGTGCAAGCCGCCAGAGACCTTGTAGCTGTCGTTGTCGAACTTGCCGCCGGCGTGCAGCACGGTAAGGACGACCTCGGCGGCAGAGCGTCCGCTTTCGTGCATGTCGGTCGGAATACCGCGCCCGTTGTCGACCACCGTAATCGAGCCGTCGAGGTGAATCGAGACGTTGACCTCGGTGCAGTAGCCGGCGAGCGCTTCGTCAATTGAGTTGTCGACGATTTCGTAGACGAGGTGATGCAGCCCAGAGGGTCCGGTGGACCCGATGTACATGGCCGGACGCTTGCGGACCGCTTCAAGCCCTTCGAGAACCTTGATTTTGTCGGCGCCGTAGTCTTGCGAGGATTCGCCGGCGTGCCCTGGCGGCACGTGTCCGTTGGACGGCTGGAGCGGGTCCGCGGGCACTGATGGTGTTTCGGACTGGGACATCTACCCTTCGTTTCGTCTGGTGAACCTGAAGCCGCGGGCGGGCGCTCGTCAGACCCGCATCGGCATGATCACGTAGGTGTAGCTGTAACCGTCGGCGCCCACCGGAGTGAGCACGGCTTGACTTACGTCGTCCTTCACGTCCAGGGCAACGGTGTCGACATCGACGACGTTGAGGAAGTCGAGCACATACTGGGCGTTGAAGCAGATCGTCATGCTGCCGCCCGTGTAGTCAACCGCCAGGGGTTCACGAGCTTCGCCAAATTCAGGACTGCTGGTGGTCACGTCGACCTTGCCCTTCTCGATCACGAACTTGAGCGCCCGCGAGCGCTCGTTGGACATGATCGCGACGCGCTTGACGGCACTGGCGAGCCGATCGCGCTCGAACTCGATGTGCTTGTCGTTCCCTTTGGGAATAACCTTCTCGTAGGCGGGAAACTGGCCGTCGATCATGCGTGACACGAGCAGTCGTGGGCCGATGCGGAAGAACATGTGGTTCTCACCGCGCTCATACTCGACATCGCGATCGCTGTCGGCCAGCAGGCGGCCCAACTCGGCCAACGTCTTGCGCGGCAGAATCGCCTTGATGTCGTCGCCCTTCCCGGCCCGCGTCGCGGTCGCGAGAGCGAGACGATGTCCGTCGGTGGCGACCATCGTCATGCTGTCGGCCTTGACGACAAACAACGCGCCGTTCAGGTAGTAGCGCGTGTCTTCACCGGTGATCGCAAACTGCGTCTTGGCAATCAGTTGCCGCAAGGCCGCCGAGGCGATGGGCGTGGCGTTGCCCAAGTCCGACGTTGGCGGCGTGGGAAAGTCGCCCACCGGCATCGTCGGCATCTTCGATTCGAAGCTGTCAGCCGACACGGTGACGTGATTACCGTCTTTCGTCGACGCCAACTTCACATCGCCGTCAGGCAACGACCGGACGATCTCATACAATTTCTTCGCGGGCAGCGTAACGGCACCCGGTTTGTCGACCGCGGCTTCGCAACTGCTCGTGAGCGTCACTTCAATGTCGGTGGCAAGCAGGCGGATCGAGTTGCCGTCGGTTTCAATCAACACGTTCGCCAGGATGGGAATCGTGTTCTTGCGCTCGACGATCTGCTGGAAGAACTGCAGCTCACGCACAAGGTCGGCCTTCCGGGCGACGAGTTCCATGTTTCCGATGACCTCAAGTGACGGCCTGTGCCGTTGGGATCTCTCTCAAGAACTAGAGAGGTAAGGACAAGAGATAAAAGTATACAAGAAGGTGTGAGGAAAACCAAATAAAACACCGACTTAAGGCCTTTAGTTTCAACCGTTTAGATTGTTGATTTTTCTGTGGATTGAGAGGTGCGGGCTGCGACGGTTCTGGGGTCCGGTCTTGGTGCTCACAGGTGTGCACACATCACCATGTGAGTGGACTGTGGAAAAACCAGAAGCCCTGGTCGCCGATGGTAGATTTGCTTAGCGAAACGCTTCAAGAAAGCTGGTAATAAGGTTGTTGAAATCCCCGTCGTTCTTCCGCATGTGCTCCACCTTCTTGATTGAGTGGATCACCGTGGAGTGGTGTTTGCCGCCGAAGTGTTTGCCGATTTCGGGCAGCGAGGCATGCGTCAGCATCTTGCAGACGTACATCGCCACCTGGCGGGGCATCGACACTGACTTGGCGTTGTTCCGCGACTTGAGATCGACGACTTTCAGCTGGTAGTAGTCGGCAACGTGCTTCTGAATCTGTTCGAGCGTAACGGCCCGGTCGTCATGATCGATCACATGGCGCAGCACTTCTTGGGCGAGTTCGAGCGAGATGGTCCGGTTGGTAAGCGACGCATACGCCAGCAAGCGGATGAGCGACCCTTCGAGTTCTCGAATGTTCGACTTGATCCGTGACGCGATGTACATCGCCACGTTGTCAGGCAGCGGAATGGCTTCGGTATCGGCTTTCTTTCGGAGAATCGCGACCTTGGTCTCGAGGTTTGGCGGTTGCACGTCCGCAATGAGGCCCCACTCAAAACGCGATCGCAGACGCTCTTCGAGGCGGGGAATCTCATGCGGTGGACGATCGCTGCTGAGGACGATTTGTTTCTGGGCGTCGTAGAGCGCATTGAACGTGTGGAAGAATTCGTTTTGCGTGCCTTCTTTGCCCGCGACAAACTGGATGTCGTCGACGAGCAGGACGTCGACGGAGCGATAGCGTTCACGGAACTCGAGGATGCGGTCGTAGCGAACGGCGTTGATCATCTCGTTCATGAAGCGCTCTGACGAGATGTAGGTCAGACGCAAGCCAGCCCCATGGTGAACGACATACTGTCCGATGGCGTGCATCAGATGCGTTTTGCCGAGGCCCACGCCGCCGTAAATGAAAAGCGGGTTGTATGACAACGACGGCGCCTCGGCCACGGCTCGGCACGCCGCATGCGCGAACTGGTTCGAGGGTCCGACGATGAAGGTATCGAAGGTGTAGCGGGGGTTCAGTCCTTGAGCGACGCCTGCGGGTGCATCAGAGACGGTCACACCGACACCAGGCTCAACCACCGGCACAAACTCGGCGGCCTGGTCAGCGTCGCCGGCCTGGAAGGCAAGGGAAGCGCCGGAGCGGCCAGCCTCGAGGAGGGCCTCATCCAACACCACGGCGTAGTGCTTGTTCAGCCAATCCTTGAAGAGCAGGTTTGGGACTCGGATCGTCACCGTCTGGCCGTCGTCGGCCACGAAGCTCGTGGGCTTGAACCAGGTAAAGAAGCTGTGACGATTGACCTTGGCTTCGACCTTGGCGAGCACGAGGTCCCAGACATTTGGAGACATATGGGACAGTTCTGAGGGATGCAAGGACGAGAACCGGACGTTTTGCTAAAGAATCCGCCAGGTTACAAAGGAAGGTCCTCGGCTGCTTTTCCACAGGGTTTTCCACACCTGTGGAAAACCCTGTGAAATTGAACGAACCCGAGACCTGCGCCAAGGGTCTGACGCGGACCAAACTGTAACATAGAGAGTTGGTCACTTCCGCGGCCAAGAACAACAAAATTTCTCCGAAAATCCGCTATTTTTAACTGTGACCACAACCTGTGGTGCGTTGACAGCCCTGTCCACGAGCGGCTACACTTCGTGGTTTCGGGGCAGACATCAAAGATGGCCAAAGGGAAGCGTACGTTTCAACCGAATGTCCGGCGTCGCGCCAAGACCCACGGGTTCCTGGTTCGCATGGCGACCAAGAACGGCCGCCTGGTGCTGAAGCGCCGACGTGCCAAGGGGCGCAAGCGCCTTACCGTATCCGACGAAGCCTAGGTACTGAGGGCTCACCGTATGCCCGGCCGGTTTCCTCCTGCGTCCCGCTTGCGGCGGCGTAGTGAATTTTCAGGGGTCTTCGACCAGGGCACCAAGAAGCACGGCCGGCTCATGTCCGTGTTCGTGCTGGCGAGAGCCCAAGGGAACCCGCGAATCGGTATCGCGGCGAGTAAGAAGCTTGGCGGAGCTGTCGATCGCAATCTCGCGAAGCGACGGATGCGCGAAGTCTTCAGACTGGCCGTCCCGCCAGGGGAAATCGATATCGTCGTCATTCCCCGTCGTGAATTGCTGGTTGCGCCGTTTGAGAGCGTGCAGCGGGAGTTTGCGTCGCTGGTTGACGTTGCAGTGCGCCATGGCAAACGCTCTCAGCCCACCGTGGTTCTCCCGCGTGCTGCTGGCCGTGATCAGCGGCTATAAATACCTCGTATCCCCTTGGTTCTCAGGAACATGTCGATATGTGCCCGGCTGTGCCGACTATATGGCGGAGGCCATTGTTCGCCACGGCGCCCTCAAGGGCACCTGGTACGGAGTGAAGCGCCTGTCCAGGTGCCATCCCTTCGGCGGCTCTGGACACGACCCCGTACCCCTTCAGTGACCGCGAACCATGGAACGTAGAGTTCTTCTCGCAATCAGCTTGTCGTTCGTCGTGCTGTTCCTGTATCAAAGGTTGGTACCACCGCCTCCAGAGCAGACAGCCCCGGCCGCCGCCCCATCAGCGGCTGGCGCCCCTGTTATCCCCGCCGCCGCCGGGACATCGTCGCCTGCCGTCGTTGCCGCAGCGCCCATGCCTGCCGTCGAGGCACGCCGGTCCGACACCGAGGAGCGAGAGTTCGTCGTGGAGACGCAGCAGGTGCGTGCCGTCTTCACGAACCGTGGTGGTCGTTTGAAGCGCTGGGCCCTCAAAGAGTACCCAGATCGGGCAGGCCAATTCGTGGACCTGGTGCCGGCAGACACGGGTACCCAACCGCTGCCATTCTCGCTGGCCACGGCCGACGCGGCGCAGACGGCGCGGTTGAACGGCGAGCTCTACGCGGTCGAGAATCAGGCGCCCGCACGCATCGACGGCACCACCTCGCCGGCTGCCTTGACCTTCGTGTATGAAGGCGCCGACGGTCTTGTGGCGCGGAAGCGCTTCACGTTGCAACCCACGGGCTATGTCGTGGAGTTCAACGCCGACGTGAAGCAGGGAGTGGCGGCCCTCAATCCGACGTTGCTGTGGGGACCGGGTCTCGGCGACGAGATCGCTCGCAGCGCCGGGTCTGGCGGAATGTTCT
The DNA here is from genome assembly GCA_031376505.1 of Acidobacteriota bacterium. Lineage (GTDB taxonomy): Bacteria > Acidobacteriota > Vicinamibacteria > Vicinamibacterales > UBA2999 > CADEFD01. The sequence continues at coordinate 54,242 of JANMDX010000367.1, forward strand.
CGGGCGGCTACGTCTATCCCGCCGCAGGCTTCGTGCTGCGCGACGGCAGCGTCACCAGGTTCGCCGGCGCCGCGGCGTCAACGGCGGGCCCGCAGCAGGGCGCGTTTCGATACGCGGGCGTGACCGATCACTACTTCGTGTCAGCGGTCCTCGAGCCCTCGGGCTCGCAGCGGGTGGACTTTGCCCACGCGCCGCTGGCCGATCCTGCGCAGGCCCAGTTGGCCCGCCAGCTCGTGTCG
>JANMDX010000372.1:0-12412 GCA_031376505.1 Acidobacteriota bacterium
GATGGGCCACCGGACCCCGCAGGGGCTGACCTTCGCGCCCGACGGCCGGCTGTGGGAAGTGGAGCACGGCCCGCGCGGCGGCGACGAGCTGAACGTGATCGAGAAGGGCAAGAACTACGGCTGGCCGGTCGTCGTCCACGGCATCAACTACCCCGGCACGAAGATCGGCGACGCGATTGTGGAGAAGGCCGGCATGGAGCAGCCGCGCTACTACTGGGATCCCGTGATCGCGCCCGGCGCCCTTGCCTTCTACAACGGCAGTTTATTCCCGCAGTGGAAGTCGAGCGTCCTGGTCGGCGCGCTGGCGGGTCAGGCGCTGTTCCGGCTCGAACTCGGCAAGGACGACACGGTCGTCAACGAGGAGCCGCTGCTGATGGACCTGGGCGCGCGCATCCGCGACGTCCAGGTGTTTCCCGACGGCGCAGTCTACGTGCTCACCGAGGGCGCCAACGGCAAGCTGCTGAAGGTGACGCCTAAGTCGGCGACGAGCAGCCGGTAGGGCGCGAGCCGTCACCCAAACGGCGCCACCCGGAGTCCGCGGGGCCACGCCTCACCGCTCGGCCCGCTCCGCGGGGTGGTCGTCCGGCTCGGTGGCCTCGCGCTCCCCGTCCGCTTCGTCCTCGTCGCGTGACCCGGCATATACGCGCAGGGCGAACAACGCCTCGAACGGCGCGCCGTCCACGGTGGCGCTGACCTTCAGCGACCAGTCAGGTGCGTCGAACCTCGCGTCGGCGAGGGCCGAGGCAGGAATCGTGAATTCCACTGGAATGCCGGCGTGGGAATCTGCAGGGTGCGCCGTGTGAGACGCCTCCCATACGACGGCGTCACGGGTGCGCCGGCGCGTCTCGTCGAACGACTGGCCCTTGCGCTCGATGCAACGCAGCCGAAGGTGGAAGCCCTCGGTCGCCGACAGCCGACGCGACGTGATCACGCGGCCACGCAGCGTCTCGCCCACATAGACGTTGCTGCCCTCCTGATCGAACACCGTCGTCCCGAAGCGCGTGATGACGCGGCGGCGGTGCACTCCCCGCACGAAGTAGTACGCGCCGATCGCGCCCAAGAGCAGCGCCAGGACGATGAGCGGGTTGAACTCGGGGTTGCTGGGGTCGACGACCAGCGGTGTGCCCAGCGCAGAGACGACCCACGCGCCGGCGCCGCCGAGCACCACGGCCGTCATCAGGTCCACGTTGGAGGTGCTGGCCGTGGCGTCGTCGAAGCGGGTGATGGGGCGTATGGTCATGGCCGACGCGATCATACGCGCCGGTGGCGCTGGCCGCGGATGCTGGCGCCACGCTACAGGATGGCTATCGGTACGAACCGCGTGGCCGCCCCGACCCGGAACGTGATAGGTTCGCGCCATGAATCGTCGTCTGTTTCTCCGGCAGTCTGGCGCGTGGGCCGGATTGGGCATGGCTGGACTCACCGCCGGGTGTGACGGCGGCCCGCGCACGCCGGCCGCGAACGGCGCGTTGCCCTTCTACGACGCGGTCGGTCCCATCGTGCCGATTCGGGCCCACCCCGATCGCATCTTCCGCACCACCGTGTGCCTCCGGCCCTTCCGTGCTGCCGGGCCGCGCATGGACGTCGAGCACGTGGGCAACCGCGTCATCGTGCACAACTATGGACACGGGGGCAGCGGCTGGTCGCTGTCGTGGGGTGCGGCCCACGTGGCGGTTGAAAAGGCGCGCGCCGCCCTGCTCGGCAGCCGTGACGTGGCGGTCGTGGGCTGCGGCGCGCTGGGACTCACGGCGGCGATCGTCGCGCAACGTGCCGGCCTGCGCGTGACCATCTACGCCAAGGAGCGTCCGCCCAACGTACGGTCGGCTCGGGCGACAGGCGTATGGAGCCCCGACTCGCGCATCGCCTTGACCTCGGCAGTGGCGCCCGAGTTCCCGGGCCAGTGGGAAACCATGGCCCGCACATCGTTTGCGATGTACCAGAGCTACCTCGGCATGCCGGGCACGCCGATCGAGTGGACCGATCGCTACCTTCTGTCGGATACCGGCCCGAGCGGGGCCGGCGAATCCGGCGGGCCGGCGGCGCCTTCCGCGGGCGCGCCCACGCGCGACTTCGCGCACTACGAGTCGCGCCTCGACGACATCACGCCCGACCTCGAAGCCCTACCCGAGGGCAGCCATCCGTTCCCCACGAAGTACGCGAGCCGCACCGCGATCATGACCTTCAACGTCGCTGCCTACTCCCGGCAGCTGTTGAACGATTTTCTCGTCGCCGGCGGCATGTTCGAGACGCGCGAGTTCCACTCGCCGCAGGAGGTGGCCTCGGTGCCCCAGCCGGTCGTCATCAACTGCCCCGGATACGGCGGCCGGCAGTTGTGGTCCGACGAGAGCATCATCCCGGTGCGCGGCCAGATCGCCTGGCTGATCCCGCAGGACGACGTGCACTACGGCCTGGTCTACAAGGACGTGGGCATCGTGGCGCGGCGCGACGGCATCGTCGTGCAGCCCATTCCAGGCGGAGACGACTTCGGGTTCAACGACGACAACGAAGCGCCCGACCGGCAGGCCGCTGAGGCCGGAGTGCTGCAGCTCAAGGAGCTGTTCGACCGCATGGCGGCCATGCGGCGCGGCTGATCGCTCTGTCAGGGGGGCGCCGGACACACCGCAGATCCGAACGCCGCTCGCCTGCTCGAAGGCCCGGATTTCCGTTGTAGAGTGCCGAACGTCATGGGCCCGCGCTTCGTGTGCCGCCCGCTCGTCTGGTGCGCACTGCTGCTTTCGCTGGCACCGCGCGCGACTGCGACGCAGTCGACGCCAAGCGTCGTCGACGTTGCCGCCTCGCACCACATCGGGCTCCAAGACCCAGAAGCCGGCAGTGTCGCCGTGAGAACGGTCCCGGGCGGCGCGTGCCCTGGCCGTTCGCGTCAATCTCACTCACTCGCGAGCGTCGTCGCCGGGTCCACTCGTGACGCCCGTCGTGCCGGCAGATAGCTGGCGCCGAGCGTGGTGACGGTCAAGACCACGCCAGCGGCGCCAAGCGCCAGCGGATCCCAGGGCGGCACGTCAAACAGCACCGAAGTCAGGGTGCGTGCCGCGACGAGCCCGGTGGTCAAGCCAACGAGCAGACCCAACCCAGCGATGGCGGCGGCCTGGCGCATCACCAGGCCGACGATGTCGCGTCGGGTCGCGCCAAGCGCCAGGCGCGTACCGAGTTCGCGTGTCCGGCGCCGCACGGTGTAGGACATCACGCCGTAGATCCCCACGGCTGCCAGCGTCAGGGCGATGAGCGCGAAAGCCGCCGAGGAGCCGCATCGCCAGGCGCGAGACCGCGGCCGACGCCGCCGCGATGTCCGACAGCGTGCGCTCTTGGAACAGCAGCGTGTTGGGTTCCACCTGGCGGATCGCTGCACGAATGGCCGGAAGCGCCACGAGCGGGTCGCCCACGGTGCGCACAAACAGCGTAATGGCCGTGTCGTTCTCTCGTTCGAACGGGAAGTACAGATCCGCGCGCGGCTCGTCGGTAAGCGCCGCCCGCCGGATGTTGCCGACGCGTCCCACGATTTCGGCCGTGCCGCCGTCAATTGCCACACGCTTGCCCACGGGGTCCTCACCAGGGAAGTAGCGCTCGGCAAGAGCGTCGCTCACGATGACGACGGGTGGCGCTTCGCCTGCGTCCCGGGCGTCGAACACCCGGCCGGCACGCAACGGAATGCGCAGCGACTGGAAGTAGCCTCCCGAGGCCGACTGCCAACCCACGTCGGGAGGCCGTTGGCCCGAGGCCAGCGGATGCTCGGGCCGCACGAGCGGCGCCGTCCAATTGTTGCCGGTCAACGGCGTCACCGCCGCAGCGCCCACCCCGTCAACTTGGGGAAGCACGTCCACTGCGGAGAAGATGCGCTGATACACGGCCGACCGCGCCGGCTGTCCGGCGTAGCGCTCGGCGGGCAGTCGAAGGGCAATGGTGACCACGCTGTCGACCGAGAAGCCCGGGTCGACGGTGATGAGCTTGGCGAAGCTTCGGAGCGTGAGGCCGGCTCCGATGAGGAGCACGACCGCCAGCGCAATCTCCGCCGCCACCAACCCCGACGCCGCGCGGCGCGTGCCGCGGCCGACGGTGGAGCGTCGTTGTCCGACCAAGGCCGTGCGGTCGGCCTCGCGCACGAGACCCAGACACGCCACGCCGCTGAACACCACGGCGGCGACAAGCGACGCCGCCGCGGAGAACGCGAGTACCCACACGTTGAGACCGACGCGCTCGAGCCCGGGTACATCCACCGCCCGCGGCACCATCGCCGCCAGCGCGGGAACCGCGCGCCACGCCACCAGAACGCCCGCGAGCCCGCCGGCCAGTGCCAGCACGAGCCCTTCGGCGAGTGTCTGCGAGATGAGCCGTCCGCGACTCGCTCCAAGCGCCAGCCGCATCGCCATTTCGGGTTGGCGCGCCAGCGATCTTGCGAGCAATAGGTTGCCAACGTTGGCGCACGCGATGAGCAGCACGAAGCCGACCGACGCGAGGAGCAGGAGCAACGGCTTCTTGGTATCGCCGACGAGCGCGTCACGCAGCGACGCGGCATGGTAGCGCGTGCCCTGATTCTCCTGCGGAAACTCCTGTTCGAATTGCTGGGACAGCGCGGTCAGTTCCTGGTCGGCGCGGTCGATGGTCACCCCTGCCTTCAACCGGCCCAGTCCGTAGATCCATCCAGAGTGGCGCTGCGCCGGCACGGTGGCCGGCACGAGGTTGGGGACGATGACATCCGTCGGGTTGCCGGGAGGAAAGTGGAAGCCCTTCGGCGCTACACCGACGACGAACCGGCGGGTCGCGCCGAGCTGAATCGAACGCGAGAGCACGGCGGGATCAGACCCAAGCGCGGTCCGCCACAGCTCGTAGCTCACGATCACGACCGGCGTCGACCCCTCGCTCACGTCGCCGGGCTCGAAGGCGCGCCCCAGCACGGGCTGGAGCCCCAGCACGCCGAATGCGGCGGGGGTCAGCGCGACGCCTTCCAGCCGCAACGGTTCGCCTTCGCCGAAGAGCGCCGCCTGGTAGCCGTAGTAACCCGCAAGCAGGTCGAAGGACTGCTGGCGCGCTGAGAGGTCGATGAAGTCGCCGAGGACCAGGTCGTCCTTGGCAAAGCCCGTGCGCAAATCGCGATGCTTGACGAGCACGATGCGGTCGGCCTCCGGGTACGGCAGCGGCCGCAGCAGCACGGCTTCCACCACGGCGAAGAGCGCGGTGTTGGCTCCGACGCCGAGCGCCAGCGTGAGCACGACCGCGGCCGCAAAGCCGGGTTCGCGCCCGAAGAGACGGAGGGCGTGTCGCAGATCGCGCATGATCATGAGGTGCCATTCCTTTCGGGGGAGAGACCGCGGAACCGAGCGGCCCGTGAAGGCCGCGGCGAGCGCGTCGGCCACCGCGAGCCGGACGCAGCCGACGAAGAGCCACACCGCGCTGACGCCGTACCAGATGCGATGCCACGTCCGCGTCCACGAAGACGCGGCGCGAGCGCCTTTCACGGCGCGTTCGTATTCGAGGTCTGCCATCGCCGGGCCAAAGAGATCGCAACGGGCAGTCTCTGGCAGCAATCGGCCGAGTCGGCGCATCCACCCGCTATGCATCGGACCACCGCATGTGTGCCGGCCTCCGCGCGAGCTCGGCGTAGAAGCGGTGGGCGTCGCCCCAGAGCCTGGCGCCTTTGCGGGTAATCCGGTAGCGGCGCTCGGTGACGGCCTGGTCACCAACTGTGACCTGTTCGTACCAGCCTTCGACCAGCTGCGCGCGCTCGATTCGCGCCATCAGCTGATAGAAGGCCGGGCCGCTGCGTCGGACACCGTAGCTCGCGAGGGCCTGGCGCAGGATGCGGCCGGGCTGCTCCTCTGTTCGCAGCACGCCAAGGACGAGGTAGTGCAGGTGGGTGAGGGCCGGCAACGCGCGTTTAGGCATAATCCGATATTACCTACGATGGCATTAGACGGCAAGGACCGCGAAATGGTTCGCAGCCGTCCGCCTGCCATCAGCTTCCTTAGCGTTCCTTCGCCTTCGGTACGCCGCTCGAGATGACGAACACACGCCCGGAGTGATGGCCGCTCACCCCGCTCCATCCCGACGTGACCAGAAAGTCGTCCAGGCCGTCGCGATCGATGTCGCCGAGCGTGACCGCATCGAAGCCGAAGGTGTCGCCGGGGGTCCGGCACGTGTACGTTCGCATGAGGTGGCCGTCCCGTCCTGAGTAGAGGCTGGCCCGACCGCCGCCAAGTGCCGCACCGCCATGTTGCCAGGCGCCGATGACGAGGTCGGCATGTCCGTCGCGATCGACGTCACCGGCCACAGAGGAACTCGTGCCGAACCCTTCGCCAGCCGTCTGGCCGTCGAGCGTGAGCAGCACGCGCCCCGTCTTGCCAGACCACACGTACGCCCGCCCGGTCTGGTCGCCGAGGCTCGCGTTCGACCAATCGGACGCGAAGACGTCCGCGACGCCATCGCCGTCGACGTCGCCAGGTACCGCGACGAACATGGCGCCGAGCGCGTGGCCGGTGGCGTCTGCGTCGAACGTGAACACCGCTTTGTCTCGTGCGTTGCGGTAGACATAGACTCGGCCCGCGTGGGCCGGCCCCCCTTTGCCCGCGCCGACGACGATCAGGTGCTCGGATCCGCGGGAATGGCCGGCAACCGCTGCGCCGAACGCATCGCCCGCGTGGTCGCCAGCAAGCATCGCCAACAGCCCGCCGTCCTTACCGGAAAACACATAGGCGAGCCCCGTGGCGACTCCCTGCGCCCGCCCGCCCGGCGCGCCAACGATGACATCCGCGCAGTGGTCCCCGTTGAGGTCGCCGACGCCCGCCGTATGGCTGCCGAAGCCCTCCGTGTCGGTGTCGCCCCGCAAGGTCTGCAGCACCGTGCCGTCGCGGCCCGAGTAGATGAACGCACGCTCACTCCCGGGCGCCGACGCGATCACGTCCGGAATGCTGTCGCCATTGGTGTCGCCTGCCGCCTCGAGGCCGGTGCCCAGCTGATCCCCTGGCTTGCCGTCGACCGTCCACAGCAACCGTCCTGACCGCGACGAGTAGACGTAGACACGGCCGGCGCTGGCGCCGCCAGCGGCGTGTGAGGGCGCCGACGTGACGACATCCGCGACGGCGTCGCCGTCGACATCGCCCAGGTTCCGGGCAATCCACCCGAACTGGTCGCCGGCGGCTTCGCCGCGCCACTCAAAGACCACGTGCACGTCTTCGACAAATGGCTTCTCGAAGCTTGCTGGCACCGGGCGGAGCGCCGCGAATCGCGGGTCGCCCTCGAGCGGAGCCAGCTGGGGCGCGACATCGATCTGCGTCATGTCGATCTTGTGCGTGTCGCGGGCCTTCGTCAGCCACATGAACGCGTCGTCATGTCGCCCAGCCATCGCGGCCACCACGCCGAGGCTGAAGAACGGCATGGGCATGCCGGGTTCGACGTCCAGCGAGCGGCGAAACGCCGTGTCCGCCGCGTCCAGATGTTTCGACGCCTGGTACGCCTGGCCCAGCGTTCGCCACGCCCGGCCGCTGTCCGGCTCGCGCGCCACAACGGCCTCGAGGAGCGCCGCGGCGCCGGCCGCATCACCCGCCTGCAGCTTGCCCACGGCCGCGGCAACCGTCGGGGCGGGGTCTTGCCGCGTTGGCGGCATCGCCGGAGTGGACAGGGAGCACATCACGGCCGCGAGGGTGGCAAGGCGAAGATGAGCCATGCCCCCACTTGTAGCGCTGTGGATCAAGCGTCCGCTATCATGATCGTGCGCACCATGATGCTTCCGGCCGTCCCGTCGGATCCGCGTTTCGAGGACCGGGTGGTTCGAGTCACGCCCCTCGTGACCGTCGGCGAGTTTCACTGCACGGTTGCCCACCCGCGGTTCGAGGATTCCGGCCGCATTCGCCAGGACTGTTTCGTGTTCCCCCGGCTGGCCGTAGCCATCGAGCACGAGCATGAGGCGCCGTTTGTCGCCAATGCGGCGGTGGCGACGTTCTACAACGCGGGTCAGGCCTACCGACGCTCAGCCATCAGCGCCGAGGGCGACCGCTGTGACTGGTTTGGCGTCACTCGCGAACTTGCCCTCGAGGTGGTGGCGGCGATCGACCCTGCCGCGCCCGACCGCGCAAGCGAGCCGTTTGGCTGGACGCGCGGACCCGTGGAGGCGGGGTGGTGCCTCCACGAACGTGAGTTCATGCGCCGGCTTCGATCAGGCGCCCCCATCGACGACGCAACCCTGGAAGAGCAGGTCGTGTGGTGGCTGGCGGTGCTTGCGCGGGCCGGTCGTCAGCACGTCGCCCCGGCGGTGTCGATCACACCGCGTACGCGCGACGCGGTGCATGCAGCGGAGCGGTTGCTGAGCGAGCACTGGCGCGACTCATGGTCGCTGGCCGATCTGTCTCGCGCGGCCGGGCTGTCGGTCTTTCACTTGTGCCGCGGTTTCCGCCGCCTCACTGGTCGCACCATGCATCAGTACCGCGAGACACTGCGCCTGCGTGCGTCGCTTGATGCGCTGCAGGATTACCGCCGGTCCATCACCGAGATTGCCCTGGACGCCGGCTTCAGCAGCCACAGTCACTTCACGACCGCGTTTCGCCGGGAGTTCGGCCGTACGCCATCGCATGCGCGTGCACCATCGTGAGAGCCCGCCGGGACGTGTCTGCAGTACCCTGCTAGATCTCTGAATAGGACGGCCAGATGACCAGACGGATTGTTGTCGTCGCGCTGTCCCTCGTGGCCTCGTCGCTATGCCTTCCCCGGCTGCAAGCCATTCGGCCGTCAGCACCTGTACTTCAGTCACCGGCGCCGCCGTCGGTCCCCGGTGATCCTTTTCCGCAGTGGTCGGTTGGCCAGCTGGACATTCACCAGATCGCCACGGGTCGGGGCAATGCCGCGTTCGTTGCGTTCCCTGATGGCACGACGATGCTCCTGGATGCCGGTGACGCGGGAGACACCGAGGACGCGTCACCGGTGCCCAACGCGTCGCGCTCGCCTGGCGATTGGATCACGCGCTACATCCGTCACATGTTAGTGGGGCGTCGCGCCGAACTGGACTACGCCGTGTTCACGCACTTTCACAAGGATCACATCGGCGGCGTGGCCGTCGTCGCAGCGGATCTACCCATGGCGCATGTGATCGATCGCGGCTGGCCCGACTACGGCTACCTCACGCCGCCGAACGACGAGTTCTACGCGCGCTATCGACAGGTCGTCGCAAGTCACGCCAGTGTCATGGCCCGCGCGCAAGCAGGGAGCACCCGCCAGATCGTGCCTGTGCACGCCCCGGTCGATGGCTTTGACGTCCGCATCATCTCGGTCAACGACCGTGTATGGACTGGAAGCGGCGACGAGACGAAGGTGCGGTTTCCAGCGATCCAGGCGATTGCGGCGCCGGAGGACCGACCTACGGAGAACATGTGTAGCATCTCGATGCGCATTCGCTACGGGCGCTTCGACTACTTCACCGGCGGCGACATGCCGGGATATCCCGTACCCGGCGCGCCGGCCTGGCACGACGTGGAATCCGATGTGGCTCGCGCCATCGGTCCGACCGACGCGCACATGGTCAATCATCACGGCTCAATCGAAGAGGAGAATCTCTTCTGGCTGGCCACGCTGCGATCGCGCGTCATGGTCGTACCCGCGTGGGCCGCGACGCACCCCTCGCCCGACGTGCTGAAGCGGATGCTGTCAATGCGCGTGTACCCGCAGCCTCGCGACATCTTCATCACCTCGTTTCGACCGGAGACGAAAGCTGCGATCGGTGCCAGGGCCAAGCAAGTGGCCTCCGACCACGGTCACGTGGTCATTCGCGTGGAACCAGGAGGGTCGCGCTACTGGGTGATGGTGCTGGATGGCACGGCCGAGACGTATCGTGTGCGATCTGTGCACGGGCCGTACAAATCCGAGTAAACCGCGAGAAGCTTTCGCCATAGGCACGATGCTTCACCGGGAGTGCAGGCCGCTCACTGTCGCACGTGCGCGCCACCGCGTCAGGTCAGGCTCGACGCAGGCTCTGGATCGGGTCGATGAGGGCCGCTCGCCGCATCGGCACCCACGCCGCGATGAGCAGACGGTTCGAGGAGACTCCTGAGTTGGCTGAACCTCCGCGTTCCTTCACCCCCGGACCCCGCCAATGTTGTGTGCCCATCCGAGCACGAGATCTACGTGGCAGAGACCTCGAACTGGCGCGTCCAGAAATTGCTCCTGCGTCCGGCGCAGACGTCTGCTGGACGGTAGCGGCTTTCGGGCCAGACCCTCGGCGCCGGGTTTTGGGCTGAGCCGTCCAAGGCAGATCAGGTCACGAGGATCGTCACCTACGCGGTTTGCGCCGATGCTGTGTCCTCGGCCACGCGACTGCTGTAGACTCCCGCGGGTGAATCGATCCAGCCGGACCGGCGTCGTCGTGGCGGTTGCCCTCGTGCTCGCGGTGTCCTCCGTCCCGGCTGCCGCCCAGACGACCGGAGAGGCGGTATACGTCCGACGCTGTGCGTCGTGCCACGACCAGGCCAACTCGCGCGTGCCCCCCAAGACCGCGCTCAGACAACTGCCGGCCGCCGCGATTCTCCGCGCGCTCGACTTCGGCGTGATGATGACGGTTGCCTACCCGATGCCCCGTGTCGAACGCGAGGCCGTCGCCCGCTATCTCGGCACGGAACGGCTGATGGTGCCGTCAGCCTCCGCCTTCTGCAGCGATCGCCGCGTGAAGCTGTCGGCGACACCAGTGTCGACATGGAACGGCTGGAGCGCCGGTGCGGACAACGCGCGCTTCCAGACGGCTGCCGCCGCCGGCATCGTGGCCGGGCAGGTGCCGTCGCTGAAGCTGAAGTGGGCGTTCGGATTCGATGGTGACATCACGGCGTTCGCGCCGCCAACCGTCGTCGACAACCAGATCTTCGTGGGCAGCGCGGGCGGCATGGTCCACGCCCTGCGCGCTGACACCGGCTGCATCCAGTGGGTCTTTCAGGCCAACGGCCCGGTCCGTAGCGCGATCGTCGTTGCGCCGGTTGGACCGGCGCATGTGCTGCTGTTTGGCGACCAGACCGGCTGGTTCTACGCGGTGGCCGCCGAAACGGGCCGGCTACTTTGGAAACAGAAGGTGGAAGCGCACGACGCCGCACGGCTCACCGGCGCGCCGGCCGTGCACGACGGCGTCGTGTTCGTGCCGGTGGCCTCTTGGGAGGAGACACGTTCGCTCGACGTCGCCTATCCGTGCTGCACGTTCCGCGGCAGCGTCGTGGCGTTGCGCGTGCGCGACGGCAGCGCCGTGTGGCGGGCCGTGCTGGTGGACGCGCCCAAGCAGACTGGCAAGAACGCGCGCGGCACCCCTCGACTGGGACCATCGGGCGTTCCGGTCTGGGCAGCGCCAACGGTCGACGTTGACCGAGGCCTTCTTTATGTCGCGACCGGCGACAACTACTCGTCACCGGCCACGTCGCTGAGCGACGCGATTGTCGCGCTTGAGCTCGCCACGGGCAAGGTGGCCTGGGCGAAGCAGACCACGGCGGGCGACGCTTACAACTCATCGTGCCTGGCCGACAAGCAGAACTGCCCCGACGAAGACGGGCCCGACTTCGACTACGGGTCGTCGGCGATGCTGGCGCGTCTGCCCGGCGGCCGCGACGTGCTGCTCGCAGGACAGAAATCAGGATTGGTGTACGCACTCGATCCGAACAGGAAGGGCGAGATTCTCTGGCAGGCCCGCGCGGCCAAAGGGGGGGCAAGCGGTGGCGTGCAGTGGGGCATGACGACCGACGGCGGGCTGGTGTTTGCCGCGGCGGCCGATCCCGCGCGCACGCGCCCGACCGATCCGCTCGATACGAGGCGTTTCATTCTCGATCCGAACGCCGGCGGCGGCTTGACGGCGTTCTCCATTGCCGACGGCAGCAAGGCGTGGTCGGTGCCGGGCATTCCCTGCGAAGCCGGCGCGCCGTCCGGGTGCAGCCCTTCGCAGTCGGCCGCGCTCACGGCCATTCCCGGCGTGGTGTTCTCGGGATCGAACGACGGTCACATCCGCGCCTACAGGGCGGCTGACGGCACTGTGATCTGGGATTTCAACACGGCGCGGGAATTTACGACCGCCAACGGTGTGAAGGCGAAAGGCGGCTCGCTCGACGGTCCCGGCGCCGTCGTCGCAAACGGCATGCTGCTTGTCACCTCGGGATACGCGAGGTTCGGCGGCATGCCCGGGAACGTGCTGCTCGCATTCGCACCCTGAGCGAATCGTCCTCACCCATCCCGCCACGTTGTCGCCCTGGAAGGGCCGGGTTCGGGATTTGCGAGGCCAGACCCAGCCTGGGTGTCTTGTGTCGCGGTTAAGATCTCCTCGTGCACAAGTCCTTCGTTCTCACTCTGTGTGTCGTCGTGCTGGCGGCCTGCCGGCAGGCACCGCCCGTCCCGCCAGCGCCGCCCGAACTGACGTCGCTTACGGCCGAGAGCGCGTCCAACTTCGCCCAGA
>JANMDX010000402.1:0-2611 GCA_031376505.1 Acidobacteriota bacterium
GCTGGGCATGATCCGACGATCCGCGGTCCTCGAGTTCACGCTGGCGTTGGTCGTGGTCGTCATCGCCTCGTTGCTCGTCTCTCAAGTCCCAGGGAGGGTCCAATGAATCACGTCCCGGCGCGGACGAGCATCCGCATGACCCTCCGCGGGTTGAAGGCCTACCATTCGCTATCAACGGGGCCGGCGGGGGATCCTGCGAACGCTCAGGCCGGGAACGTGCGCTGGACCTGAATCCGACTCGAGGCGATAACCCGGCCCAGGTGACGTTGATACATCCGTACGCATGTTAGAATGGCGCGATGGCTGCTGAGACGTGCGAACTGCTTTGCCTCGACCTACCGAAGGCCGAAGCCCTACGCCACAGCCGACCCGACACCGCAACGCTCACGGCCGCCGCCGAGGCCGCCAAAGCGCTTGCGGACCCGACACGCCTGTCCGTCGCCATAGCGCTGCGCGGCGGCGGCGAGCTTTGCGTCTGCGATATGGCCTGGATCTGTGAGCGCTCCGACAAGCTCACCTCCCACCACGCCCGGGCATTGCGCACCGCTGGCCTGGTCGAGTCACGGCGTGACGGGAAGATGGTCATGTACTCGCTGACCGAGGCCGGCCGGGCGCTTCTGAACGCCGTCCTTCCAAGCACCGAACAGGTGCGCGCATGACGACGCGCGCCGCGGGACCCGCCCCCGTTGCACCGTCGAGCCACCACTCGCAGAATGAGCGCCGCCGACTGGCCAGGCGGGTGCGGCAGCTTTCGTGGATCAGCCTCGGCTACATGGCAGTGGAAGGGGGGGTCGCGATTCTCGCCGGCATCCTCGCCGGATCCATCGCGCTCATCGGCTTCGGCATCGATTCGGCCATCGAGGGCTTCGCCAGCGCCATCATCGTCTGGCGGTTCACAAACGACCGCATCTTCAGTGAGGCAGCCGAGCATCGCGCGCAGAAGCTGGTCGCCGGTCAGTTCTTCCTGCTAGCCCCCTACGTCGCGTTCGAGTCGATCATGGCGCTCGCCAAGCGCGAGCAGCCGGACGTGAGTTGGCTGGGAATCGCCCTGAGCGCATCAAGCCTGGTGGTCATGCCCTACCTCGGCATCGCGAAGCAGCGCCTCGCCGACCAGCTCAACTCGGCAGCCACGAAAGGCGAAGGCCGCCAGAACATCCTGTGCGCCTACCTGGCCGGCGCACTCCTCGTTGGACTTCTCGGCAACGCACTGCTGGGCGCCTGGTGGCTCGACGCCGCCGTGGGATTACTCATCGCCGGCGTAGCCGTCAAGGAGGGCATCGACGCGTGGCGAGGCGAGGGTTGCGCCTGCGCGGCTGGGCCACAACTTGCTGACGGCCCCCAGCTGAGCGACAGCCACGACGACTGTTGCAAAAGCTGAACGCCACGGAGACGACGTCACACAGATCCGTAGTTGTCGCCGTGCCCACAGGCCGAGCACTCACACCGGTGTGGACGCGCCCGCCTAGAGTAGAGCCGCATGGACTGGAGTCGAACCGCCCCCTTCTACGACTGGCAGCAGTCGTTCGAGCGGCCGGCACTCGCGGCCGCCGTCACTCTTGCCGACCCGCATCATGACGACGACCTGCTCGACATCGGCACCGGAACAGGCGCACTTCTGCGCCAGCTCGCTCGTCACCCGGACCGCCCGCGCAAGGCGATCGGTGTCGATCCCTCCACAAGGATGCTCGCGAAGGCACCGGCGCTTCCTGAGGAGTGGACGCTCGAGACGGCCGACGCTCGGCGACTCCCGTTCGCCGATGGCGCGTTCTCCATCGTCACGGCCGCTTATCTGCTCCACGTCGTCGATACGGCGGCGCGGCGGGAGATCATCAGCGAGTGCCGGCGCGTCCTGCGCGCCGACGGCCGCCTCGTCACCGTCACCCCGACGCTGCCACGAACGCGGCTCGCTCGCGCACTCTACGCTCCGCTGGCCGCAGCCGCCGGCTCGTCCGTCGGGCCGGCCGCCGGTTTCCGCTCGCTCGACCCGAGGCCGGAGATCGAGCGAGCAACGTTCGCGATCGCCACCACGACATACGTTCGGCGTGGCTACCCCTCGCTCTGTGTCCTCGCCATCCGCTGAGGAGGTCCGCAAACGGACAGCCCACACGCATCGGCGTAACGGTCGGACCTGTCGCGGCCGATCTGGTTGAGAACCGGGACATCCCTCGCGTCAACACCCGGTCCGGTCCGCGGACACGTCAAGGCCGCCGTATCCGAGGGGCTCCAGCTCGTTGGCGAGGACTCGCTTGAGGTGCCTACGCGTGCCCGGCCTCAACCTCCAAGGAACCGCGCCGCCGGATCGACAGCAGCGCGAACCGCCAGCCGCTCGCTCACCACCCCGCAGGGACCGCACCAACATTCATAGACGAGCACGTGCGGTGCTGCTGGGGTCCGCTCCCAGCCGCCCAGACGAGGCCACATGAACGAGATGGCCCCACCTGCGCTACGCCATCGACCACCACGGCAGCCTCCACCACACCGACATCAGCGCGCCCAAGTCGAGGCGATCGCGATCAGCGTCGACCCGAAGGAAGACACACCCGGGAGCATCCGCGCGTTCCTGCGCCGTAACCGCGCCGAACGACAGTTGCGATACCTCTCCGCACCGCAG
>JANMDX010000008.1:0-2264 GCA_031376505.1 Acidobacteriota bacterium
CCCGACCCCGGGTCGTAGTCGCCGATGGCGCCGTTCGTGTCCATCGGCATGCCCGTCGAGCGCGGCCAGTAGAGCTCGGAGGTGACGGATCGGTCCGCGTCCTCGAACGCCTTGTCGACCTCGCCGAAGGTGAACGTGCGCTCGTAGGCGGTGTTCGTCCCGAGTGCGTCGTGCACGAGCGCCGAGCCTTCCTCGCGTGCCGCGACCGGGTCGAGCACGACCGGGAGCTGCTCGTAGACGACCTCGATCAGCTCACAAGCGTCCTCGGCGATGTAGCGATCCTCGGCGATCACGGCCGCAACGGTCTCGCCGTAGTGGCGCACCTTCTCGATCGCGATCATGTCCTGGACGATCGGCCCCGCACCGAACGACGGGAGCGGCGCAGCATGCGCGGCGACATCCTTGCCGGTCACCACACGGACGACGCCCGGGAGCGCCTCAGCCTTCGACGTGTCGATCGAGACGATTCTTGCGTGCGCATGGGGGCTGCCGACCACGGCAGCGTGGAGCATCCCGGGCAGCTTGATGTCGTCGAGGTAGCGGCCCTGCCCGCGCAGGAAGCGCGGATCCTCGACGCGGTTCAGGCTCTTGCCGAGCCACCGCCGTGGCTTGCCGGTGCCGGCCGTCTCGCGTGCGACCTTGGCGGCGTTCGGATCCTGCTCGGCGATGCTCATGTCGCTCCCCCTGCGGCTGCGCGGATCGAATCGACGATGTGCTGGTACCCGGTGCACCGGCACAGATTGCCGCCGATGCCCTCGCGAATCTCCTGCTCGGTGGGCGACGGGTTGTCGCGCAACAGGTTCACCGCCGACATGATCATGCCGGGCGTGCAGTACCCGCATTGCAGCCCGTGTTCGGCCCAGAAGCCTTCCTGTAGCGGGTGGAGTGTGCCGTCTTTCGCGGCCAGGCCCTCGATTGTGATGATCTCGGAGCCCTCGGCCTGGACGGCGAAGACCGTGCAGGACTTCACGCTGCGGCCGTCGATGAGCACGGTACACGCACCGCATTGACTCGTGTCGCACCCGACGTGCGCCCCGGTCAACAGGAGGTGCTCGCGCAGGTAGTGGACGAGCAAGAGACGCGGTTCGACGTCCGCGCGCCGCACCTTGCCATTGACGGTCATCGTGACATGAGTCATGGATCCTCGTTGATAGGCCGGACGATAGTCACCTCTTCGGCACAAGTCAACGAGCATCTCGCAGCAGCGACGCGCCAGTCAGAGACAAGCGGGCGATAGCCGACGGCAGCGGGTCAGGGCAGCGGGAAGCGCGCGTTGACGGCCTCGAGGTACCGGCGCGTCTCGCGGTAGGCCACGGCGCTGCCGTCCCGCACGCGATTGGCGTGCTGGGGCCCGGCGTTGTAGGCAATGAGCGCCAGCCGGGTGTTGCCGCCGTAGGCGTGCAGCAGGCTCGCCAGATAGACGATGCCGCCTTGCAGATTCTGGAGCGGGTGCCACGGATCGACACCAAGTGATGCGGCGGTGGCGGGCATGAGCTGCATCAACCCGATGGCCCCGGCCGGCGAGACCGCGCGCTGATTTCCGGCGGACTCGGCGGCGAGCACCGCGCGTATGAGGTCGGCGGACACGCCGTGACGGTCGGCCAGCACCATGAGTTCGGCGTCAAGTTGCGCACTTGCCGGGAGCGGCGGCGGCTGGGGGCGCGTCACGGCCACCCGCGTGACCGCCTCGCGCCACCTTGACTCGAGAAACGCCGTCACCAGCGGGCGGGGCTGCCCGGCCATCAGGCGCGCTCTCGCGCCGTCGAGATCGGCGCGCGACAGATGGCCACCGAGGACGTCGGCGATCTCGCGCCCACTGTAGCCGCCCAGCCCCATCGACCAGGCCGTGTGGTCGCGCGACCGCACCGCGCGGTCGCACGGCAGGTCGGGGGGTGGCGCCCCGCCGACAGGATCGAACGGCGCGGCGTCGGCGGCGGCCACGAGCGGGTCACCCTCGGCGCCTAGAATGGCGCCGGCCACCCGCCAGAAGTCCGCGGCCGGCCCAGCGCCCAAGGCGCGGGAGCCAGCCGTGGCGCGCCCCCCGCTGGAATCGCCGACGTCACGCGCGTCGCGAGTTTCTCGCAGCGAGTATCACGATGGGCGCCTGCGCAACGACGGTGATCACCAGTGCAGACTGCGCGAGTAGAAAGTCCCGCAACCAGGCGGTAGGCTCCATTTCGCGCGTAGCGAGTGCGCGCGCGGCCGGCGCTTTTTTCCGGCCGGCCGCCTCGGCGGTCGCTCCTTCGAGCTCCTTGGCGGCTTCC
>JANMDX010000025.1:0-27494 GCA_031376505.1 Acidobacteriota bacterium
ATAGAACAACGAACGACCGTCGGGCGACCAGACGGGCCCCCGCTTGTCAGAAGCGTTGGCCTCCTGGGTCAGCCGCGTCAGGATGTCGCGCTCGATGTCCCAAATCCAGATGTCGCGGCGCGTGTCGAGCGCGTCGAGCGCGATCCGCTTGCCGTCCGGCGAGATGCGTGGGTAGATGAATCCACGCGGTTCGGCGGCAATCGCCTGCTCGCGTCCTTGTCGATCGACCCACACCAACGGACGGCGCTCGGCGCCGGTCTGAACCGCTGCGGGACGGTACGCAATACGACCGTTGCCCGACACGCTGAACTGCCCTGGCCCGGCTTGACCGGTGGCGGTGCCCGTGTTCACCCCGACGATCAGGGGCACCGGGTCGCCGGTGCGCTGGCCGCTCCGCTCGTCGAACCGCGCGCCGAACACCGTGTTGTCGCGGGCCCAGACAAGATGCCCCGTCGGCAGCACGCGGCCGTCGTGGCCGCCCTGAACCACCACCTTCCGGTCGCCGCCGGCGACTGGCTGGACCACGATCTCAGCCCCGCTCCACGTTGCTGCATCCTTCTTCAAGAGGCTGAAGAGCAGGGTGCGACCCCCGTCGATCAGTTGTGGCGACGCGGCAAGCGCCTCGTCGGCTTGCAAGGTGACCAACGTCCGAGGCGTTCCGCCGCCGGCGGGCACCGACACCACGCCTCCAGGTCCCTGCCCGATCACGATGACGTCGCCCAACCAGCTGAGGCCGTAAGGGATACCGAGCGTTGTGAGCACCGTCGATGTGCCGCCCGTGACGGGAATCTTCTTGAGCGTCGCGGGCGTCAGCGCGGGCGTCGGGGCGGCCGGCGCACCGCCGCTCGCCGTCGGCGTCGGCGTCGTCCCGGTTGCCAGAACGAAATAGGCCACCCACTGGCCGTCTGGCGAGACGACCGGATCGATGGGATCTTCCTGGCTCCCCTTGATCGGCTGCGCGTTCACCTCGTTCATGCGGCGGATGAACAACTGGTTGTTGGCGACGTAGACGAAGAACGTGCCGTCGGCGACATCGCCACGTTGTGACGACCGGTGCGCGAGAAGCGCACCGTTGGCTCGAGCGTGTGCACGAAGCGCGTGACGATGCCCGAGGGTGCGGGCACCGGCTTCGCCATCCACGCCGCGGCGGCGCCGAGTGCGCCCACAGCGACCGCCACCGCCGCCCACACCGCGCGGTCGCGCGACTTGCGCCCCGCCAGCACCGGTGCCGGCACGCCGGCGGCCGATCCGCCTTCCGCCACCCACTGCAGGTTGAGCAGCAGATCGTGCGCGCTCTGCACCCGCTGGTTCGGGTCTTTGGCGAGACAGGTGCGGACGATGCGGTCGAGCGCCGGCGGCACCTCTGGCAGCACGGCCGCCACCGACGGGGCGTCTTCTTTCAGGATGGCGCCAAACAGGCTCGCCTGGCTCTTGCCGGCAAACGCCCGCCGGCCGGTGAGCATCTCGTACAGCACACAGCCGAATGCCCAGATGTCGGCGCGTGCGTCGGCCTCGTCGCCCTCCACCACTTCGGGCGCCATGTACTGGAACGTGCCCATGATGGTGCCCTGCGCCGTGAGCGGTGCGGACTGCGTGGGCGGGGCGGTGACCGAGAGCGCGCCGCTGCCGTCGACGGCGCCGGTCACGATCTTCGCCAGACCGAAATCGAGCAGCTTGACGCCCGACGCGGTGACCATCACGTTGCCGGGCTTCAGATCGCGATGCAGGATGCCCTGGCGGTGCGCGGCGTTGAGGGCGCTGGCGATCTGCATCGCCCAGGTCAGGGCCTGCGGGATGGGCACAGGCCCCTTGGCAATCCGGTCGCCGAGCGTTTCGCCCTCGAGATGCTCCATCACGAGAAAATTGGTGCCGCCCTGCTCGCCGACGTCGAACATGGGGCAGATGTTGGCGTGGCTCAGCTGCGAAATCGCACGCGCCTCCCGCTCGAACCGCTCGCGGAACCCGGGCGCCGCGGCGATGTGGAGGGGCAATGTCTTGACGGCCACCGTACGGTCGAGCCGGGTGTCGCGCGCCTTGTAGACCTCGCCCATGCCACCCGCGCCCAACTTCGCGAGGATCTCGTAGGGGCCGAGCTTGGTTCCAATCATGGTGGCAGTCCTGACGGGGCGGGGTGGCGGCCGATCCGATGGCGAAAGCCAGACGACAGCACCTCCGGCGGGACCGCGCCCCTGGGGACGCGCGGATGAGGACGACGTGGGGGCGCGTCGGCGAGACGGTCGGGAGTCGGTGACACGAACGGCCCTGGCCCGTTCAACCGCGCACGAACAGGGTCACGAGCGGTTCGTCGCCAACCTGCCGGCTGCGGTGGCCATGCACGGCCGGGTCGAAGGTCGCGCCGTCGGGCAGGGTGTCGGCGGAATAGAAATGTGCGCCCGGTCCGAAGACGCGGGTGCTGCCGTCTTGCAGCTCGATCTCCATTGCGCCGCTCAGCACGAACAGCCACTGCGGACTGCCGGTGCAGTGAAACTCGCTGCGGAAGCCCACGGGACTGTGCCGTAGCTGGTAGCCGCCGCTGGCCGCCAGCGGCGACAACCTCGCCGCGGGCATGCCTTCGCTGAGCGCGATAGGCTGCTCGCGAAAACGAGCGCGGCCGTCAGTGTCGGTGTAGAGAATCACTTGCGTGAAGGTGACCATGACAGGCGCTCGATTGGGGGCACAGTCATAGTAACCATTGGCGCCAGGGAGTGACAGTGTCGCGTCCCGCGCAGACGCGGCGCCCATGGCCGGTCGTGGCTGACCGGCGCGGCTCAGCGCGCGCTGGCCAGCGCCGAGACGATCTGCCAGTTGAGCCGTACGAACCGCTGGAACTCGCGTTCGAGCAGGCGTTCCTGATCGCTGTGCATGCCGTAGCCCACGGACTGGTCCTCGAGATCGACGCCCGCGCCGATGCCCACGCACTGCACGCCCTTGAGGCGCAGCGGCCACATGTCGGTGCCGTAGGTGCTCATCGAGGGCAGCGTGGGCACCTTGTAGATGGCCGTGACCGCCGCTTCTACCGTGGTGAAGAGCTCCGAGTCGAGGCGCGTGCCTGGAATGGGCGGACGCGGCGTGCCGGGCACGAACTGCACCTCCACGGTCGTGTCGTTGATGGCCCGGCGAATCTGGGCGAGCAGCGCCTCAGGGTCTTCGCTCGGCACCATGCGCACGTCGAGCCGGGCCTTGACCTCTGACGGAATCACGTTCGAGCGGTAGCCGGCCGTGACCATCGTCGGAGACACCGACGTGCGCGCCATCGACGCGTTGCGCGGTTCGTGCTGAAACAGCCAGTCGGCCGCGGCATTCGCCACCTTCGGGTCGGCCGAGACGACGTCGCGGTAGGCCGCAGCCTGTTCAGGCGTGCCCAAGCCGGCCATCCGGCGAAAGTACCTGCCGGTCGTCTCGTCGAGCTTCACGTCGGGCTGCCAGGAAATGAACTTGCCCACCGCGTTTCCAAGATGCGCGATCGCGTTCGAGGCAAGCGGCACCGAGCCGTGGCCCGAGATGCCGCGCGCCGTCAGCTCCACGCCGCGCACGACCTTCTCGGTCACCTGCACGGCGGCGTATCGCACCTCGCCGCGATCCCGAATCGTGTCGCCGCCTTCGGCGATGCAGTACTCGGCGTCGATCTCCGAGAAGTGTTCGTCCACCATCAAGCCGATGCCCAGATGCGACGCGCCTTCCTCGCCGGATTCGGCCAGCAGAATCACGTCGCGGTCCAGCGGCACGTTCTGCCGTTTGAGCAGCAGCATCGCCATGACGGCGGCGGCCAGGTTGTCTTTGTCGTCGATGGCGCCGCGGCCGTACACGTAGCCGCCGTCGCGCGTGGCGCTGAACGGCGGGAACTTCCACTTCGTGGCGTCCACCGGCACGGTGTCGAGATGGCCGAGCAGCAGGAGCGGACGCTTCTTGCCGTTGCCTTTGAGCCGCGCCACGAGGTTGGGCCGCTCGGGATCCATGGCGAAGACCTGCGCCGGAATGCCGTTCTCGTCGAAAAGTCGCTTGAGATACTCGGCTTCCGCGCGTTCGCTGACGCTGGTGTCGAAGCGGATGAGGGCCTGATAGTGGCGCAGCGCCTCGACTTCTGCCGTGGTCCAGTCCGGCTGCGGTGGCCGTCCCTGCGCGGCCAGCGACGCCACGAGACCGGCGACGAGCACGGCAACGATCACAGACGGCGACAGCAGGCGAAAGGGCGTCATGCCGCTCACTCTACCGCAGGTACGCGAGTCAGACCGCCAGCGCCAGTGGTGCCGCGGACCCGCGAGCGCGGGAGTCGACCCTGGGTCGTCAAGCGGCAGGTCCACCGAGACGTCGCCGTGGCTCGTGCTCGAGTCGAGTTGCGCCCCAAACCCTTCGGGCACCGCCACCGTAATCCGGCCGTTGCCCGTCATGTGGCCCTCATGGCGAGGCCTCACAGACAACGACCGATTTCGCCTGTCGCCCTGAACGCGGTCCGCGGCCCTGAGCCGGTCGGTTCACTCGCCACTTCGCAACTACCGGCGATCCAGCCGGACCGCGGGACGACGCGGGGGGGACGCGTCGACCCTTTGCGTGAATCACTCGATATGCCGGCGCGGGCGTTCTCCAGCGATTGGCGACTTCCACCCAACCCGGACATGTATTTGCAATTGGCGCCGGCGCCAATTGGCTGGTCCGAGCTGGTCCGAACGGGTGGCAACGACGCCAACGGTGTCACTTCTCTGGGCTGGTTTCGGGAACCAATGGCGGGCACAATGCCCGTGGGTGGAGGTCGCTTCCTTCCGAGTCTGGGAGCGGTTCCGGGGTCGGACCCAGGGAATGGCGCCTCTTATTTAAAGTTGAACGACTTTGGAATGCCGCCTGTGCTGCTAGTAATAATCATTCTGCTTGCGATCGGCCAAGGTGCGCCTGCTGAGGTACCGCCCGATTTCGTAGTTCGCATCAGCTATGGGAACTGCTGGTGGGAATCGTTCGATTCGACAGCCGGTCTCTTCACCCGGACCATCCGGGAGCGGGTCGTGCGAAAGGCCACGGTGAACCTCAGCGCAGTCGATCGGCAGCGTCTGTTCGCCCTTGTGACCGCCGTCAACGTCTTTGAGTATCCGGGGCACTTTGAGTCCCCTGGGCGGCCCGTGACGGAGCCCGCCTCGGACTACACCATTGAGATTCGAAGCGCGGGCCGAAGCCACACGGTTCAATGGGTTGACTACGGAGCCACGGACCCTCCATCCGCCGGCCTCCGAGCCATGCTTCGCTCAGTGCATGACTTCCTACTAACGTTGCCGGCGGTTCAGCATGTGCCCCCATCGCAGATCGTCTGCTTGTGAGCTGGCTAAACTAACCAGCGCATGCAGCCGACGGCGGTCGGGCGGTGTGGCATCATGCGGGGCATCCGACCGCCGCGGCTGATGCGCGGTCGTTGGGCACCTACACACCCATCTACGTAGTAGTGCTTGTTTGTACAGGAGCTGTGATGGTCAAACCCCTGCTCATTTTCAACACTCTCCTTACGCTGCCCTTTGGCTCTTGCAAGTCCTGGCCCCTTGTTTTCCCAATTCGGCCTGCAACTCGATGCTGCGGGACTTCTCATCGCTAGAGGCTACGGCGCAACACTCGTCGGTTTCGGTTTGGTCTTGTTTCTCATGCGAAGCACCACAGAGCCAAGACACGTACAGGTCCTTCTCTGCTCGCTTGTCGCGTTCAATGCAATCGAAGCTACGATTCAGGCGCTGGCGGGTGTGCAGGCTGTTGCCCAGCCGATAATCTTTGCGAACGCCACGCTTCATGGCGCTGTCGCACTCGCATGCCTATTTGCTCTTGCCAGACAAAGAACTTGAACCTTGCGGTCTCCGCCACTGGCCACTTCTTTGCGCACCGTCTCAGGCCCGAAGGTGCCCAACCCTTCGTTCCACCGGACTGCCTTCGGCAGCCAATGAACTCAAACGTTAGACCGACAACGTAAAGACCAATCTTTTCGGCGGGGGCACGAGCGATCGTCGTGCCGCACTTCCACCACAGGCGCCGTTCTCGCGCCGAGCTTCTTCGAACATCACCATGCCTCCCGCGCTGTGCCGCGCCCCACCACGCGCGGGCTCGCTCGGGCATTTCCAGAGACCCTCAGTTCCGTCGGGCATGGTGCTCGCTATGCAATCAGCGGGCGGGCCCATCGCGCGCCGGTGATCGGCTGAGGCGCGATTGACACACCGGGCGCCGGCCGCGCGATCGCTGCCGGCGATCGTGTGACACGACCGGCGGTCTAACCTGCCGTTGCACCGGGGGGCGTGCGCGCGCCCCTCGCGCTCGGGTGTATCCTGGCCTCGCGCGTGCCGCCGGTGAACGGCGGTCCGTTAGGCTGCCTCGGCCTTCCGAATCAGCTTCGCAATATCGCGGGGGGTCGCACCAATACTGAGGAGCGACCGCATCATCAAGTCGAGGCTGCCGACGCGTCGGCCGCCTCCATCTTGGCGACGCGCGACTGACTCGAGCGCAGCTGCTTCGCGAGTGCCGCCTGCGTCAGGCCCTGCCGCTCGCGCAGTTGGCGCACCCCGGTCGCGAGCGCCATTTTCAAGTCGACGAAGCGCCGTTCCTCGGCGCTGAGGCCGAGGAAGTCGGCGGCATCGCCCACCCGCCACCCGGCACGTTCCAGTCGAACCTTCTTGTCGCTCTTCATCGTCGGGTCCTCGCCTTGATGGCCGTCTGATAGTGCGTGAGTCGGCGTCGGCATGTGGCCAGCACCGCGACGGGCGTGGCCTCGGTCTTCTTAAGGAACACATCGAGAATCACAACCGCATCGCCGGCCACGTGGTACATGATCCGCCACGTGACGCCCCGGTCCGGAATGCGCAGCTCATGGCACCCGGACCCCACACTGGGCGTCGGTCGCGAGTGGGGCAGCCCAAGGGTCTCACCCTGTTGGAGCCGCCGCAGCAGAAACCCCGCCTCCACCCGCGCCTCAACACTGAACGGGGGCGTCTTCACCTCACCGAAAAGCCAGACGAGTGGTGCGTCGGCAGGGCGAGCCATAGCGTGTATGTCCAATATGACATAACCTCGCCAGCATCGCAACTCGACCCGTCGGGCGGTTCAAGGCCCGGTTCGAACCTGCAACCACCTTTAGCGCTTTCCCGGCAGCCACGTGAGCCTGCGGCACGGCTGCGTCGAGTGCAGCAACAAACGCCCGAGTGCCAAACACGCGTCCCAACGTTCCAACGGCGACGCGATCAATCCAAATGGGGGGCACGATCCTCTCCGTCGATGTCGGTCAACTTTGCAAATGAGCCGCACGCGTTGGCGCGCGTGAGTGGGCCCAGCGTGTCGGCTCCATTTGCGTGTTATGCCGCGATTTCGACCGTGGCGTAGAAGTCGATGGTTCGTGTTTTTCGTCGCGGCGTGATCGTCCGATGACGTGGCGGCGGAATGGGAAGGCGATCTTCGCGAAGTCCACGCACGCTACTCGACCGCCACCGGCACTGCGCTGCCGAGCGCCGACCGCGATCCTTCCATCTCCGCCCCACCGGGTGGGCGCTGAGCACGTGGTCGCCGCTTGGCCCCTCGAACCAGGGCGGACGCACGCGCGCCCTGCTCATTCACCCGACGATCCCGACGACCATGTACGCGGGCGGCGTGGGCGGTGGCGTGTGGACGACCACCGATGGTGGCACCACCTGGACGCCCCACCGGCGTTGGTGGACCTGAAGATGCCCGCGCCGCGAAGGCCGTCGCTGTTGAAGAAGCCTTCACCGGTGCCGGCCTGCGTATGTTCGCGGCCACACGCACGGGCATCTTCCGCCCGACGACGATGTGTCGGCGCTGTCGAGCGTGCTCAGCCTGGTGGGCATGGGCCGCAGCTCCATCGCGCTCGCGCCGTCGAATCCGGCGGTGGTCTACGTCATGTCGGCGAGCACCACTACGGGCGGCACGGGCACGCACGGATTGCCCGCCATCTATCGGTCGACCTCGAACGGCGATGCCGCCAGCTTCGTCACGCAAGTGGACGGCAAGGCGGCGGTGTCGACCGTTGCCGATCGCCTGAACCGCATGCAGCTCACCAATCCCGTTTTCGGTTTCCTGAGCGACTGCGGCTTCGGGTCGACCGGCTTCTACAACCAAGGCTGGTACGACAACGTGATTGCTGTCGACCCGCTGGACTCCAACCGCGTCTGGGCCGGCGGGGTCGACCTCTTCCGATCCGACGATGGCGGCGTCAACTGGGGTACCGCCGAGTACTGGTGGTTCGACAAAGGCGTCGACCCGCAGTATCACCATGCCGACCAGCACGGGATCGTGTTCCATCCGCAATACAACGGCACTACCAACCGGATCATGTTCTCCGCCAGCGACGGCGGCCACGCGGCCGTCGATACGCTGGGTGACGCGAACGCGGCCAACGACGTCCTGTTCGCTGAGAACACCGGGCTCTCGATCCAGAGATCGATCAACGGCGGCGCTACCTTCAACGCCGCCGTGTCCGGCATCTCCGGCGACAATGGCTTCGCCTTCATCGCGCCGTTCACGATGAATCAGGGCATCAAGCAGCACCTGTGGGCGGACGGCTGGTACATCTGGCGCACGGTGAATCAGGGAACGGGGTGGGTGGCCAGTACCAGCACCATCACGGCCCTGGCGCCGATCCCCCTGCCCCGACTACCCGGGGCAGGGACGATAGGCAACAGCATCGCCAGACGACCTGGCGTATGCTATCGTCAACATACTGCCATGATGCTCCAGGAGGCGACATGAACCGCGTTGGCCTGGCCCTCGACCCGGCCAGCCTGGTGACCTTGCGCAACCTGGCCAAGCGCCTAGGGACGTCGCAGTCGCAGGTGGTTCGACGTTCGCTACGACTGCTCGAGCAGCGCGAGGCCGCCACGCCGGCCACGGCCGCCGACGCGCTCAATCTGCTGGCGGCCACACCGTCGGCGCGCCAGACGACGAAGGCATTGAAGGCGCGCATCCGCAGGCAGCGCGCGGACCGCCACGCGTCCGACAGCGCCCGCGGATGATTCATCTCGACACGAATGTGCTGATTGCGCTGCCGCGGCTCGCCCGGCAGCGGCATTCGCTGACCCAGCGTATGGCCCGGGGCGAGGCCGTGGCGACGTCGTCGCTCGCGTGGTTCGAGTACCTGTGTGGTCCGGTGAACGACGTCGAGCAGCAGCTCGTGCGGGCGGCCATTGGCGGACACATCGTCGAGGTGGACGACGCGATTGCCGAACGCGCGGCGTCGCTCTTCAACCTCGCCGGCCGCAAGCGCAGCCTGCGCACCGACAGCCTGATTGCCGCCACCGCCCTGCTGGCCGGCGCGGAGCTGGCCACCTACAACGCCGGCGACTTTGCGCCCTTCATGGAGCACGGCCTCACCCTGATCGCGTTGTGAGCGCTGGGTGCGACGCCGGCGTAGCCCGAGCAGACAGTGCCGCCCTAGTGTCCCGGAACCGAAGTTCGCTGACGAATGAACCGGGCGCGGCGCCCGGATCGCCAGGCGCGACGACCGAGAATATCGGGAATATTCGAGGGAGGATCAACGCCGCGAGCCGGGATGCCCCGCCCGGAGCATGGCAGCGAACTTCGGTTCCGGGACACTAGTTCTGCGCGGTAGGGCGCACGATGATCTCGCCTACGTCCACATCGGCCGGCTGCTCGATGGCAAAGGCAATGGCACGCGCCACCGCGTCGGGCGACATCGCCGTGGTGTCCATCGACGCGCGGGCTCGGGCCCGCGCCTCGGGATCGGTCATCGAGTCGGCGAAGTTCGTGCGCGTGAACCCTGGCGAGATCACCGTGACTCGCAGCTTGTCGCCCGCCTCCTGGCGGAGCCCCTCCGAGATGGTGCGCACCGCAAGCTTCGTGGCCGCATACACGGCCATGGTTGGCACGATGCGGTGGGCCGCCGTGGACGCCACGTTGACGAACTGCCCAGACCCCTGCGCGCGAAAGATCGGCAGGGCCGCGGCGATGCCGTACAACACGCCCTTGATGTTGATGTCGATCATGTCGTCCCAATCCTCGACACGCAGGTGGTCGAGTGGAGAGATCGGACCCACGCCGGCGTTGCTCACGAGCACATCGAGCCGGCCGTAACGCTCGAGGGCCAGCGCCACGAGCGCAGCCACATCGGCGCGCTTGCGCACATCGGTGCGGGCGTGGGCCACATCGCCACCCGTAGCGGTGATGCGCGTGGCCAGCGCGTCGAGGCGATCCCCCCGCGGGCCCCGAGCACCACTTTAGCGCCGCGCGCGGCGAGCAGCATCGCAGTGGCCTCGCCGATCCCGCTGCTGGCGCCGGTGATGACGACGACCTTGTTCGTGATTCCCGGCATGGCGGCCATTGTCGCATTCGCAGCTCTGTAATCGTCGCCATGTCTGTACGCATGGACCCACTTGGTGTTCTGAACGCAGAACTCGACGCACTGAAGGCGCAGGGCCTGTATCGCACGCTGCGCGTGCTCGAAGGCGAGGCGCTGTCGCACGCCACCTACGACCACACGTCAGTCGTGAACCTGTCGTCGAACAACTACCTGGGAACGACAGGCAACACTAGAAGGTCTGGGGGGGGTGACAGAACCCCCGTTATCAGACGCTGGCCTCCCACCGCCGGCTGAGCGGCAATCGGACCGTTGCGACGCCACACAGTGGGATAGATTAGGTGGCCGAATGTTTCGTGCTACCCGCATTCTCGTCGCCGGTCTCGTGTTCGTCATCGGCACCGCGTGCGCGACACGAACTCACGTGCATCCCCAGAGCGCGGCAGACGGGCTGCAGCGGCGGACGGGCGCCCCTGCGCGCACCGGCGGGGCCGGCGCCCCGGAGATCCCAGCAGGCATTCGCCTGGATGATGGCCTGACGCCCGACGAGGCGGTCGCCGTCGCGCTGTGGAACAACGCCGCCTTCCAGGTCAGCGCCAGCGAGCTGGGCTTCGCCCGCGCTGACCTCCTGGACGCCGGCGTCCTGACCAACCCGGTGTTGTCGCTGCTCTTCCCGGTCGGGCCGAAGCAACTCGAGGCCACCTTGCGCTGGCCCGTCGAGGTGCTGTGGGAACGCCCGCGGCGGCTGGCGATGGCCCGGCTCGCGGCGGACGCGGCGGCACAACGCCTGGTGCAAGCGGGCCTCGATCTGGTCCTCGCGGTTCGCACCGCGCACGCCGATCTCACCCTCGCCGCCGATCGCCAGCGCCTGGCGCAGGAGACGGCTGCGTTGCTCACGCGCATCGACACGCTCACGCAGTCGCGGCTGGCCGCCGGGGATATCGGGGACCTGGACGCGCGCGCGGCGCGGGTGGATGCCGCGCGTAGCCAGCAGGACACCGAGCGGACCGTGCACGACGTCGCCATCGCTCGCGCGCGGCTGCGGCTGCTCCTTGGTCTGATGGCTGACGCACCGCCGTTCGAGGTCACCGCCTCGCCCACACCCGTCACCACCTGCGGTCCCGCCGGCGGCCTCTTGCGCGATGCCCTCGTGGCGCGTCCGGACGTGCGCGCCGCGGAACTCGGCGTGGAGGTGGCGGGCGCGCGGCTCGGATGGGAGCGCTCGCGGATTCTGGCGCTCACGGCCGTCCTCGACGCCAACGGCCAGGGACTCGCCGGCTTCGAGGCAGGACCCGGCGTGGACGTGAGCCTGCCGATCTTCAACCGCAATCAAGGCGGCCGGGCACGGGCCGATGCGGAATTGCGGCGCGCGTCGGCCGCGTATGCCGCCATCCAGCAACAGGTGGCCTTCGAACTGCGCGAGGCGTCGGCGCAGTTCGACCAAGCCCAGGAATCGCTCGCGGCGTGGCGGACCCGCATCATCGAGCCGCTCGAGGCGAACGTCGCTGGCGCGGCGCAGTCGTTTGCCGACGGCGAGACTTCGTATCTCTTCGTCCTCGAGAACAGTCGACGGCTCACCGACGCACGCATCCGTGAACGTGAGCTCGCCGCGGATGCGCAGCGCGCCCGCGCTCGCATCGAGCGCGCCGTCGGCCGCTCGTGCGGCACGCCATCCCAGGAGGCTCCGCGTGATCGCTGACCATGACGCGTTGACGACTCGACGAGTGCGCCTATCGTTGCTCTGCCTGCCCGTGGCGTTGATGGCCTGCAGCGGTCCGCCCTCGGCACCACCCGCCGCGAGCGTCGCCGCCGCCAAGGTCGCATCGCCCGTCAGCGAGGCGTCGCTGACGAGCATCACGCTGACCGCGGAGGCCGTGGCCCGGCTCGGCATCGTGACGGCGGCTGTCGAGCAACGCGGCGTTACCCGCAGCCGCACGCTTGGCGGGGACGTGATGCCCACGGCCGGCGCCCAGAGCACGGTGACCGCACCGGTGGCCGGCACCCTCGAAGCCGGGGATGGGCCCGCGGCCATCGGCACCACCGTCAGGAAGGGCGCCACCATCGTGCGCCTCGTGCCCCTGGCTCCGGCCGAGCGCGACGTCCGTATCGAAGCCGAGCGCGCGGTCAACGAGGCGACGGGCCGCCAGACACTGGCGGCGCAGCGTGTGGACCGCGCCACGCGCCTCGCCGCCGACGGGTCGGGCAGCCGACGCGCCGCCGAAGAGGCGCAAGCTGACCTCGTCGTGGCCAACGCAGCGCTTGAGGCCTCGCAGGATCGGCTCGCCCTCGCGTCTCGCGGCGTGAGCGGCACCGGCGCGCTGGCCCTCAACGCGCCGGCAGAGGCCCTGCTCGTGGCCGTATATGCCGGCGCCGGCCAGACGGTGGCAGCGGGCGCGCCCCTGTTCGATCTGGTGCAGCTCGACACCGTGTGGATCCGCGTGCCGCTCTACGCCGGGGACGTCGCGCAGATCGATCGCCGGGGCGCGGCGCGCATCGTGCCCGTGGGTGCCGCAGGCACGACGCCAGGCACCGTGGCGCGGCCGGTCACGGCGCCGCCGTCGGCCGACCCCTCGACTGCCGCGATTGATCTGTACTACGCCGTCTCCAACCCTGGTGGCGCACTGCGCCCGGGGCAGCGGGTGGGCGTGCGTGTTCCGCTGACGTCAGAGGCGCAGAGTCTCGTGGTGCCCCATGCCGCCCTTCTGCACGACGCGTCGGGCGGCAGTTGGGTGTACGAAGCGCGCGGGTCGAATGTCTTCGTGCGCCGTCGCGTGTCCGTCGTGGACCTCGTCGACGGCTTCGCCGTGCTCGACCATGGACCGGCGCCGGGCACGCGCGTGGTCACGGCCGGAGCCGCGGAGCTCTTCGGCGCCGAGTTCGGGGCCGGCAAATGATGCGCGCGATCGTGGCGGCCGCGCTGCAGCTGCGCATCCCCGTCGTGGCCCTGTCGGTCGTGCTGATTGTCGTCGGCATCCGCGCCACGCGCGACGCGCCGTTCGACGTGTTCCCCGAGTTCGCGCCGCCGCTCGTGGAGATCCAGACCGAGGCGCCGGGGCTGTCGAGCGCCGACGTCGAGGCGCTGGTCAGTGTGCCGCTCGAGGCCGCCATGAGCGGCGTGCCTGGCCTGCAGACGCTGCGGTCGAAGTCGGTGCTCGGCCTGTCGTCGGTCGTCCTCATCTTCGGGAACGGCGCCGACCGTCTGTCGGCACGCCAGCTCGTGCAGGAGCGGCTGACCCGCGTGGCCGCCACCCTGCCCGCGGCCGTGCGCCCGCCGGTGATCCTGTCGCCGCTATCGTCCCTCAGCCGCGTCATGAAGATCGGCGTGTCGTCCAAGACCCTGTCGCAGGTCGACCTGACCACGCTCGCCCGCTGGACGATGCGGCCGCGCCTCATGGCCATTCCCGGTGTGGCCAACGTGGCCATCTGGGGCCAGCGCGATCGTCAGTTGCAGGTGCTGGTCGATCCCGATCGCCTGCGCGCCAGCGGCGTGACCCTGCAGGAGGTCATGACGGCGACGCGCGACGCGACCTCGGTGGCCGCCGGTGGCTTCATCGAGACGCCGAACCAGCGGCTCGCCGTGGCGCACACGTCGTCGGTGAAGACCGCCGGGGATCTGGCCCTGATGGCCCTGGCCTCGCGGCCCGCGCCGGCAGCTGCGTCGCCGGCGCTGGTCCGGTCAGGCGGAGTGCGCCGTCTGGGTGACGTGGCGGAGGTGATCGAAGGCTTTCCGCCGCCGATTGGCGACGGCGTCGTCAACGACGGCCCCGGGCTGCTGCTCATCGTCGAGAAGCAACCAGACGGCAACACGCTTCAGGTCACACGCGATGTCGAAACCGCGTTGGCGGCACTCGCGCCCGGCCTCGCCGGCGTCGACGTCGACTCAACCATCTTCCGGCCCGCGACGTTCATCGAGATGTCGATCGCCAATCTCAATCGCGCTCTGCTGGTTGGCTGCCTGCTCGTCGTGATCGTGCTCGTGGTCTTCCTGTGGGACTGGCGCACCGCGGTGATCAGCCTGACGGCGATTCCCTTGTCGCTGCTCGCCGCCGTGCTCGTGCTCCGCTACCGCGGCGGCACGCTCGACACGATGGTGATCGCGGGCCTCATCATCGCGCTCGGCGAAGTGGTGGACGACGCCATCATCGACGTCGAGAACATCGTTCGGCGGCTGCGGCTCAATCGCGCCCTGCCAGAGCCGCGGCCGGCCTTCGACGTGGTGCTCGAGGCGTCGCTCGAAGTGCGAAGCGCAGTCGTGTACGGCAGCGTCATCGTGACGCTGGTGTTCCTGCCGGTGTTCCTGCTCGACGGCCTTGCCGGATCGTTCTTCCGACCGCTGGCGCTCTCGTACGTGCTGGCGATCGCCGCGTCGCTGCTGGTGGCCTGATCGTCACGCCCGCCCTGTCCCTGTTGCTGCTGCCACAGGCGGTGCACGAGCGCGAGTCTCCGCTGGTCACGCGGCTCAAGACGGGCTACCGACGACTGCTGCCGCGACTGGTCGCGGCCCCTCGCCGGGCAATCGCCATCGTCGCCGTCTCGCTCACCGCGACGGTACTGGCCTACCCGCTGCTCGGCGAAGAGTTCCTGCCCCATTTCAAGGAGTACGACTTCCTGATGCACTGGGTCGAGAAGCCGGGCACGTCGCTCGACGCGATGACCCGCATCACTCTGCGCGCCAGCCGGGAGTTGCGGGCCATCCCGGGCGTGCGCAACTTCGGCGCGCACATCGGGCGCGCGGAGGTGGCCGACGAGGTGGTGGGCGTCAACTTCACGGAGCTGTGGATCAGCCTCGATCCGGCCGTGGACTATGCCGCGACCGTGGCGCGGATCCAGTCAGTCGTGGACGGCTACCCTGGATTGCAGCGTGATCTGCTCACCTACCTGCGTGAGCGCATCAAGGAAGTGTTGACCGGGGCCAGCGCGACGATCGTCGTGCGCATCTTCGGGCCGGAGCTCGACGGCCTGCAGCGCAAGGCGGCGGACGTGGGCAAGGCCATCGGCAGTGTGAATGGCACGTCCGATGTGAAGGTACAGGCCCTCACACTCGTGCCGCAGATCGAGATCGCCTTCCGTCCGGAACGTGCGCAGCAGGTGGGCGTGACCTCCGCTACGGTGCGCGACACGGTCGCCACGATGCTGCGCGGCACCAAGGTCGGCGAGGTGTTCGACCAGCAGAAGGTCTTCGACGTCGTCGTCTGGGGAACCCCCGCGCGACGTCAGGACCTGTTTGCCCTCCGCCGCCTGCCCATTGAACTGCCCAACGGCGGCTACGCGCCGCTCGAGGCGGTGGCCGACGTGACGCTCGCGCCAACCCCCAACGAGATCACGCGAGAGGGGGGATCGCGTCGCATCGACGTGACGAGCAACGTGCGCGGCCGTGATCTCGGCTCGGTCGCCAGGGACATCGAAGCCACGCTCGCAGGCATCCCGTTCGACGCGGGCTATCATCCCGAAGTGCTGGGCGAGTACAAGGCCCGCGCCGAATCCCAGAATCGCCTGCTGGCCTTGGGTGCCCTCTCGCTCTTGGGCATCCTGCTGGTGCTCCACGTGGACTTCGGCTCGGGTCGATTGGTCGGGCTCGTGGCGTTGACGATCCCGTTTGCGCTGATTGGGGGCGTCGCGAGCGTGTTTCTCACCGGTGGTGTGCTGTCGCTGGGATCACTTGTCGGATTCGTGACGGTACTCGGGATCGCCGCGCGCAACGGGATCATGCTCGTGAGCCACTATCGCCACCTCGAACACGAAGAGAACATGCCATTCGGACCGGATCTGGCGGTGCGGGGCGCCGAAGAGCGGCTCGTGCCCATCATCGCGGGGGGCGATCGGTCGGGCCACGAGATCGAGCACCCCATGGCCGTGGTGATTCTGGGTGGGTTGGTCACCTCGACCGTGCTGAACCTGTTCCTGCTTCCCGCGATCTACCTTCGCTACGGCAGACGCGCGTAGCGCCGCTTTCACGGAGGCTGCATGACGTGGATCGGATACGCGTTGCTGTCGGCGCTCGCCGCCGCCCTGACTGCGATTCTCAGCCAGCTCGGCGTGGACGGCGTGCCGTCGACGCTGGCGACCGCCATTCGGACGGTGGTCGTGGGCGTCCTGGCATGGTCGATTGTCGTGGCGTGACGATAGGCGACATTAGAAGGTCTGGAGGGTGACAGAACCCCCATTATCAGACGCTGGCCTCCCACCGCCGGGTCGTTATGTGCGGCGTGCTGCCGTGGCACAGCGACGTGTCACATCTCACGCCAGCTGGGGGGACGACGTGGGCGCATGCACATACACCCACGCGGGCGTGCCCGATGCCAGCACGACCGCGATCCTCACATACGCGGCCGGACGCTCGTACTCGTCAGCGTGTGCCAGCTCTGCCTCGGTCACCTCGAGCGCCATGCCCGGCACGCGAGCGTCGGCGCGACTCGACGGCACCGCGTTCTCATAGTGCGTGAGGCCAGTCGCCACCACCTCGGCAGGGTCGTCGATCCGCACCTGCAACGTCTCGAAGCCTGGCAGCGCGTCTGCGCGCCCAGCGAGCCGGCGGCCGAACGTGGCGAGCTGCACGCGCTCGTCCTGCAGCGTGCCGTAAGAAAAGAGGAGCGGCATGGATACTCACTCCGCCGACGCGCAGTGCCGGCAGAGGCACGCCAGGCCGCGCTGCGCCTCGGGCACGCGCGCGATCAGCTCGGCGCTGAACGCGGCCTCGCGGCACCAGCACGGCGTATCGAAGGTGCCACTCGACGCCGCCGCGCAGTCGTTCGCGCCACCGCAAAGGGGGCAGGTCACGGCCGGGATCGGGCGGGCGGGCGCAGTTGGCTCGGACTCTGTCGTCATGATGGCTTCACAGACGTCCCAGTCTGGCGGCCGGCGTTCCGTGAGCCAGAGGATGAAGTCTGTCTGCGGCGGCACCACGCCGTGGCGCCGGAGCATCTTGGCAATCTGCGCGCGGTGCCCGTGGGAATGCAGGCACACCTGCGTCAGCGCGTCGCCGACGGAACACGCACCGCCGGGAATGAGCACGTCGGTCAGCGTCGCGACACAGTCTGCGTCGATGGCAACGCCCAGCCACGCCAGTTCTTCGTCGTGGGTGGCCCTGAACGCCGCCGTCAGCGGCTCCACCGCCCGCGGAACGCGTGCTTCACTGGCCGCCACGAAGGGCACCCGGCGCACAGCGCAGATCCAGAAGCGATTCGCGATGAGCACATGGTGGAGCAGATCGAGCAGTTCACTGTCGGCCGACGCCGCCTCACTTCGCCGCACCGCGGCCAGCAACGCAGCGTTGGCGTGGCCCTTGTGGGCCACCAGGTCGCGCAACAGGCTGAGCATCGACCCGATGCTAGACGGCTACGCGCAGGAGCGCAACAACCAGACTTCGTCCGCTCTCACCCGCGTGTCAGCCAGCCTCGCCTGCACGAAGGCGACGCTGGCGTAGCAGGTACACGGTGCAACCCACCAGCGTGGGGAGAAGGAACATCAACCCGAGGTACACCGTCAGCATCAGCGTCAGCGCAGTGATGCCGCGCAGTCCGTAAGGCGCCCGCCACCACAGTCGCTGGTCAAGCAGGCCCATGGCTACGCCCAGAGTCACTGCGGAGAGTGTGGCCGTGCACACCAGAACACGCACGCTCCGGCGCACGGACTGATCGATTCTGGCACCAGGAAGCAGTCTGGGTGCAAGGCGGTACGCGACCAGCCAGGCCATCGGCACCCACGCACACGCCGTCACGCCGACCAACACGGGCACACCGACCGGGCTCAGAAACCAGCCCACCGCTATCGTGAGCAGAACGACGGTCCAGACGGGCACGGCGAGCATCGTCGCGCCCAACGCAAGCCTCGACGGACCGTGCCGGCCCGGCATGGGTTCGGCCGTCACCAAGTTCGACTGATCCTGACGCCAACAGCGTCGCGCGACATCGCCGGTAACACCAGGGTCCGCTGCTCCGCAGCAGGGTAGACAATCGTCGTCCTGTGCATGAGCGCCCCCACCGCGAGTCCGAGGCCCGCGCCGGCCTCGGTAAGCACGGCCAGGCGGAGTGGGTGGCGACGTACCGCGACCTGCCGAATGGTCTCCCGCGTGAAGCGCCTTTCGCCGGCCGCGGTGTTGTCGCTCGACGAACACTGACCAGGGAACCGGGGTTCTGATCGCCGAACACAGACCAGGTGCTGCCGACGGTCAGAGGCGCTCCGGCGCCAAGAGACGTCGTACCAGCCTGGTCTGTACTCGCCGAGCCCGGGTGGTCCGTCTTGGGCGAGCGTCAACAAGGATCACTCCAGAAAGTGGCTGTGCGGCATCGCAGGCTATCCGCCGGTCGTAGTCCGCCGGGCTGGCGTGGGCGCTACGGGCTTGGCCGCCACGCACGAGAAGTTGGCCGCCTCGTCGCTGCTGCCCGTGCCCTTGTAGCGCGCCACGAACGGATACTGGCAGAGCGGCCGCGTGCGGTCGACTTTGCCATTGGCGCTATGGCTCGCCGTGAGCGTGTCGGGCGCAATCCCTTTCTCCACCCACTGCTCGAGCGCGCCGATGGCGTCGAACTGGTTCGGCCCAGGACCGCCCGCGCAGTGGCCCATGCCCGGCGCCATGAAGAACCGGTAGAAGTCGCGCGTGGCCGTCAGGCCGCCCATGGCCTTGGTCACGCCCTCGTAGTAGGCCACCGTGTCTTGCGGCGGCACGACCGGGTCCAGCCAGCCGGTGTACATCAGCAGCTTGCCGCCGCGCTTCTTGAACGGCGTCAGATCCTTCTCGACCGCCGCCATGAACGGCAGCTGCTGTTCGGCGTACGCGAGGTCGCGGTCGAAGTCGATGGTGCGGTAGTCCCAGTTCGGATCGTGGAACAGCCAGTAGCGGAAGAAGTCGGCGCGCATCGGCGTGGCTGGGTCCACGATGTACTGTCGCCAGCCCTGGCTGGCGACTTCGCCGAAGCCTTCGCTGCCCACGGGCCAGCCGGTGTAGATGAGCTCGCCGGTCTTGGGGTGCTTCGTGCCCGCGTACATCTTCTGCGCGGCCACCACCTGCGGTGCCGTCAGGCAACTGGCGTCATCCGCCGACCCGGTGCAGGCAAGCGTCGCCGGATCGAACGAGCACCGCCGTGGATCGTCGATGAGGCCGTCCTTGAGTCCATCGACCGCGTCGCAGGAGGCCACGGCCGACTTCGAGAGCAGCGAGAGCTTTGCCTGCGAGAACAACGGCGTGCCGTCGGCGTCGTGCGTCGCCAGCCACGAGGACAGGAACCCGAACGTCTGCCGGATCCGGTTGCTGGCCGGATCGCCCGCCACGATGCCGTCGTAGTCGCCCGGATACCGCTGCGCCTCGGACAACGCCTGCTGGCCGCCAGCCGAGCAGCCCACGAAGTACGACCGCTCAGCGAATCGCCCGGCGGCGTTGCGGACGATGAGCTTGGCCGACTCGGTCATCACGTGAATGGCGCGGTGGCCGTAGTCGATGAGCTTCTCGGGATGCCCTTGCGCGAACTTCATATCGTCGCCGGCGTGCCCGGTGTCGGTGCTCGCCGTGGCGTATCCGCGGCGCAAGGCCACCGCCATCGCGCCATACGAGATCGAGCCCTGATAGCCGCCGTTCCCGACGCCCTGAAACTTGCTGTTCCAAGTCTCGGCTGGTGGAATCCACACCTCGAACTTGATCTCCGAGTCGCTCGTCGGCCGCGCAACGGCTTCGACGCGGCAGAACGCCGGTAGCGTCATCGCGGTGGAGGCACCGGGCGGCGTGAAGGCACCGGCGGGCATCAGTGTGGCGGCGGTGACCATGACGGTCGGAATGGTCAACGCGGTGAGCGTGCCGCAGGCCGTGGTAGCGGGCGCGGCGGCGGCGATCCCGCCTGGCAGCAGGGGCGACGACGCAACGACAAGAACTGACAACACGCGGCGGATCATGGGTGGCCTCGTAGTCTCGGGAGTGACGGGTGTTTGGCGCAAACCTTAGGGAACAGAGATCTCGCGCACGTACCACGGAAAACTGGTGACACTGAGCAGTGTCTCCTGGCCGTCGAAGAGCGGCGCAAACGCGGCACCTGACGCGCTGAAGGTCAGCGTCTCTACGCGGTCGGGGGTTGCGGCGCTGCGCACGACGTCGGTCGCCTGGTCCACTTTGTAGGTGCGCGTGTAGTCGGGACGCACCGCTGAACGCAGCTTCGTCTCGACGTGACTCTTCACACCCGGCGCCCGCCGATACGCCACCCGCAGGTCGATACGCTCGCCGCTGGCGGCGGCAAACTCCCAGTGCTCCTCCGCGCGACCGCTCTGCTCAGCCTGCGCGGTCAAGGACCGCGTGACGGTGCTGACAGTCGCCGTCAGATTGACGCCGTAGGCGCCGGCGCCTTCCGGCGACAGCCCGCTGACGAGGATCGCGTTCGTCTCGCCCGCCCCATTCCGTGCGGGCGCCACGAGCACGATGTAGCGGGACGCGCCGGCCCGGTACTGCTTCCCCTGGCCGTCGAGCACGAGTTGCCGTTCGATGAAGGTCAGGGTCATATTGGCGCCGCGGTTACCTGGTGCGGTCGACGGCACACTGGTCCACCCGGGCGGCAGCAGACGCTGCAACGCCGCGTCGTTCACGTGGAAGCTGAGGGCCACGCGGTTCTCGGCGCTCCATTCGGTCACGGTCTGCGGTGCGGCCGGCATGGCCAGGACCGTGAACAGGGCCAGACTAGACAGCGTGCGCGGCCGGAAGCAGGTCATGTAGGACACGATGATACCCCTCGCGCCAGCGTGCGCCCACACCATCCGGCGCGTGGGTCGTGGTCACCACCTGGCCGCGTGTTGAGCGCGCCGTCGGCCTGGTCGCACTACACTGCCGCATGGAGGCGTCGATGCAGAAAATGTCCTGGTGCGGCGGCATCGTAATGGCAGGCGTGGTCTCGGTCACGCTGGCGGCGCAGCCGGCGCAGTTCTCGTTCGACTATCCAGCCATTGCCGGCCGCGTCACCCAGCAACTACATTTGCAGCCCGGCGAGAAGGTGCTGATTGTGGCCATGCCCGGTCTGTTCGAAGACCTGGTGCCGCATCTGCGCCATGCCGTGATGAAGGCGGGCGGCGTGGATCTGGGCGTGATCGACGTGCTGCGCGAGCCCGTGCCCGCGGGCTTCGACGTGGCGCTGCTGCAGAAGAGCGCGGCCGCGTCTCGGGCGGCCTACAAAGACCTGCTGCGCGGCGTGGACGCCGCCATCATGATGCCGGGCGCCGTGCCCGCGCACCCGGTGTATGCGGCGATGCAGGACTGGCTGCGCGAAGGCAAAGGCCGCACGGTGCACTTCCACTGGCTCGAGAACGGCAGCGCATACACGCTGCCGGGCCAGCCGCTGCCGCCGCGACACGTCATCGATGCCACGTATCAACGCGTGTTGCTCAACACCGACTACGCGATGCTCGAGACCATGGCGCGCCGCGCTGAGGCAGCCATGCGCGGCGGTCTTGTGCGGGTCACCACGCCGCTTGGCACGAACCTGCAGTTCCGCATCGGCACGCGCCCG
This sequence comes from Acidobacteriota bacterium, assembly GCA_031376505.1. Lineage (GTDB taxonomy): Bacteria > Acidobacteriota > Vicinamibacteria > Vicinamibacterales > UBA2999 > CADEFD01. The sequence goes on from JANMDX010000025.1 coordinate 21,757, forward strand.
GTGAACCGGCAAGACGGCGACGCGTCGGCCGTGCGCACCGGCAAAGGTGTGATTCTGATCGACCGCGAAGTGGAGCTACCCGCGGGGGTCGTGCGCGTGGCGCCGCTCTCTGAGTCCGTGGAAGGCACGATCGCGTTTCCGCCGTCGCAGTGGGACGGCAAGGCCGTCGAGGGGCTGAAGATCCGCTTCGAGCGCGGCCAGGCCGTGAACGTGACAGCCACGTCAGGCGCGGCGGCCGCCGAAGCCGAGATGGCCCGGGTGCCCATGGCCGGACGGCACTTCCGCGAGTTTGCCCTGGGCCTCAATCCGCTGCTGGCGGTACCCGAGCGCACGCCGTGGATCCCATACTACGGTTACGGCGCCGGCGTGGTGCGACTATCGCTCGGCGACGACACCGAGCTTGGCGGCACAACCGGCGGCGGCTACGTGCGCTGGAACTTCTTCACCGACGCCACGGTGACATTCGGTGACGAAGTGTGGGTGCGTAACGGCGCAATGGCCATGAAATAGCTCGGCGCAGGACCGCGGCAGCGGCGTCTTTACATTCATTTACGTAAGGGGCGCATCGCAGGGGCTGGCCAACTCGTCCAATGAGTTGGCGGTTCATGCCAGACTGTTCATGTACATGACACGATTTCCTGTTCGCCCCGTTTTTCTTGCGTCCTGCCTCGCCCTGTCGGTAGCCTGCAAACCCGCGCCGCCGCCCTCTCAGCCCACGCCAAGCCTCACCGTCGCCACCGTCGCGCCTCGATCCCAGACGATCGCGCGCGAAGTGCGCGCGTCCGGATCGATGGCCGCGTGGGAAGAGATCCAGATCGGCGCGGAACTGCCGGGAGTGCGCGTCGAGGCAGTGCTGGTCGAGGTCGGCGACGCGGTCCGGAAGGGCGATGTCGTCGTCCGGCTCGACGCCCGCACCGCCACGGCGCAGTTGGCGCGGTCGAGCGCCGCGGTGCGCGAGAGCGAGGCCGCGCTGGTGCTGGCGGTAAGCAAGGCCAAGCGCACCCGCGCGCTGGCCGCCGAGCAGCTGCTGCCGGCTCAGGACGTCGAGGACGTCGACGCCGGGGAGGCCCGCGCGCGCGCCCAACTCGATACGGCCCAGGCCAATCGAGACCTGGCGCAGCTGCAGGTCGACTTTGCGATCATTCGAGCGCCGGAGGCCGGGATGATCTCGGCCCGCAGCGTGCAGCCGGGACAGATGGTCGGCAACGGCGAGCTGCTGCGGCTCATTCGAGGCGGGCGCCTCGAGTGGCGTGCCGAGCTCGATGAAGCCGATCTGGTGCGCGTCGCAACCGGCGCAGCCGTGGTCCTCGACGGCATGGACGGCGCCAGCGTGGTCGGCCGTGTGCGGCAGATCGCGCCTGGCATCGACACCGGGCGTCGAACCGGCACGGTCTACGTCGACGTGCCGCGGCCCGGCGCACTGCGGCCCGGGGCCTTCGCACAAGGTCGCATCGTGCTCGGCGAGGGCACCGCGTTGACGGTACCAGCCGAGGCCGTCGTGCGCCGTGACGGACGCGCCTACGTCTTCCTCGTCGACAAGGACACGCGCGTGCGCGAACGGCTGGTCGACTTGGGAGTGGACGTGGGACAGGACGTCGAGATTCGCAGCGGCCTCGAAGCCGGGGATGCCGTGGTGGCCCGCGGCGCAGGATTCCTGAGTGACGGCGACTTCGTGCGGATCACGTCTGATGCGCCAACCGCCGCCGCCGCGCCACCGGAGAGCCGCAAATGAACTTCTCAGCCTGGTCCATCCGCAAGCCGCTCCCGGCGATTCTCATTTTCCTGATGCTCACGGTCCTGGGGCTCGTCGGCTTCAACCGGCTCGCCGTCTCGCAGTTTCCCGACCTGACGCTGCCCACCATCACCGTGACCGTCTCGCTCCCTGGGGCGTCGCCGACCACCATGGAGTCGCAGGTCACGCGCAAGATCGAAGACGCGGTGGCAAGCGTGCCCGAGATCGACGACCTCGTCTCGACGGTGAACGAAGGCGTCTCGGTCACGCGCATCGCATTCGAGCTCGGCCGCGACTCCGCCCAGGCACTCGACGAAGTCCGCGACGCCGTGGACCGCGTTCGCAGCGCCCTGCCACGCGACATCCAGGAACCGGTCGTGTCGCGCGAAAACGTGGCGGGTGGCGACGTGGTCACGTTTGCCGTGCGTGGCGACGGGCTCACGGAAGAGGAACTGAGCTGGTTCATCGACGACACCGTGAACAAGCGACTGTTTGGCGTGCCGGGCGTGGGGGCCGTACGGCGGGTGGGCGGCGTGACCCGCGAAGTGCGGGTGGACCTGCGCGCGGATGCCGTGCAAGGGATGGGCGTCAGCCCGGCCTCGCTCTCGCTGCAGCTGGCGCGCATCCAGCAGGAACAACCGGGCGGCCGCACGACCATGAGCGGCGGCGAGCAGTCGGTGCGCACCCTGGGCACCGTCAACACGGCGGGCGATCTGGCGGCGTTTCCCATCGCGCTGCCTGACGGACGGTCGGTGCGGTTGTCGACCATTGCCGAGGTGCGTGACGCCTTTGCCGAACCGACCCAGGCGACAACGCTCGACGGCCATGCCGTCGTGGGTCTGGCGGTGCGGCGCACGCTCGGGTCGAGCGAAGTGAAAGTGGGCGACGCCGTGCGTGTGGCGATCAACGAACTGCAGGCTGGCGACCGGCGCGTGCAGTTCACCGAGGTGGCCTCGTCAACCCCGGAGGCGCAAGCATCCTACGACTCGTCGATGACGATGCTCTGGGAAGGCGCCCTGCTGGCCGTGATCGTGGTCTGGTGGTTCCTGCGCGATCTGCGGGCCACGTTTATCGCCGCGGTCGCGCTGCCGCTCTCGATCATCCCGACCTTCGCGGCGATGTACTGGCTCGGTTTCAGTCTCAACCTGGTCACGCTGCTGGCACTCGCGGTGGTGGTCGGCATCCTGGTCGACGACGCCATCGTCGAGGTCGAGAACATCGACCGCCACCTGCGGATGGGCAAACGTCCCTTCGACGCGGCGCTCGAGGCCGCCGACGAGATCGGGCTGGCGGTCATTGCGATCTCGTGCACGCTGGCGGCGGTGTTCGTGCCCGTGGCCTTCATGCCGGGCATTCCCGGCAAGTTCTTCCGGGAGTTCGGGTGGACGGCCGCCACGGCGGTGCTCTTCTCGCTGCTCGTGGCGCGCCTGATCACGCCCATGATGGCGGCCTACATGCTGCGCCCGCAACACCACGAGAGCAAGGACTCGCGCATGATGCTGGCCTATCTGCGATTGGCAGATGCGTCGCTGCGGCACCGGGGCCTGACGCTGACGGCCGCGCTGCTCGTGTTCATCGCCTCGCTGGCCATCGTGCCGCTGCTGCCCACGAGCTTCCTGCCAATCAGCGATGGCCGGCAGAGTGCGCTCGTGATCGAGCTGGCACCCGGCTCGGCCCTCGCGACGACGCGCGTGATCGCGGAAGAGGCACGGCAGCGCATCGCCGACATTCCCGAGGTCAAGCACGTCTTCATCACCGCCGGCAGCGGCGGACTCACGGGGGGACCCGGTGGTGGCGGCCTCGTCGACGACGTGCGCAAAGCCACACTCACGATCGCGTGGGCGCTCGAGCGGGATCGCACACAGCAGCAACTCGAGGCGGAGGTGCGCCAGCGTCTGCAGTCTCTGCCGGGCGTGCGTCTCAGCTTCCAGGGCGGCGGGCCGGGCCGCAGTCTACAGCTGGTGCTGGCCGGCGACGATCCGCGCCTGCTGGCCGACACGTCGCACGCCATCGAGCGAGCCATCCGTCAGTTGCCCAACCTGGGCACGGTCGCATCGACCGCATCCCTCGTGCGCCCGGAAGTGATCGTGCGCCCGGATCCCGCAAGGGCGGCCGCCCTGGGCGTGACCACCGCCGATATTGCCGCCGCCGCCAGAGTGGCCACACGCGGCGACTACGAACAGGCGCTCGCCAAGTTGAATCTGCCCGATCGGCAGGTCCCGATCCGCGTGCAGCTGGCGCAAGACGTGCTCTCTGACCCGTCGATGCTCGGACAGCTGCGCGTGCCGCGGTCCACGGGCGGCGTCGTGCCGCTCTCGGCGGTCGCCACGGTCGTCGTCGGCAGCGGGCCGTCGCAGATCGCGCGCTTCGACCGGCGCCGCAACGTGACCATCACGGTCGACCTGAATAGCCGTCCCCTTGGCGACGTCGATGCGCAGGTCAAGGCCCTCCCCGAGTTGCAGCGGCTCCCGCCCGGCGTAACCGTGCAGCCGGCTGGGGACAGCGAAGTGTTCCAGGAGCTGTTCCTCGGCTTCGGCGTGGCGATGCTCACCGGCATCGTGTGCGTGTACGGCGTGCTGCTGCTGCTCTTCAACCACGCCGGGCAGCCGCTCACGATCCTGATCGCGGTGCCGCTTGCGGCGGCCGGTGCCTTCGGCGCATTGCTGGCGACGGGCACGCAGATCTCGCTGCCCGTGCTCATCGGCCTCATCATGCTCATCGGGATCGCGGTGAAGAACTCGATTCTCGTGGTCGATTACGCCGTCGACGCCATGCGGCTGCACGGGCTGTCGCGCCACGAGGCGTTGCTTGACGCCTGTCACAAACGGGCGCGGCCGGTCGTGATGACCACGCTGGCCATGATTGCCGGCATGTTGCCCATTGCGCTCGGCTACGCCGCCGACTCGAGCTTCCGCGCACCGATGGCGATTGCGGTCATCGGCGGCTTGATCACGTCGACGGTGCTGAGTCTCGTGGTCGTGCCGGCGGCCTTTACGATGGTCGAAGATATCGAGCGGTTCCTCTTTCGCCGGCGCGCGCCACGGCCGGTCGCGCTGGCCGGGGCCGAAGTGGTCAAGGGCTGACGAATCGCCCACGACCTCGGGCCGCTATACTCCACATGCGCATCGTCGGAACGAATGACGTTGGTTGTGCAACGGAGACTGACATGACACGACTTGCCCTCGCCTGCGCGGTCGCCGGCCTTGCGATGTTGCCGGCGCCCGTACTGGCGCAGAACCTGCCGGCCCCTGCGCCCGCCCGGGTGCGTCCGACGTTCGAGAAGTTCACGGTCGAAGGGCAGCCCGTCGACCGCCGCAAGCCCGAACTCGACACCGATCATTCGGTCTTCCCCGGTCAGACCCGCGCGCCGTATCACAAGACGGTGGACCTTGAGGTCACGACCATCAGTAGCGGCCTCGACGTGCCCTGGGCCGTGGAGCTGCTGCCGAGCGGCCGCTTCCTCATTACCGAGAAGGCCGGCCGGCTGCGCATCCTGAACCAGGACGGGTCCGCGCTGCACACGATCACGGCCAACATGCCGCCGGTGTACTTCCGCGGCCAGGCGGGCTTGCTCGATGTGGCGCTCGACAAGAACTTCGCCAGCAACCATCGCATCTTCTACGTCTACCTGCGGACCATCGACGCCGACACCTGCGCCCACGCCGTCGACAGCGCGATCCTGGATGAGAACGCCGGCACGATCTCGAACGTGACCACGATTTTCCAGGCGGCGCCGTTCTCGAGTCGCGCGGTGTCGCAATCGGGCTCGCGCATTGCCGTTGATCCGAAGGACGGCAACCTCTTCGTGGCCGTGGGCGATCGCTCAACCGGCGATCCGCTGCCGCTCCAGGCGCAGCAGCTCGACACGTATCTGGGCAAGGTGATTCACATCACGCCCGAGGGCAAGCCGGCACCCGGCAATCCGGCGCTGGGCCTGCCGGGCACGTGGTCGATGGGCCACCGGACCCCGCAGGGGCTGACCTTCGCGCCCGACGGCCGGCTGTGG
>JANMDX010000030.1:0-5164 GCA_031376505.1 Acidobacteriota bacterium
TCACAATTGCCAACGAGTCGCTTCGCACCGGCTTGTTCTGGGTGCACCTCGTCACCGGAGCCGTCGCCGGGGGCGTCATCCTCCTCATGTCCGCCACTGGCGTGCTGCTCACCTACGAGAAGCAGATGCTCGAGTGGGCCGACCGGCGTCAGTCCGCCTTGGTGGCGCAGCCGGCCGGCGCTCGGCCGCTGCCGCCGGCGAGGCTCCTCCCAGCCGCGTCGGCCACCAGCGAGGGTGCCGTGCCGACCAGCATCACGATGCGCTCAGCCGCAGGCGCGCCGGCCACGGTGGCATTCGACGGCGGACGGGCACTGCTGGTTGACCCTCACACGGCGGCGACCCTGGGCGAGTCATCACCACGGCTGCGGGCGTTCTTTCGCGCCACGACGAACTGGCACCGCTGGATCGCACGCGAGGGGACGAGCCGCGGAACGGGCCGCGCCATCACCGGCGCTGCCAACCTCGGTTTCCTGTTCCTGGTGATCAGTGGCATCTACCTGTGGGTACCACGCCTCTGGACTCGGCTGCAGTTCACGCAAGTGCTGTGGTTCAGGCGCGGGCTGCCGCCCAAGGCGCGCGACTTCAACTGGCACAACGTGATCGGCATCTGGTCGGCTGTCCCGTTGGCCATCGTCGTGGCTGGTGCCGTGCCCATCTCGTATCCGTGGGCCAGCAACCTTGTCTATCGCGTGGCCGGCGAGGCCCCACCGACGCCCCCGCCACAGGTCACGCGCGCCGGTGGGCCTGAGTCGCGCAGCGCGGCTGGGCAGAAGGAGCGGCGTGTCCTCGACCTGTCGGGCCTCGATGCGGCCTGGGTGGCGGCTCAGGCGCACGCGCCCGAGTGGCGTTCGATGACCATGCGCCCTGGCGACTCTGCCACGGCACCCGTCGTGGTCAGCCTCGATGCCGGCTACGGCGGCCAACCGCAGCTACGCAGCACGATCACGATCGACCGCGCTACGAGCGCGGTTGTCAAAGCCGAGACGTTCGACGACCTGGGCCCCGGGCGACGAGCCCGCAGCTGGCTGCGTTTCGCCCACACGGGCGAGTACTACGGCCTTGCGGGTCAGACCATTGCCGGCATCGTGTCGGCGGGCGGAGCGGTGCTCGTCTACACCGGCATCGCGCTGGCACTTCGCCGGCTATGGGCCTGGCGGCGACGGCGGACGCACCGAACGGAAGCATCGCAGGCCGCGTAGGCGGCGCCGTCAGAGGGCAAGACAGAAGAAGGGCCCACCGGGTGCGTGAACACCCGATGGGCTGATCGAACGCAAGTCCGGTGAAGAACTTTTCATACGTGTGTGCGCATGAGCACGTCCAATCCCGGGAATTGTACGGGCGGAGTTCAAGGCGCGCAATTGAGATTGCCATGACCTATTGCCGTCCCCTGCTCGCCGCGATTGCACTGTTCGCTTCGCTGCACGTCGCTCACGCCCGACCGATCGGCGGCACTGACGCCCAACGACCGGGGACGCAGTCGAGCGTAGCGGGCCGCGTCGTCGATACCAGCAACGGCGCGATCGCCGGGGCCCAGGTCTCCGTTGTTTCGGACCGTCCTGGGGCGTCGACATCGACCGTGACGAATCAACAGGGCGAGTTCGAGCTCGTGCTGGACTCGGGCCGCTACACGGTGCGGGTGGCGGCAAACGGGTTCGTGGAGGCCTCTCTCCGGGTGACGCTTGGTGAAGCCGCCACTGGGACCGCCAACTTCACCCTGACTGTTGCCGGCGTCCAGGAACTGGTCAGCGTCCATGCACTCGGAGGCTACGGCGTAGGCGCCGTCTCGTCAGCAACCAAGACGACGACGCTGCTTCGCGACGTGCCTCAGTCGGTTTCCGTCATCTCGAGCGTGCTCATCGCTGACCAACGGATGACGAGCATGGCGGACGTCACGCGTTACATGCCTGGTGTGGGCTTTGCCCAGGGCGAAGGCAACCGCGACACGCCCATTCTTCGAGGCAACAGCACGACGTCCGACTTCTTCGTCGACGGCGTACGTGACGACGTGCAGTATTTTCGAGATGTCTACAACGTAGAACGGGTCGAGGCCCTGAAGGGACCGAACGCGATGATCTTCGGCCGCGGCGGTGTCGGCGGTGTGATCAACCGGGTGACACGCCAGGCCGATTGGGGCCAGTCACGGGAAGTGTCGCTGCAGGCCGGCGCCTGGAACAACAAGCGCGTAACCGCCGACTATGGACGTGGACTCAACCAGTCGGTGGCTGTCCGTGCAACCGCGCTCTACGAGCGTTCGGACTCGTATCGCGAGGATGTCGGCGTCGAACGCTATGGGTTCAACCCGACGGCTGCGCTTCGCATCGGCCCGAACACGACGCTGCGTGCCAGCTACGAGTATTTCCGCGACGAGCGTGTCGCCGATCGCGGCGTCTCGTCGCTCGGCAATCGTCCCCTCGTCACCGAACCCGGGACGTTCTTCGGCGACCCGTCTCAGAGTCCGTCCGACGCCACGGTCAATCTCGGGTCCGTGACTCTCGAACAGCGATTCGGCCCGCGCGTCACATTGAGGAACCGGATCAGCTACGGCGACTACGACAAGTTCTACCAGAACGTGTTCCCCGGCGCCGTGAACGCCATGGCCGGCACCGTGGCGATTTCCGCCTACAACAACCTGACGGCGCGCCAGAACCTGTTCAACCAGACGGATGTGATTGTGTTGGCACGGACCGGCCGGATTGGCCACACCGTGCTGGCCGGCGCGGAGTTCGGGCGCCAAGAGACCGAAAATTTTCGCACCACAGGGTTCTTCACGAGCCTCGGTGCGGCGGTGTCGACGTTCAACGCGCCACTCTCGTCGCCAACGATCTCGCTGCCGATGCAGTTTCGCCAGTCTGCCTCAGATGCGGATAATCGTGGCGTCACGACCATCGCCGGCATCTACGCGCAGGACCAGATTGCCCTGACCACTCGCATCCAAGCAGTGCTCGGTCTCCGTGTCGACCGGTTCCAGGCCGACGTCACCAACAACCGCATTGCCGTTGACTTCAGCGGCTATGACACGCTGGTGTCGCCGCGGTTGGGATTGGTCTACAAGCCGGCCGAGCCACTGTCGGTGTACGGCAGCTACAGCCTGACCTACCTGCCGCGCGCCGGCGAACAGCTGTCATCGCTGTCGGTAACGAATCAGGCGCTCGATCCCGAAGAGTTCAAGAACTACGAGGTGGGCGTGAAATGGGACGTCGTGCCAGCGTTCGCGCTGACCGCGGCCCTCTACCGACTCGATCGCGGCAACGTCGTGGTCCCAGACCCGAACGACCCGACGCTGTCGAGCCTCGTGGATGCCCAGCGTACCAAGGGCCTGGAACTTGGACTCAACGGGAATGTGACTCGCTCCTGGAGCGTGGCTGGGGGATACGCCTATCAGGACGGCGAGATCACCAAGTCGATTTCGGCCACCGCGCAGGCCGGCGCCGTGCTGGCGCAACTGCCACAGCACTCGATTTCTCTGTGGAACAAGTATGACTTCACGCCACGTATGTCGGCCGCGCTCGGCGTGATCAACCGCACCGCCGCCTTCACGTCGACCAGCAACACCGTCGTTCTGCCCGGCTGGACCCGCGTGGATGCGGCGCTCTACTACCAGCTGACGTCCATGCTCCGCGCCCAGATCAACATCGAAAATGTGTTCGATGAGCGCTACTTCCTGAATGCGCACAGCGACACGAACATCACCCCAGGATCGCCGCGGGGCTTCCGGGTCGCGTTGACGACGCGCTTCTGAGAGGGCGATCGGACGATGACCCTGCAGCTTCCCCTGTCCTCGAAGCCCAGCAGGTCGCCCACGCCCGGTGGCAGCTCGACGAGGCCTCGTGCTGGCTTCAGCGGTCGTTGAGCCGAATCGACGTGCCCACCCGGTCGAACGCCGCGCTGTAGGTCTGCGCGTCGTTCTCTGGCACCACCGTGAGGTAGTAGAACAGGCTGCCGTTTGCGAGCAGCGTCGTGTAGACGCCGACCCGCTCGGTCTGGTTGAGCGCCGAGCGGCCGACCAGGGTCGTGGCCAGGCCGGCGCGCTGCGAGATGCGGACCTGCTGCGCGCTGTTCGAGATACGCATGCCGGGATTGCCCTGCAACAGGGCGTTCACGAAGGCGTCGGTCGACTCGTATAGGTCGCGCGACGAGGCGCGCGCCACGCCCAGTTCCACGCCGTGTGTGAACACGCTCTGGCCCTGGTAGTCGCCGAGGCCGTTCTGCGGAACGAACTTCACCGAGTTGTTGGCTGACACGCCAGTCCAGTTGGACGGCACGCTCACCTGGAACAACTGACCGCCCTTGGCGGTCTTGTATTGCGCGGCGGGTGCCGGCACGGGCTGTCCAATCGTGCCCACGGACGCAGGTGCACCGCCGCTGCCGCCGCCGTCACCAGTGCGCGCCAGATCCGCCATCGACTTGGCCGGTGGCATCGCGGCAAAGCGGGCCTTGGCGCCCGCAAAGCCACTGCCGTTGGTGCGCGGACCGATCGTGAGCGCGTCGGCTTCCGCACGGATGTATTGCACGCGGTTCCCCGGATCCGGATGACTGCTCAGCCATTGGGGCGGCGTCTTACCGGCCGACTCCTTCTGGATGGCCTCGAACATCTTCGCCAGGTCGCGCGGGTCGAAACCGGCGCGGGCCATGATCTGCGAACCCAGCAGATCGGCCTGCTTCTCGTACTCGCGGCTGTACTTCATCAGCCACGCGCCCAGGCCGAACTGCGATCCCTGCGAGATGGCCTCGCCCCAGCCGCCGCCAATGATCGCACCGGCAATGGCCCCGGCCACCGCGCCCACCTGAAACTTCTGCGCCTTGGTGGCGTTGGCGGTGCCGTGCCTCAGCAGCACGTGTGCCAACTCGTGAGCCATCACGCCCACCACTTCGCCTTCGCCTTGGGCCGCGTCGAACATGCCGCGGTTCACGAACATCGGTCCGCCTGGCAAGGCGAACGCGTTGATCTCCTTCAGGTTCACCGGCGTGAACGAGTACTCGAACACGGGATTGTTCAGGTTCTGCGGCGACGCGGCCACAAGCGACCGGCCTGCGCGCTCGAGGTACCCAGAAATCTGGTCGTCCGAGATGACCGGATACTTCTGCCGCACCTCGGCCGCCGCCTCCTTGCCCAGTTCCACGTCCTGTTGAGGCGTGTACTTGTTCTTCGGCGGGGTGATGACGG
>JANMDX010000037.1:0-5177 GCA_031376505.1 Acidobacteriota bacterium
GACCGGCGGACGCGATCGCAAACGCGAAGCTGGCGCCAGTGCCCCACTGGCCGGGCGACACCCACACGGCCGGGGTCGTCAGCAGCAGCGCCGCGAGCGCCACGTTGGTCGGATTGAAGACGTGCTTCCCGCGCACGCGGACGAAGAACTTCGACCCCACGGCGAGGGCCGCGCCCGCCGCCGCCCAGACGAGCGCGTCGGTGCGCAGCAACAGGCAGAGAGACAGCGACGAGATGAGTGCGCTCTTGGCCCCAGACCGCCACGGCGCCCCCAGCCAGGCGTCGCCAGCCAGCTGCACGGCGAGCGCCGTGCCCACCGTGACGAGCGCCTGTGCAGCCGTGACGTCGAAGTCGAGCTGGGCCATGCCGTAGACGAGCAACGAGGCCAGGGTGGCGATCTGGCCGTGGCGCGGATCGGCCGTGAGCGTGGTCCAGAACCGGGTCAGGAAGGGCATGAGCGTCGTCCTCTAGGTTGAGAACGACGTTGCCGGAACTTCTTGCAGCCCGCAGGTCGAATCCTGGGGGATCAGTCGAGATCAGCCTCCGGACTAGAAGCCGGCGGCGAGCCGGATCGAGATGCCGCGTGGCGGCGCGATCGCCGTGCCCGAGAACAGCCCGGCGAAGTTGATCACGTTCAGGCGGCTCGTGAGGTTGCGTACCTCCACCTGGAGCCGCAGACTCCGGGCCGCCGTCTGCGCGAATACGGCTCCCGCCGAGGCGTCAAGCGACCACGACGCCTTCACGCGGCCGGTCTCGAAGTCCACCCGTTCCACGACGCGCGGACCGAACTGTGCCGCCGCGTCGGCGGAGTCGCCGTCGAAGTCCTCGAACGGCAGGCCGCTGCCGTACGCCCCTGCCAGCGCCACCCACCCGCGCCGATCGAACTGATACGCGAGTCGACCGCGCAGGGTATGTCGTTGGTCCTGGCTCGAAGGGAGACGCTCGGACGACGCGAGCACCGCGGCCCCTTCTTCGCCGAGGAAGAGACCTCCGGTGGCCGGCAGGTCGGCGACGGCCCGCATGCGTCCATAGCTGACGTAGCCAGACACACGCTTCCACTGCGGCGTCTCGAGTTTCACCTCCACGCCGGTGACCTCGGCGCGCCGGAACGCAATGGGGAAGCTCACGCCGGTATTCAGCAGCAGGTCGTCGTCGGCGGCATCGCGCACCGTGCGCGAGAAGGCCGTGGCGTCCAGGCGCAGTCGGCCGAACAGGCCCTTCGAGATCCCGGCCTCGTAGAAGTTGCCGCGCGATGGCCGCACCGGCAGTTGTGCCACCTCGTCGTCCAGATCGTCGGCCAATGGCGAGCTGGCAAGCAGCAGGTTCTCGAACGCCGGCGTCTGGAACGCGCGATCGTACGAGGCGCGGACGACCAGCGCCGACTCCGGCCGCGACCACGCCGCTGCCAGCCGCGGGCTGAAGGCCTGTTCGGTCACGACCAGGTCGTAGCGATCCCAGCGCAGGCCGGCGTTGAGCGTCCAGGCACCAATCCGCATCTGGTCCTGCACGAAGAGGGACTGCTCTGACGAGGTCTGCTGGTCCGCGAACGAAAACTCGGGCGGTGTGTCCGGATCGAACGCGCCTGGGTCGGTCAACTGGTAGCTGAACGCCTCGCGTACCGCGCCGATTGTCAGGTCGCCGCCGCCCTTCAGTTCGTGCGCGCCGATGTGGGCCGACACCGTGCCCTTCAGATAGCCCTCGCGCAGACCGCGGTCCTGCGTGGCGGCCACGGGCGTGGCGTGCTCGTTGGACCACAGGCCGGCCGAGAGCGACCGGGCCATGCCGCGAAGATCGAGCACCGCGCGGCTCGACGCGACGCGCTGGTACGACAACTGCGCTGCCGTCTCGCGCGTGTCACGGTCCTGCCGCTGCCCGGCCGCCTGCTGCACGCGCTCGTTCGGCACGAGAAACGCCGAGCCGCCGTGCCGCACGGCCAGGCCGAGTCGATCGCGGCCGGTGAGATCCCCCTCGAACCGCACGGCCGCGTGCGAGGTGGTGCCGTGATTGGTGACGTTGTCCTCCACGGGTGGGTCCAGGAACCGATCGGTGCCGGCACCGCCGGCACTGACGCCCAGCACGGCGCGCGTCCAGCCGTACTCCGCCGCGGCGTGTCCGGCGAGCGTGTCGAAGCTGCCGGCCGACGACGACACGCTGCCATGCCAGCCTTCGCGCGGCTGGCCCGCGGTCACGACCTCGATCACGCCGCCCAGCTTGCGGCCGTATTCCGCCGGGTAGCCTCCGGTGCGAATCTGCAGGCCCCGTACATCGTCAGTGGCTACCTCGGGCGCGAAGGCCGGCGACCTGTTGTCGGTGAACGGCAGGCCGTCGACGACATACTGCGTCTGGTACTCCGACGCGCGTGGATGCAGGATGCCGTTGGCCTCGAGCAGCCAGCCGGGTTGACTGTTCACGAGGTCTGGCAGCGATCGTCCCGGTAGCGCCGTGGTGCGTTGCTGCAGCGTGTCGGCGCCAATCCGGTTGACGACGGTGGTCTGGTGCGGGTCCACCAGCGTTTGCGCCGCCGTCACGAGCACCCGAGCGTCGAGCCCCGCCACGGCCACCGACACCCGCAGCTCGGTGGGCACGGCCGAGGCGATCTCGACGAGCGTCGTGGCGGTGGCGAACCCGTCGCGCCGGACCGACACGCGATACGCGCCAAACGGCAGTCGCCGGGTCACGAGCGCGCCCTGCCCATCGGTCGCAAACTGCTGCCGGAACTGGTTCGCCTCGCTCACGAGTTCGACGGCGCTCTGCAACGGCAGGCCGCTTGGATCCGTGACCATGAGGCGCAGTTCGCCGGTGCCGGGCTGCGCGAACTGGACCAGGCAGAACAGCAGAAGGGGGACCGTGCTCGGCACTCCCGGCATTATGCCGCAGTGACCCCTTGAGGACAGCACGCCGACGGCAGCGTTCCAGGCCGCGAGCATCGGCGAGAACCCGATATACTCCTGAGCCATCGGTTCTCGAGGCGAGGTTCCTTCATGAAAGTCACGCGACGCGATCTGCTTGCCGGCGCTGCCTGCGCCGTGGCCCTGGGCGCGACGGCGCAGGCTCAGACATCCCCCGCCGCTGATCCCAGCAAGGTGCGCGGCAAGCCGCCTCGCGCTACGGGCCAGCGCGCGGCCGGAGAGAAAGTGCAGCGCCTCGTGCGCGGCGCCACGTCGTCGGGCACCCCGCACCAGGACTTGATGGGCATCATCACGCCCTCCGACCTGCACTTCGAGCGGCACCACGGCGGCGTACCGGAGATCGACCCGGCGCACTACTCGCTGGTCATTCACGGGATGGTCGATCGGCCGATGGTCTTCACCCTGGCCGACCTGAAGCGCTTCCCGTCGGTGTCGCGCATCCACTTCCTCGAGTGTTCAGGCAACTTGGGGCGCACGGCCGGACCCGAGACCACGCCGGGACAGTTGGCCGGATTGACGAGTACGAGCGAGTGGACCGGCGTGCCGCTGGCCACGCTGCTCAAGGAAGCGGGCGTGCAGGCCAAGGCCAAGTGGTTGCTCGCCGAGGGCACCGACGCGGCCGTGCTCACGCGCAGCGTCCCCATCGAGAAGGCGCTCGACGACGCGATTGTCGCCTACGGACAGAACGGCGAGCCGATTCGCCCGGAGCAGGGCTATCCCGCACGGTTGTTCCTGCCCGGGTGGGAAGGCAACGCCAGCGTGAAGTGGCTGCGGCGCATCGAGGTGTCGGACCAGCCCTTCATGACGCGTGAAGAGACGTCGAAGTACACCGAGCCCTTCGCCAACGGCACGTCGCGCATGTTCAGCTTCCGCATGGATGCGCGCTCGCTCATCACCTATCCAGGCTTTCCGGTGACGCTGACGCCGGGCTGGGTGGAGATCAACGGCATCGCGTGGACGGGCGCCGGCAAGATCGCGCGCGTCGACGTCAGCACCGACGGCGGTAAGACGTGGACGGCCGCGAAGCTGCAGGAGCCCGTGCTGTCGATGGCGCACACGCGCTTCAGGCACCTGTGGAACTGGACCGGCGGCGAGGCGGTGATCATGAGCCGCGCGGTGGATGAGACCGGCTACATGCAGCCGACGCGCGCGGAACTGCTGACGCAGCGCGGACCGGGCACCACGGGCTACCATCTGAATCCCGTCACGGGCTGGGTGGTGCAGGCCGGCGGCAAGGTGATCTACAAGGAAGAGGCGTGGGGATGACGCGCACACGCTTCACGTCCGGATGTGCCGCGCTGCTCGTCGTGTCGATGGCCGGTGTGGCGCTGGCGCAGGGCCCCGCGCGGTTCGGTATCGGTCGGCCGGCCACGCCGCAGGAAATCGCGGCCATCGACATCGACATCATGCCCGACGGCAAGGCGCTGCCGGCAGGACGCGGCACCTCCGCCGAGGGCGCCGCCATCTACGCCACCAAGTGCGCGCAGTGTCACGGCAAGACGGGCACCGAGGGGCCGAACGACATCCTCGTGGGCCGCGAGCCGCGCACGGGCTTCCCGTTCTCGCAGGATCCGAAGCTGCCGCACACCATCGGCAACTACTGGCCCTATGCCACGACGGTGTTCGACTACGTGCGCCGCGCCATGCCGCCCACCGCGCCGGGTTCGCTTACCGACAACGAAGTCTACGCGCTCACGGCTTTTCTGCTGAACGCCAACGAGCTCATCGCCGCCGACGCGGTGATGGACAGCACGACGCTGGCTGCGGTGAAGATGCCGGCACGCGAGCACTTCGTGCCCGACACGCGGACCCAGATGCCGCGCAAGCCACGCAAGTAGCGGTCGTTCACAGCGCGACTGCGGGTCATCAGAGGATCTATACCGTGCGGGCGGAGTTCGTCGTAGTCGGCGGCGGTATCTACGGCATGGCGACCGCGTGGTCGCTTGCCCGGAGCGGGGCCGACGTGCTCGTGCTCGAGGCGCACGAGGTCGCCGCGGGCGCCTCGGGCGGGCTCGGCAAACGCGGCGTGCGCGCCAATGGGCGCGATCTACGCGAACTGCCGCTGATGCGTCTGGCCAACGATCTGTGGCCCACGCTCGACGTAGAGCTCGGCGCGGCCACCGGCTTCGAGTGCACCGGTCACCTGCAGGTCTACGAGCGGCATCACGATATCGGCGCCGCGGCTGTTCGAGCCCGGGTCCAGACCGCCTTGGGCATTCCGACCGTGCATCTGGACGGCGAGCGCGTGCGCGAGGTCGAACCTGGCCTG
>JANMDX010000047.1:0-2661 GCA_031376505.1 Acidobacteriota bacterium
ACGTCCCGGTCACGCCGCAGATGGCGCGCCGCGCGGCGGACGGCGTCCAGCATCCGCAAGTCCATGCCGTTGTGCCGGTCGCCGCGCGTCAGGCGCACGAGTGCAACCGGGCCGTCAATGTCGACGCGGACCCGGTCGTCGTTCCTGAAATGAGGCATGTCCCCTTTTTTCCTAGAGACGCTCGCCGTGTTCGCGCGTCGCGTGAAAGCCGATCGTGGGCCAGCGCTCCAGGGTGAGCTTCAGGTTGTACTTGTTGCTCGAGAGAAAGACCGGGTTGTCGTCGACGTCTTTCGCGAGCGACATCGCCTCGTCCTTCTCGAACTTCTTGCGCGTGACCTCGTCGGGGTAGGTGAGCCAGCGGGCCGTGTAGATGTCCACGTTGTCGTAGAGCGCATCCACGTTGTACTCGGAAGACAACCGGTGCGCGACGATCTCGAACTGGAGGCGGCCGACCGCGCCCAGCAACGTCTGCGCGCCCTGGCGAGCGGTGAGCACCTGGATGGCGCCCTCCTCGCCAAGCTCCTGAAGACCCTTCTGTAACTGCTTGCTTTTCATGGGATCTCTTGGACGAGCAGATCGGAACAACTCCGGTGCGAAGTACGGGATCCCCTTGAACACGAGCGGCTCACCGTCCGAGAGTGTGTCGCCTATCTGCAGCTGGCCGTGATTGAAAATGCCGATGATGTCGCCAGCCACCGCGCCGTCGCTGGTGACCCGTTCGTTGGCCATGAACGTGAGCGCGTTGGCCAGCTTCATGTCCCGGCCGCTGCGCAGGTGCCGCACCTTCATCGCCGGCACGTAGCGTCCCGAGCAGATGCGAAAGAACGCAATCCGGTCGCGATGCTTCGGGTCCATGTTGGCCTGGATCTTGAACACGAAGCCGCTGAAGGCCGGCTCCGTCGGAGCGACAAGCCGCACGCCGCCATCGCGGGGCTGCGGCGGTGGTGCCCAGTCGACGAGCGCCTGGAGCACTTCCTGGACGCCGAAGTTGTTGATGCCGGAGCCGAAGAACACCGGCGACTGGCGACCTGCCAGGAACTGGCTCCGGTCGAAGGGCGTGCTTGCCTCGCGGATCAGGCCCACGTCGGCCCGCAGACTCGCGACCTCGTCGGGGAACAGCGCATCGAGCTGCGGATTCTCAAGGCCGTGAATCTCCTCGACGCTGCCGCGCTTTTCCTCGCCGGGCGTGAAGCGCAGCAGGCGATCCTCCAGCAGGTGGTAGACGCCGCGGAACGTCTTGCCCATGCCGATGGGCCAGCTGATGGGCGCGCACTCGATCTTCAGTGCCGCTTCGATCTCCTGCAGCAGCGACAACGGCGACCGTACCTCCCGGTCCATCTTGTTGACGAACGTGATGATCGGCGTGTTCCGCAGGCGGCAGACTTCCAGCAGCTTAAGCGTCTGCGCCTCGACGCCCTTGGCGGCATCGATCACCATGACGGCCGCATCCACTGCCGTGAGCACGCGGTAAGTATCTTCGGAGAAATCCTCGTGACCCGGTGTGTCGAGCAGATTGATGGTGTCCCCCGCGTATTCGAACTGCATCACGGAACTGGTTACAGAGATACCGCGCTGCTTCTCGACCTCCATCCAGTCCGAGGTGGCGTGTCGCGAACTGCGTCGTGCCTTGATCGTGCCAGCCAGCTGGATGGCGCCACCGAAGAGCAGCAGCTTCTCGGTGAGCGTCGTCTTGCCCGCGTCCGGGTGCGAAATGATCGCGAACGTACGACGCCGCGCGACGTCCTTCGCGAGGTCAGTTGTTACGGCGGATGTGGCTGTTGCGGTCATATTCGGCCGCGAAGGATAGCACTCGTAGGAGCGCCTTCAGGCGCGACAACGCACTCCGTAGCCCGCGGCCCCCCAGCGGGAAATCCTGTCCGGCTACCGGGAGTACCCGGTTAGCGCCGGACAGGACACCCGCCGTGTGTCCGCTACGACGGCGACGCGGTCGGCCTTCGGCTCCGGAAAGCAGCGGCAGCGTGGACGGGTGTCCCTTCCGCGCACACCGGGTACTCCCGGTAGCGGAAGGGATCCCGGCCGGGATGCCGCGGGCCACGGAGTACGTTGTCGCGCCTGAAGGCGCTCCTACAAGGGCTTCCGGAAGCGCAGTACGACCTGGTCCGTGCGCCCCTGGACCGACGGATCGAAGGCGGACTTCGCCCGGTCGTCATTCGGGTTGATGAGGACGTCGCTTTCGCCGTCCAGGACAAAGCCGGCGGCGATGATCTCGCGCTTCAGCAGCGCGGGATCGATCCGGTGCAGGGTGCCACCGGTTGCCGGTGGCGCACCAGGCAGTGCCGCGTGATCCACCACGCCGAGCACTCCGCCCGGCTTGAGGCTCTGGATGACTTCAGCCAGCAGCTTCGGCCCGTCGATGCGCGGCCAGCCGGCCTTCTCGTCGACGAAATAGATGTCGTGGTACACGTTGGTCATCAGCACCGCATCAAAGCGCGCGGCAGGCAACTCGAGGGCATTGTTCTCCGCAAGCAGGCGTTCGACATTCGGCAACCGGCCTCCCGCAAAGCGCCCCGGCAGATCCGCCTTGGCAAATTCCAGGTACGGCGTGTTGTTGTGCGCGACCACGTGCCCGTTCGTGCCGACGATGTAGGACAGGAGTTCCGAGTAGTAGCCACCACCGGAGTAGAGATCGAGGACGTGCAT
>JANMDX010000052.1:0-2167 GCA_031376505.1 Acidobacteriota bacterium
GGCCAGCGACACGCGCGAGGTCGAAGTGATCCTCGACCCGGCCAAGCTCACGGCGGCCAGTCTTACCGTGACCGACGTGGCCGAGGCGCTGCGCGCGCAGAATCTCGTCCGTCCGGTGGGCCGCTTCGAGGAATCGGGTCAACAGCATCTGGCGCTGGCCTCAGGACTCTGGACGAGTGGCGACGAGATCGCCGCCGCCCCGATTGTCGTGAAGGGCGGCGCCACCCTGCGTGTGTCGGATCTGGGCCGCGTCGTGCCCGGCTCGCCCGACCGGACGCTGCTCGTCACCGGCAACGGGCGCGACGCCGTCTCCATCAGCATCTCGCAGCAAATCGGCGCCAACATCCTGGCGGTGAAAGAGGGCGTCGACGCCGCGCTCACAAGTGTGTCGCGCGCACTGCCGGGCGGCATCCGCATCACCAAGGTCTACGACCTGGCGGAGTTCGTGAGCGCGTCAATCGACAACGTGCGCGACGCCATCCTCATTGGCGGCTTCCTGGCCATCGTGGTGCTGCTCGCGTTCCTGCGAGACCTGCGCCTCACCCTCATCGCGGCGCTCACGCTGCCGATGGCGATCGTGCCCACGTTCGTGTTCATGCGGGTGTTCGGCGGGTCGATCAACCTCATGTCGATGGGCGGGTTGGCCATCGCAATTGGCCTCGTCATCGACGACGCGGTGGTGGTGGTGGAGAACATCCACCGCCGGGCCAGCCGGAGCGCCGATGCCGTGGCCGAGGCCGTGTCGCAGTTGATGAAGCCGCTCGTGAGTTCGACGCTCACGACGGTCGTGGTGTTCGCGCCGCTCGGCCTGCTCTCGGGCGTGGTCGGGCAGTTCTTCCAGGCGCTCTCGCTCAGCCTGTCGGTGGCGGTGCTCGTGTCACTCGGGCTGTCAGTGAGCGTCGTGCCGCTGCTGGCGCGGTGGGCACTTGGTCGCCCGGGCCCGCCTGCGCCAGAGGCCGCGCCGGGGACGTTGGTGCGGCTCTACGTGCGGTGGCTGCAGGCGATGGTGGCCCGGCCGGTGCTGGCCGTGGCCGTTACGCTGCTACTGGCCGCGTCCACGGCGGGATTATTCTTGTCGATCGGCACGGGCTTCCTGCCGCCGGCCGATGAAGGCGGCTTCGTCGTGGATTACCTCACGCCGGCCGGCAGCGCGCTTGGCGAGACCGATCGTCACGTGCGCGCGATGGAGCAGGTGATTGCGGCCACCCCGGAAGTGGCGGCGTACTCGCGACGCACGGGATCGGAGCTGGGCCTCTTCGCCACGGCGCAGAACACCGGTGACATCCTCGTGCGGCTGAAGCCGCGTGCGGATCGGGAACTGTCGTCGGAGGACGTGATTGCCGCCCTGCGGCCCAAACTCCAGGACGCGGCGCCGCTGGCCGAGATCGAGTTCGTGCAGTTGCTGCAGGACATGTTGGGCGATCTTGAAGGCAGCCCCACGCCCATCGAAGTGAAGATCTTCGGCGACGACATCGCGGTGCTCGAGTCCCTGTCGGGCCCCGTCGAAGAGATCCTCGAGAAGGTCGAGGGCGTCGTTGACGTCGTCGGCATGCAGCGCGGCAACCCGGAACTGACGTGGACCATCGACCCGGTGGCGGCCGGCCGCGTGGGCCTTTCCGTAGAACAGGTGTCGGCGCAGATGTCGGCGGCGTGGCTCGGCGACGTGGCGACCGACCTGCGACTGTTCGACCGTCGCGTACCGGTGCGCGTGCGACTGCCAGATGCGGTGCGCTTCGACGTGGCGCGGCTGCCCGACACGTTGCTGCGCACGCCGGCCGGCGCGCTGGTGCCGGTGTCACGCGTGGCCCACGCCGAGCGGTCCAACGGCCAGGCCGAGCTGCTGCGCGAGAACCTGCGCGGCATGGCGCTCGTCAGCGGCCGGCTGGAGGGACGCGACCTCGGCAGCGCCGTGGCCGAGCTGCGTACGGCGCTTCAGGCACTGACGCTGCCGGTGGGCTACACCTATGAAATCGGCGGGCAGTACGAGTCGCAGCGCACGGCCTTCCGCGAGCTGCTGGCGGTGTTCGGCATCGCGGCCGTGCTGGTCTTCACGATTCTCGTCATCCACTTCCGGGCGTGGACGCCGGCCATCCTCATCCTGCTCGCAGCGCCGCTGTCGCTCGGCGGCGCGCTGCTGTTGCTGCGATTGACGGGCGCCGACCTCAAT
>JANMDX010000079.1:0-8737 GCA_031376505.1 Acidobacteriota bacterium
CTTCGTGGATGAGGGCGTGGAAGCCGTGCTCGACACGCTGCAGCACCGCGTCGGTGTCAACGTGCTCATGCTGGGCACGGTGAGCTGGCTGGGCCTCAAGAGCGGTCGCTCGATCAGCCATGCGCTCGACGGCTGGCCGGACCACGGCGTGCCCGAGCCGTATCAGATGCGCGGCGGCGCCTACTTCGACCCCGACCCGCGCTACTACCGCGACACGTTCATGGCCGACTATCGGAGCCGTGACGCCGAGTTCGAGGGCAAAGACATTCTGAAGATGGTGCTGCCGGCTGCGCACGCCCGCGGCATGCAGGTCTACATCGAACTGATGGAGCCGTTCTTCAAGTACGCGGGCCACGGCTCGGCCGCCGCCGTCGAGATCCCGACGTTGGCGCAGGCGATGGAGGTCGACGTGCTCGGTCGCTTCGGCAGCGAGCCGTCCACGTCGCACCCGGGCTACCGCACCTGGATTCACTCGATGATCGAAGACCAGGTCCGCAATCACCCGATCGATGGGGTGATGTGGTGCAACGAACGCAATTCGCCGCTCGACACGCTGATCCAGGGTGGCGCGCCTGGGGACTTCTCGCCGGCGGCACGCCGGGAAGCGCAGGACCGAGGGGTCAATGTCGAGGCGTGTCGGCAGGCCCTG
Organism: Acidobacteriota bacterium; assembly: GCA_031376505.1. Taxonomy (GTDB): domain Bacteria; phylum Acidobacteriota; class Vicinamibacteria; order Vicinamibacterales; family UBA2999; genus CADEFD01. Next base: position 650 of record JANMDX010000079.1, read on the forward strand.
TTGCGGCTCTACGACTTCATGCAGGAAGCCGCCGCCGGCAAGGCGTTCGCCGATGGCTCGCTCGTGACGTTCCTGCGCGTGCTGCTCGACAATCCCGAAGCGCTGGTGTGGGAGAAGTTCTGGCTCGAACGCAACAAGGACCTCGACCGCGAACTCTACGGCCTGGTGAAGTGGTGCAAGCCCACGCTGCCGTTTGGTCTGAACGTGTGGAACCGCAACCACTTCAACCTGCTGCGCCGGGCGCAGTGGCCGTGGGCCGAGCAGACGCGCTATGCGGATTTCGTGAAGCCCATCACCTATCAGCATCAGGCCGGCGAGGTGTGGACCAAGGAGCTCGGCTTTCTCCGCAAGACCGTGTTGCGCGATGTCGAGCCGGGCGAGGCCACGACCGCGCTCTTCCGGATCCTCGGACTCAACGAAGCCCCGTTCGCGCAGATCGTGGCTACTGGCATGGACCCTGACACCTACGTGCACGGCCAGTGCGTCGATGCCCTGCGCGGCGTCGAGGGCAAGGCCAAGGTCTACATGGGCGTGGGCGTGGACGCGCCGCGAACCAAGCCCGAGACCGCGAAGTGTTCGACCGACGTCGTGCGCCGATCGGTGCTGGCGACGTACCGGGCCGGAGGGCACGGTGTCGTGCTCGCCCCCAACTACGCGTCGATGCAGCTCACGCACCTGGACGGCGTGGCCCAGGCGCTCGACCAACTCGGGCTGCGATGACGGCAACGCCGCCCGAGGTCCCCGGCGCGCCGCTGCTCGAGGTGCGCGACTTGCGCACCGAGTTTGCCATGGCCGGCGGCAACGCGGTCGTGGCCGTCGATGGCGTCAGCTTCTCCGTAGAACCGGGCGAGACGCTGGCTATCGTGGGCGAAAGCGGATCGGGCAAGTCGGTGACGGCGCTGTCGATCATGCGCCTGCTGCCGGCGCGCGTGGGCCGCATCGCGGCAGGCTCGATCCGCTTGCGCGGCCGGGAACTGACCACGCTGCCAGAGGAGGAGATGCGCGCCGTTCGCGGGCGACACATCGGCATGATCTTCCAGGAGCCGATGACCAGCTTGAATCCCGTGCACACCGTCGGCGCGCAGATCGCGGAAGTGGTGCGGTGCCATGAGGGTCTCACTGACGATCAGGCCCATGCCCACGCGGTGGAGATGTTGGCGCTCGTGGGCATTCCGGAGCCGAAGCGCCGCGCCGGCAACTACCCGCACGAACTGTCTGGCGGCATGCGCCAGCGCGTGATGATCGCCATGGCCTTGGCGTGCCGACCGAGTGTGCTCATTGCCGACGAGCCGACGACGGCGCTCGACGTCACAATTCAGGCGCAGATCCTCGACCTCATGGAAGATCTGCAGGCGAAGCTCGGCATGGCCCTGGTCTTCATCACCCACGACCTTGGCGTCGTCGCGCAGATTGCCGATCGCGTGCTCGTGATGTACGCCAGCCAGGTCGTGGAGGCCGGCCCCGTCGCCGACATCTTTACGACTCCGCGCATGCCCTACACCGCAGGTCTGCTCGGCTCGATTCCCCGGTTGGGCCGGTCGCTGCACGGACGGCGTCTCAACGCCATTCCCGGCCAGGTGCCGACCCTGGCGCAACTGCCGGCCGGTTGCCGCTTCTCGACCCGCTGTGGCCACGTGGAGCCGCGGTGTGTCGCCTCGCTACCGGGCCTCGAGCCGGCGTCGCCGTCTCACGACGTCCGCTGTCTCCGCTGGCACGAGCTGCAGCTTGGCGACGGAGCCTCGGCGTGAGCGACGCACTGCTGCGTGTCGACGGGCTGGTGAAGCACTTCCCGATTCACGGGGGACTGCTCAATCGCGTCGTGGGTCAGGTCAGGGCGGTCGACGGCGTGAGCTTCGACATTCGCCGCGGCGAGGTCATGGGCCTGGTGGGCGAGAGCGGCTCGGGCAAGACCACCGTGGGGCGACTCGTGCTGAAACTGGCCGAGGCCACGTCGGGTCGCGTGTCCTTCGACGGCACCGATATTCTTGGGCTGTCTACCGGGGCGATGCGCCGCTTTCGAAAGCGGATGCAGATTGTCTTTCAGGATCCATACGCGAGCCTCAACCCGCGTGAAAAAGTTGGCGCCATGCTGAAGCATGCGCTGGCCCTGCACGCGATTGGCACGCCGGCCGACCGCGCTGGCCGCATCGTGGAGTTGCTCGAGCAGGTCGGGCTGTCGGCTGACCATCTCGATCGTTTTCCGCACGAGTTCTCTGGCGGCCAGCGGCAGCGCCTCGTCATTGCGCGCGCCCTGGCCGTGCAGCCCGAGTTCCTGGTGGCCGACGAGCCGGTCTCGGCCCTCGACGTGTCGATTCAGGCACAGGTCATCAACCTGCTTGCGGACCTGAAGGATCGTTTCGGCCTGACCATGCTCTTCATCGCGCACGACCTGGCGGTGGTCGAACACATCTGCGACCGCGTGGTGGTGATGTATCTCGGCAAGATCATGGAAATCGCGCCGGCATCAGCGCTCTACCATCAGCCCAATCACCCCTACACCCAGGCGCTGCTGTCGGCCGTGCCGGTGCCCGACCCCAGCCGGCAGCGGACCCGAATGACGCTGACCGGCGACATTCCCAGCCCGATCAATCCCCCCTCAGGGTGCGTGTTCCGGACCCGGTGCCCGCGTGCGGTCGCGGCGTGCGCGGAGAGCGTTCCCGAACTGAAACCGGTCGGCCCGGACCACTACAGCGCGTGTCATCTGACCACGTGACGTCGGTCTCTTTGGACCGCCGGATCGACCCAGCCCCGCCCACGGAGGCCGGAGCCAGCCGCGCTCACCCTGCGCGACTTCACCACGCGCAATACCTTGGCCCCACGTCGAGTCCGTCAGCCAGGCCGATGTCGTACTGCGCGAGTTGGGCGTGCCAGTCTCCGATACGCCGATCGTCATCGGTCGCACCGGAAAATTCAGCCGTAACCCACACTGACGCCGCGCGCAGCGTGGCGCGCGGAGGTGGTGCCGCATGCCAGCGCGCACCGCGCACCGCGAGCCTGGCGTCACGGCGGATCCGCCGGTGCTTTACCCTGCATCCGAGACGACGCGCCGTCCTTCGGGCCGCGGCGCGTCGTGGGCCCAGCTGATGCGCCGCACGTTCGCGATCGATGTGCTGGCGTGCCCGCTGTGTGACGGGCGCCTGCGGCTGATTGCCCTGATCGAGCCGTCCGGCGTCGCGCGGCGGATCCTGACGCACCTGGGCCTGCCGGCTGACGTGCCGAGGCCGACGCCGGCACGCGCACCGCCGTGCGCGTACGAAGACGCATAGCCCGTCTGTCGTGCTTGACCACCCAGCCGTTCTCATTGCGTCATTCCGCGTGTCCCCCGCGGCGCGGTCTCGCCGGAGGTGTGCCCAGAGGCGCGTTGCGGGGGCGTTGCGTGGTCTCCAACATCCGCACCGTGCCTTCGCGACGCTGCCAATAGGCGTGTGCCAAGGCCGCAAGGCGGACGCGCCAGGGTCTGACAACGCGTGTTCTGTCACCCTCGGACCCTGCTAATGTTTCCTTGTATCGTCATCTTGGCGATGCCGAAGTCGAGCAGACGCACGTCGCCGTCGCGGGGCACGAAAATATTCGAGCGGCACCCTTCGGCGCAGCTCGTCGAGGAAGTTCAGCAGGAACACGACGTGGTGCTCCGCCTGCGTTGCGCCGGCGCGCTCCACCGGCGTCACCACCAGCACGCGCTTGCCGTCTGGCGCCAGGTCCCATAAGACAGTCCCTGCCGCCACGACGCCCAGCTTCGGGATCCAGACCCTGGGTTTCTCCGCCACGAACGCATCGCCCTGCACCGCGTAGGCGACGGTGAGCAGTTGGTCGCCCGACTGGTAGACCAGGTCGCGCCCGTTGGAAGACCAGCGTGGTAGCCGGCCGCCGTTGTTGGAGATCAGCCACTTGCCGCCTGGTCCGGACGCCGCGGCGGGAAACGTGCGGACGTACACCTCGACGCTGCCCGATTCGTCCGATTCATACGCCAGCCAGCGTCCATCTGGCGAGATCGACGGCGCGATTTCGGTAGCGCTGCTTTTGAGAAACGGCTCCGGCGTCCCGGCCGTCAGCTGGCCGCCGCGGTCCACCAGCGGCAACGTCCAGAGTTGCCGGTTCCCCTGCGGCGTGAGTTCGAAAAAGGCCAGCTGCCTGCCATCTGGCGAAAACGACGACGGGTACTGGACCGCCCTGGTCTCGGTCAGTGCCTGGGCCTGGCCGGCGCCATCCACGCGAACAAGCTGCAGGCCTGTCCCAACCGCCGAGAGGGCGATGGCACGACCGTCTTTGCTCCACGTGGGGTATCGATAGATCGCGTCGCCAAACGTCAGGCGGGTGGTGGCGTCGCGCTGGGTGTCGTAGACCCATACGTCCTGGCGTCGTCCGTCGGCGACCGACACGGCGATCCGTGTGCCGTCTGGCGACAGCGCCAGCTCTTGATACACGGCCGGTTTGGCCAGCAGCGGTACCCTCGTGCCGGCGGCATCGACCCACTGCAGCATTCTCAGCGCAGCCACGCCACCGACCGCCCTGCGGTAGACCAAGGTGCCAGTGCGAGAGACATCGAACTGCGCGCTGCCGATGGTGTCGGCGTGAGCGACATCGTCCACGATGGGCACGGCGGCTCCACGGGTCGTCAGGGTCGACACATCGAAAGGGATCGCAAACAGCGTGGCGCCGTTGATGTAGAGCAGATGGCCGGCGCCGTCCGACGTGGCCACATACTGCGGTGAAGCGCCGCCTTGGACCAGAACTCTTCTCTGGCGATCGGCCAGCGTCACGACCTCGATGTTGGTCTTGTCCACCGGTCCCGGGTTGTCGGTCGCAAACAGGATGGCGTTGCCGCCGGGCAGCATCTGCGGGTCCACCAGCGACAGCTCGCCGGTGCGTATTTCCGCGACGATTTCGGGCGGGCTGCCATCGGGGGGCAACCGCGTGAGCTGTCGACCGCCCATCAGGACGCTGCCATCGTCGCCCCAGGTCACGCGCTGGGTGATGTTTCCATCGCCTCCGAGCGGCACCACCGCGCCGCCCTCCACCGAGATCTTGTACGCCTTGTCCCCGGACAGGAAGGCCACCCACTGCCCGTCCGGCGAAAAGACCGGTGTGCCGGCGCCTTGCGTGCCGGGAAGCTCGATGGCCGTCGCCTGGTCGAGCCGCCGAATGAACAGCTTCTCCGGCGTGCCAGACACGTAGGCCAGCCGCGCGCCGTCTGGGGAGATCGCCACACTGCTGGCGCCGCCGCCTCGCAAACTGCCGCTCGAGGCCGGCAGCGACACGTCTGCGCCCAGGTCGACGTCGAGCCGCAGCAACGGACGATCCAAGGGTGCTCCAGCGCGCCACGGCGCCCACAGCCCGAGCACCGCCACCAGTCCGGCACCGAGCGTGGCGGCAACCGCCCACGGCAGCATCTCACGTCGGCTCGATACGGGTGTCGCAGGGGGGCGTCCTGCGTCCGTCACAGTCGCTGCCGTGCCGTCGGCTGCCGACGTCATGATCTCGTCGATCGCGATGCGGGCATCGCCGATGTCGCGCGTGCGCTTCTTCACGTCGCGCGTCAAACAGCGCCGCAGCAGATCGCGGATCGCCGCGGGCGTGTCGGCGGGCAGCCGGCTGAAATCCAGAGGCCCGCGCAACACATCGGCCAGCGTGTGCGCCACCGTCTCGCCGTCGAAGAGGCGTTGCCCCGTGAGCATCTCGAGCAGCACGACGCCGAACGACCAGATATCGGCGCGCTTGTCCACGACCTTGCCGCTGGCCTGCTCTGGCGACATGTAGGCCGCGGTGCCGAGGATCATGCCGGCCTGCGTCATCGCTGGAGAGGTGATCGTGGGCGAGTTCATCGCCTCGGGGCTCGACGCGGCCACCGGATCGAGCGCCTTGGCAAGCCCAAAGTCGAGCACCTTCACAGTACCGTCGGCCTTGACCTTAATATTGGCGGGCTTCAGATCGCGGTGGATGATCCCCTGCTCGTGCGCGGCTTCGAGCGCCTCGGCGATCTGCCTTCCGATCGGCAACGCTTCGTCGAGCGGAATCGTCCCGCGGGCGATGCGCTGCGACAGGTCGTCGCCCTCGACCAGCTCCATCACGAGGGCACGTACGCCGCCCGACTCTTCGAGCCCGTAGATGGCCGCGATGTGCGGGTGATTCAGCGACGCCAGCGTCTGCGCTTCGCGCGTGAACCGCGCCAGACGCTCTGGGTCGTTGGCAAACGAGTCGGGCAGCACCTTGAGCGCCACCTCGCGATTCAGCTTGGTGTCGCGCGCGCGGAACACCTGCCCCATTCCGCCTTCGCCGATGGCGGCGAGCACGTCGTAGACGCCGAGACGGGTGCCAGGGGTGAGGGCCACGGCGTGATTATACGGGCCGCTTCACGCGGACCTTGTGGTCCGTGGCGACGACCAGGCAGCCGCGCCATTCATCGACGGGCTCCGTCGCAAACAAGAGCGTGATTCGATCGAGCAACGCGTCTCGCCCGGGCTTCGCGAGACGCACCGGGAGAAGGCCGACGTGTGTGCCTGGCGTGTATCGCCGCACATCGGAAAAGTCCAGGTCTTGCGTGATGAGAAACCGTCCAGCAGACTGTGCCCCGCTCCAGACATCGGCGTCGTTGCGACCGGCCAGTTGCTCGGAACGAACCGTGTCGACGTCATGCCCGAGGGCGCTCAGGGCCAAGACGAGCCGCTCTGGCAGGTTCTCGTCGAGCTTGATGTTCACCGCTTCACAGGAATCTCAGCCAAGGGGAGATCTTCCTGGGCTGATGCGGCGGCAAACGCGATCGCCGCACGAACATCCCCTTCCGACAGGGTGGGAAAGTCGGCGAGGATTTCTGCAGTCGTCGCGCCCTCGGCAAGGCTAGCGAGCACGGTCCTCAAGGTGACGCGGGTGCCTCGGAGCACCGGCTCCCCGCCGACGATGCGCGGGTCCCTGACAATCCGTTCTTGATAGTTCATGGACGCCTTGAGTGTAGCACCAGGCCAACGGGGCCGACCTGCCTTGCCCAGCGGCTGGAGCCCGGAGTTCCGATGCAGACTCCGAGCACGATGAAGGGCACAACGACCGCGGAAGCGCGTTCACGATGTGGCCGACGTGCCCGCGTTACTCGAAGAGCATCCCGAGCTCGCGTCAGCCGAGATGGTCGCACGCGTGCAGGATGTTCGCCTGCGGCTGATGTCCTGAGCTGGCCCCTCGAGGCCAGGCACTACGCGACGGCCAGCACGAATTCGACTTTCACGGCCTCGTACGGAAACACAATCAGGCCATCGTCCGTGCGATCGAGCACGCCGGCCTTCAGCAACGCGGTGACCTCGCCGTGGACGGCCTTGACGTCGCGGCCCGCACGGCGTGCCGCTTCGCGAATGGACACCGGTCCGGCGCCGCACAACGCCTTGAGTAGTTCCAGGCGCCTGGCCGTCAGGACCTTCCACAGCAGCTCTGGCGTTGCAAAGGTGATGCGCGCGGATTTCTCGGCCTTACGGCTGTGCCACACGCGCACGAAATCCTGCATCGCCGAGTTCGCGGTACGAACATCAAGAATGACGGTTTTCACGGTTCTACCTCGCCATGTCGGCCTGGAAGTCCGCGATCAACTTCTCCGGCGTTTCGAATGTGTAGGGGCGTTCCCTGGTGTTGAAGTGCCGGTGGTCGCCTTTGCCCGATTCGCTGTCGTAGCGAACGACGCACGTGCCGTTGACGACGTAGGCGAGCCGGTACTTGAATCCGTGCGTCGAGCCAGGAACCGGCACCGGGACACGCCATAATACGAGGTCCGCAAACGCGCCTTCCGCCAGAGCCACCCGCGTGCGCAGCAGCTCGGCCGCTTTCATGTTGGAGACTATGACAACAGGAAGGCGGCGTTGTCAACCGCGCTGACCCGGCGCCTGACCGGCGTGCCGCAATCGGGACCGGCCACGCTGTGCGCCGACGACAAGCACGTCGACGGTGGCGCCCGCTTCGAGGTTGTCGAAGACGCCCGGCCCAACGACTCTCCACCTGAAGTCACGGCACCGGCACGAGCCGCTTCAGTTCCTCGAACCAGTGCTGCACGAGCACGAACTCGCGGCTACCGCTCGGGTCGGCGCCGCGCACCATCACGAAGCGTCCGTCCGG
>JANMDX010000069.1:0-18946 GCA_031376505.1 Acidobacteriota bacterium
CGTTGTGGTTGTAGACGACGAACAACTCGGCTTCTGGGCGGAACGTCCAGCGAAGGCGCGTGTTGACGCCGATCGAGTCGCTGTCAGTGTCGTACTGCACATAGCTGGAGATCGACAGGTTCGGCGACATGTTGATGCGTAGCCGGTTGCCCACGAGAGTCTGGACGAGCGTCCTTCCGGCAGCCGTCCGACATTCCGCTGCCCGGAGAACTCGACAGTCACGAGCGCTGTCGGGTTCCATGCGCCCGTCCATTGATACTGGTCCAGCTCGCCACCGTAGAACCCGCCGAACCACCACGTGAGCTGTGTGTAGAGCCGACGCTTTTGCGCCGTGCCCGGCGGCGCACACTGAAGCTCACCACGCCGACACCAGGCGGCTGTTCGCAGTCGATGCCGATGACGAGCGCTTTCGGTCCGGCCAGCACGCGGACGACGGTGCGGGGCGAGGCCGGTTCGCCTTCACGCGGATCGGCCTGAGTGAACACATCGATCACCTCCGCCGTCGCCCAGGCGGGCTCATCCAGTAGGCCGTCGATACGGTGCGTCGACTCGAGCGCGCCGGCGCGAAGGGCTGGAGTCTGGACAGCCTGCGCCTGCGCGATGAGCGCGGGTCCGAGGAGCACGAGAGCGATCGGTAGAACCCGGGAATGTGTCACTGAAGTCATGGCAGGAGCCAGTGTGCCGAACGGCCTGAGGCAGGCGCCGGCGCCTCGGTCTCTCAACGCAGCGTGTCGATCAGCGCCCGGACATGGCGCACGATGGCGTCTCGCATCGGCCCGTACTCCTGGTCGTCAGGCACATCGTCCCAGGAGCTGGTCTTCCCGGACTGTGTGGCGCTCGCCGGCAGGGCGCAACCGATAGCGAAGATGTGCGTCGCCGCCGTCACGTCCGAGGCAGCGATGGCGGCCGGACGACCGTCGGGAATGAGCAGCCCGTCCTCCTTCAGGCCGGCCACGGCGCGAACCGACAACGCGTCCTGCGGATCCACGCCGCGGAACGTCGCGCGTGCAGCGAGTCCGCGCTCGGCAGCGAGCTTGTTGAAGTAGGCGCTGGCGACGAGACTCTTGGCCGCGCCGTGCTCGCAGACGAACACGACGTGCGGCGACGCAGGGCTGGCTGACGGCTGCGTCAGGCCCGCGAGCGTCAGCAGTACGGTTAGAACTGTGGCCATCATGGTGATGTCTCCTAGGGTTTGCCGAGCAGGTCGACGGCCGCGCGAACACCACGCGCCAGCGTGGCGGCAGGACCGGTGCCGTAGTAGTGCAAGAAGATCACCGTCGGGGCAACGCCGGTCATGTGATGGTGAATCGCCACGATGCTGAGACCATTGGCACGAAGCGCTTTCAGCACGGGCGTGACCTCGCGCTCGAGCATCGCGACGTCGCCCGCGACCATGGCGTCAGCATCCGACCCGGCGAATGCCGCCCACGTGTTCAGCCCCATGCGAGCGTTCAGCACCGCGCCGTGTTCGCGCACACTGATGTCTGGTCGGCCGATCGTGATCTTGAAGACGGGACCTGTCTGTTCACCCGGGTGGTCGATGATCGACGCCAGCGCTGCACTGTCGAGCGTTGCCGTGGCTGAGGATCCAGGCGTCGGGCTCGTCGCCCGCTTCGCCGCCTGATCGATCAGGTCGATGGCCGGCTTCACGCGCGTGGCGATGTCTGCCGCTGTGCCCATGCCGTGCACGTGCATGTAGTACATCTTCGGCGCGTCCCAGAAGAAGTGGTTGTGCAGGGCGGTGACGTCGAGGCCATTGCTCAGCACCGCCGACATCACGGGGTTGACCTCGTCCTCGGTGAGGACGAGGTCGCCCATCATCACGTCGTGGCCACCGTCACCCTTGGTCAGCGCAATCCAGCCGCCGAATCCGAACGGCGCGGGCGCCGGGCGACCCCCGATCGTCACTCGCACATCGCCACGCGGGATATTGACCTTGAGCACACCATCCTTGTAGTCACCGGCCTTGCCGAGCGCCTTCAACACAGCCTGGTATTCGGCGGGCACATCCTGCGCCGACGCCGGAAGGGCTCCACTACTCATCCACGCGCACACGATGGCGGCCATCGCCACTCTTCGCAACATCATCTTCATCGTCTGTACTCCTTAGGCGCGCGGGACTCGTCAGGCGTCCCTGCTTGAACGGCAACCCGTTCACGACGTGACATGTTCCACAGGTGGAGGTGTAGGGAATCGGCATCGCCCGCCCTGGCGGCACGCCGTCGACGGCCACATTGGTCTTCAAGGGCACATCGAACACGTGTGACTTCAAGGGCCTTGCCGAGAGCGGCGCGTGTGGCACGACTACAAGTTCTACATGTGGTGGTCAGCCGGCGCGGACGGCCGCTACGGCACCTCCGACGACGCGCTCACGGCGCCACCGGTCAACACCAACGCCGTGCAGACCATGTGTGCAGCGTGCCATGTGACGGGGTGGCAGCGTCGGTGGTGGCCTGCGGGACGCGGTGCCCCGGAGACGAATCGCGTCCTCAAGTGGCTCGTCGATGGCTTCAGCCGCATGCGGTGGGGCGTAGACGGCGCTTGCGGTGATGCGCGTCGTGGTGTCGATCGCGGCGACCGGGACAAGATAGACCGTGGCGTTGGCTACCGGATGGCCAGGGTTGGTTGCCGGGTCACCAGCCACGACGGCGCCAGAGGCACCCGCCACCTCTCTGAACTGGCCAGCCTGACGCGTCGGCTGACGAGTGGCTCGACTGTTCTGCGTCGCAGCCGTGACGCCGACAGCCCACACCACCAGCAATGTCAACAGCGCCTTTGTCCAACTTCCCACGACCTCTCCTTCTTCGCGTCTGCGCCGGTCGCTATTTCTCGACGCTCCAGCCCCTGGAGCGCGACCATCGTGAGTGGGTCCGGAGTGCCGTGTCCGATCCCCGACTCGGCCGCTCGTGAGGTGCCGACGCCGCACGCGCCTCCGTTGGACTTGCCTAGCCGCAACGAACGTACTATACTTGAAACGCCTGTTACGTCGTCAATAGATGCCCACTCCGGCGGCCACGCGGCCCGATCCCATCGCGACGACGGCCGTCCCGCAGCCGGGGACGCGTCGCTGGCTGCTCTTTGTGCATCAGTTGCCGGCGTCACCGTCCAATCTGCGTGTACGCACATGGCGCCGCTTGCAGCAGCTCGGTGCCGTGCCGGTGAAGCAGGCGGTCTATGCGCTCCCAGATACACCCGCGGCGCGTGAGGACTTCGAGTGGCTGAAGACCGAGGTCGCGAGTGCCGGAGGCGACGCCAGCGTGTTCGCCGCCGACCACATCGACACGTTCTCGGATGACGCCTTGGTCGATGAGTTCCGCCGCGCGCGGCAAGAGGCGTACGGCGCACTCGCGGGAGAGATCGAGCGTGTGCTCGCACGAGCGAACGCGACGCGGCGCCCCCGAGGCACCCGTGCCCCGGCCGTCTCTCGTCTCGTCGAGGCGTTCCGCGGGCGGCTGTCGGCACTTGGGCGTATTGACTTCTTCGGCAGTGCGGGACGCGACCGCGCGGCCGCGCTCGTGGCGCAACTCGAAGAGAGGGCACGTCCACCGCAGCGGGCAGCGGGCCCGGCCACAGCCGTCGGCGCGACGGACATCACGTCGTACACGCGGCGCTCCTGGGTGACGCGTCCGCGTCCCGGCGTGGACCGCATGGGCTCGGCGTGGCTGATTCGACGCTTCATCGATGCTGACGCGCGATTTGCGTTCGCGGTCGACCGCGAAGCGCTTCCGGTCGCGGACGCGATTCCGTTCGACATGTTCGGTGTCGAGTTCAGCCATCAAGGCGAGGGCTGCACGTTCGAGACCCTGTGCACCGTCTTCGGCATCACGGATCCGGCCGTGGCTCGCATCGCCCAGATCGTGCACGACCTGGACCTGAAGGATGGCCGCTTCGGCGCCCCCGACGCCGGAACCGTCGGCACGCTGATCGAGGGGCTGCAGTTGACCACGGCCGAGGACGACCTGCTACTGGAGAGCGGGATCACGCTCTTCGAGTCGCTCTATCGCGCGTTTGCGCAATCGTCACGGGCATCGGGCCCACGGCCCGTCGCAAAGCCCCGCACCCGGGCGCCTGCGACCCGCGTGAGCCGTCGGCCCGCGTCCCGGCGGCGCCCGCGGTGACGGTTCCAAAGACGCGAGATGTCTTCGTCCCCACCGATGCCGTACATCATGCCCGCAACGATAACGCCAGGGCGGACGCTCGCGACCGACGGAAGAGGGTTGGTCCGCCTGTGCGCGGCCGGATTCGTGGCGTATTGCAGTTACGCCATCTGCCGCGCCCCACTCCTTCCGCTGTTCGCACGCGACCTGGGCGCGGGCCCGTCGATGATCGGCGTGGTCGTCGGCGCCTCGACGGTCACCGGCATCTGCGTCAAGATGCCGGCCGGTGCCCTGTCCGACATCCTGGGACGTCGGCCCCTGCTTCTGGCCGGCGCCCTGGTGTTCGCGCTCATGCCGTTTACGTACCTCGGTGCCTCGTCACTCGCCGCCCTCATCGTGCTCCGAGTCCTGCACGGGAGCGCCACCGCAGTCTTTGGCCCGGTGGCCTCGGCCACGGTGTCCGATCTGGCTCCGACCGCGCGCCGAGGCGCTTGGCTTGCCACCTATGCCACGGCGCAAGGTGCGGGTCAGGCGGTCGGCCCCGTGTTTGCCGGGTACCTCATCGCCGCAGGGCGATTCGATCTCGCCTTTATGGCGGCGGGCGTCGTCGGACTCGCGGCGCCGCTGATCGTCGGCACGTGGTCGCCGCCCCTCCAGCCCCGCGACACGGCGGCCCGCTGGCCGGCCTTCAGAGCAGGCCTTCTGGAAGTGCTGCGCCATCGTCTGATTCTCGTGACCAGCGGCGCACACGCCGCGCAGTTCGTTCTCAACGGCGCGTTGAGCGCTTTCCTTCCTCTCTATGGTCGTGACGTCTTTGGATTGACCACTCCTCAGCTCGGCTGGCTCCTGGCCGGCCAGACGGTGACGACGCTTGCCGCGCGCCCGCTCATCGGGGCCATGTCGGACCGTGTCGGGCGGCGAGGTGTGATCGTGGCCGGCCTGACGGTGTGCAGCATCGCAGTGTGGGCACTGTCCGTCACAGCCAACAGCTGGATGCTGGCTACCGCAGTCCTGACGTACGCCGCAGGAGTCGCAACGACGACGGCGGCGACGAGCGCGCTCATCACCGACGTCTCACGACACGAGCGTTACGGATCCGCTCACGGCGTGTTCGGCACCATCTACGACATTGGCGACGCTGCAGGGCCGATTGGCGCGGGCTTTCTGGTGGCGGCGGTCGGCTACGCGCCGATGTTTCGGACGCTCGCCGTGGTGGGACTCGTGATGGCGGTGGTGTTCGCCGTCGCATCGCGACCCGATGAGGGTGATGGCTCGTTCAGCTCGCAGAGCTGACTGCGGGCCCAACCGTGGAATCGAAGGAGACGTGATGCGCATCAACTACCTGAGTCTGCTGATACTGGCCACCGCCACGGTGGTCGGGTACGCCGCCAGCCGCACGTTCGATTTCGCTGGTGACGCCGTTGGCCAGTCGCCAAGAGGCTTCACCTTCGGCCACACCGCCAAGGTGGGCGCGCCAGGCACGTGGGTCGTGCAAGCTGAAGGCACGAACCAGTACCTGGCTCAGACCAATGCTGATCCGACGAACTCTCGGTTTCCCGTGGCCGTTGTAAGCGACATCTCCACCGTAGATGTAGACGTTTCGGTGCGCTTCAAGCCCGTTTCGGGTCGCGTCGATCAAGCGGCCGGGCTGGTCTGGCGCTACCAGAACGAAGACAACTACTACCTGGTGCGCGCCAACGCACTCGAAAACAACGTCGTGCTGTACAAGCTCGAGCGCGGCCGGCGTACGGATCTGCCGCTCAAGGGCGCGGGCCGCACCTATGGGAAAGCTGCGAAGGTGCCGGCCGGCCAGTGGAGTACGTTGCGCGTCGTCGCCACCGGACCCCGGTTCGAGGTATCCCTCAACGGTGTGAGGCTGTACGAGGTCGAGGATGTCACCTTCACTGCCGCGGGGCGGGTGGGCGTCTGGACCAAGGCCGATTCCGTGACCCACTTCGATGACCTGACCATCGTCACGAGGTAGCCATGGTGCACCGAGATCGCATTGCACTCTGCGCCGCCCTGGCCGTCTTCACGGGAGGCGCACTCGCTGCGTGTCGCGGAGCAGATCCGGGTCCGCAGGCGCTGCGTACCGTCACCATCTACGTCTCGACCGACCGTGTGTTCTCTGAACCCGTCCTCCGCGCGTACGAACAACAGTCGGGCGTGACGGTGAACGCGGTCTACGACACGGAGGAGACGAAGTCCACTGGACTCGCCAATCGCCTGCTCGCAGAGCAGGCGCGACCGCAGGCCGACGTCTTCTGGTCGAACGAACCGGTGCGCACGTTGGTGCTCAAGTCGCGCAAGGCCCTCGCGTCCTACCGTTCGCCGAACGCCAAGGGCATACCAGCGGCACTCGTGGATGCGGACGGCTATTGGACGGGCTTTTCGGCGCGCATTCGCGTCATCGCGTACAACACGACACTCGTGACACTTGCGGACGCCCCGAAGTCCGTCTTCGACCTGGCGGATCCACGCTGGCGCGGCCAGGTGGCGATCGCCGATCCCCGGTTCGGCTCGACATCCTTCCACGTGGCGGCGCTCTACGCCGCGGCCGGTGACGAGCGCATGGACGCCTTCTTCCGCCAGTTGAAAGCCAACGACGTGAAGATCGTTGATGGGAACTCGGTGGTCCGAGACCTGGTTGCGCGCGGGGAGGTCAAGATCGGCCTCACTGACACGGATGACGTCAACGTTGCTATCGAAGACCGCCAGCCGATCGCCATGGTGTTGCCCGACGCGGCCGGCCTGGGCGTGCCCGTGATGCCGAACATGGTGTCACTCATCGCAAACGCCCCCCATATGGAGGAAGGCCAGCGTCTCATCGACTACCTGCTCTCCGGGGACGTGGAGCAGCAGCTGGCTCACTCGGAGGCCGTGCAGATTCCCCTCCACACGGGTGTGCCCGGCCCGAGGAACATCCCCGCCATCGACACATTCAGGCCAATGACGCTGGACTTCACAAAAGCGGCGCAACGTGTCGAAGACGTGACCGGTCGACTCGCGAGCATCCTCGGCCTCTGATCCCGGGTGCAGGCAGACATCATGTGGGGGTGGCGCTCCAGTCGCACCGTGGTGGTCGGGCTGGCGACCACTCTCTTCGTTGTGATCTGCGTGTTCCCAATCGCCTCGTTCCTGATGACGTCGCTTCAAGGCGTCACGGCCGCCTTCGCGCTCGACGCTCGACAATGGGGGCTTCTGGTGAACACCGCGGTCCTCGGAATCGGCACCGCCGTTCTTGCGACCGCGATTGGCGCGCCATTGGGCCTGCTGCTCGCGCGGGCACCCCTTCCTCAGAAGACGTTGCTGCGAGTGGCACTTGCCGCGCCGCTGCTGCTGCCTCCCTATGTCGTCGCGCTCGCGTGGACGTACTTGGGGAGCAACCGCGGACTGTTGGCGACGGCCGTCGGATACGACGTACTCGCCGCGTGGACCTACAGCCTGCCCGCCGCTGTGCTGGTGCTCGGCCTTGTGTTGTATCCCCTATCGATGCTGGCCACCGAGGTCGCCCTCCGGCGGATTGATGGACGGCTCGAGGAAGCCGCCTTGATGGTGGCGGCACCACGAGGCGTGTTCTGGCGCCTCACGGTGCCCCTCGTGGCTCCGGGCATCATGGCCGCCGCGTTGGTGATCTTCGTTCTGGCCGTATCCGAATTCGGCGTGCCGGGCGTGCTGCGTGTCCGCGTGTACACGACCGAGGTCTTCACGGCCTTCGCCGCGCTCTACGACCCCGGACGGGCGGCGCTCCTCGCCCTGCCCCTACTAGCCCTGTGTGTCGCCATCGCTGCCGTGGCCGTCGCGCTCCTCGGAGACCGCTTCGTGAGTGTTCGCCGCGGTGCGGACACACCGGCCGCACTGCGCTTCGAACGCTCGCACGCACTTCTAGCGGCGATCACGGTGCTCGTCACAGCACTGGCCCTGCCGATCGCCGTGCTCGCGCGGGAGGCGCTGACCAGCCGATCGATCGCTGCCGTGATTGTTGGATCTGGTGAGGCGATTGCCAACAGCGTGAGACTTGCAACCCTTGGCGCGTCGGCCGTCGTCGGGATCGCGATGTGGCTGGGCTACGCGCGGGCACGGACGACGCGCCGCGTTGGTCGCCTCGTCGACATCGGGCTGGTCGTGTTGTTCGCCGTCCCAGGCACGCTGGTCGGCGTCGGGCTCATCGCGGTTTGGAATCGCCCAGGACCGCTCGGCGCGTTGTACGGGACTGACAGCATGCTCGTGCTTGCCTACCTCGCGCGGCTGCTCCCGGCCGCCGTTCTGGCCCTCGCCGCAAGTGGCCGCACGGTCCCCGTGTCGCACGAAGAGGTAGCGGCCGTCAGCGGCGCAGGATGGCTACGCACCATGTGGCGCATCGTCATCCCGCAAATGCGCCTTGGCCTCGTCGCGGCCTGGTTGATCGCGTTCGTGCTGGCGTTTGGAGAACTGGGTGTCAGCGTCCTCGTCGCGCCACCTGGTGAAACGACGCTGCCGATCCGCATTTACACGATCATCGCCAACGCGCCGTCTTCGTCCGTTGCGGTTCTCGCACTCCTGCAGGCGGGCGTCATCCTCGGGCCGCTCGCCGTACTTGGGGCCATCCTCGCGCACCGGGAGGTGTCGTGAGCGTGCCGGCCGTCGCCGTCTCGCATGTGTCGAAGCGGCTGGGAGCCCACCAGGCGCTGACGGACGTGTCGCTCGACGTGTCGCCCGGGGATGCGATCGTGATCCTGGGCCCAAGTGGGTGCGGGAAGACGACCTTGCTGCGCCTGATTGCGGGCCTCGAGGTTCCGGACGAGGGGACGATCAATGCCCTCGGCGTACGCGTGGCCGAGCCAGGTCACAATCTAGTACCGCCACACGAACGAGGCCTGGGTTTCGTGTTTCAGGACCTGGCCCTGTGGCCCCACCTGACGGTCGGTGAGAGTCTCGGGTTCGTCATGGGCTGTGCGCACGTGCCGAGGGCTGAACGTGCGTCACGTGGGCGAGCAGCGCTGCAGATGATGCGAATCGGTCCACTCGACGGTCGCTACCCGCACCAGCTCTCCGGGGGCGAGCAGCAACGGGTGGCGCTGGCCCGGGCCCTCGTTGCTCAACCCAAGGTCCTCCTGCTGGATGAGCCGTTCTCCAGTCTCGATCCAGAACTGCGGGCCGTGCTGCGCACCGAGCTCTCTCAACTGAGGCGGGAGTTGCAGGTCACAATGGTGTACGTGACGCATGATCGCCAAGACGCTGCCGCACTTGCCGACACGGTGGTGGAGATGCGCGCGGGGCGCATCATTTCGATCACGCACCGAGAGAAATGCAAGTGAGGGAACCTTCTCGCTATTGCCGCCCGGGACTCGCCTACCACACCTGTCAATTTTTTGCGGAGGCGAAGAACGAGCGACACACGTCCGCAAGTGCTTGTCCCTGGCTAGTTTGCAGTTTAGCGGAGAGGGTGAGATTCGTTCCCGCGATCCTCTTTCCCACCAATGACTTAGGCCCGATCCGAAGCCCTCAATGCACCAAATCCACTCAGAGTGCCTGAGTATCAGCTCCCGCGCCACCGCCCGGTGCGACCGCCCCTCGACCAGCACTTTTTGCCGCACGACATGCACTTGATCCATCCTGAGCATCCTTTCAGCGGACTCCGGATCTCCCGATCCAGCAAGCCCGCCATCAGGCCCCCAGGTGGCCTACTCTCTGGGCGGCGAATGGCCTGCTTTCCGAGCGTCGCGCCCAGCCGCAAAGGCCAGGAAGCGTCCGGAAAAATGGGATACTGCGGGCTCGCCCCACATCGAGCCCAAGATCTGGCTGGAGTCGGCTTGCGACATCGAACCGGCGGTCGATGAGACGACGTCGCCCATACAAACGAGCGAGACAGGAGGACGGCGGTGGGGGCACAGAACGAGTCGTCACGACGAGAATTCCTTGGCGGCCTGGGTGCGGCCGCGTCCCTGGCAGGACTGGGCGCGGCGCCAGCGGACGCGGCGGCCCAGGGGCCGCTCACGATCGTCGACTTCCACAACCATTACGTCGACCCGTCGTGGGCGCTCACCACCGTGGCCTCGGCGGCGCCCTCAGACAGGCCGAGGTGGCAAGCCATCAACGGCAAGCTGCAAAGCGTTGCGACGTTGTTGGGGTCGATGGAGGCCAACGGAGTGTCGGCGCGCGTCATCAACACGCCGACCGCCTTTCTCGAAGACGCGGACGGGAACGTGCCCAAAGACGCTCACCCGCGCATCAACGATCAGGTGGCGGCGCTGTGTGCCAAGCACATCGGCAAGCTCTATGGCCTGGCGACGGTCGATGCATTCGCCGGCGACGCCGCCGCGCGCGAGCTGACTCGGGCCGTGAAGGATCTCGGGTTGCGAGGCGTGTTCGTCGAGAGCGCCAGTCCCAGGCGTAGCCTGCTCTTCGGCGACGCGCCGACGCGGCCGATGTTGCAGGTTGCCGCCGACCTCGGCGTTCCGGTATTCCTCCATCCGCAGACCGACCCGCAGCTCCACGAGCGCTTCTCGCGCACCGGGCGGCTCGGCCTCAGACTCGCGCGAGCCACGATCAACAGCGCCGCCCTCGTCAACATGCTCGAGGGTGGGGCGTTCGACGAGGTGCCCGCGCTCCGGCTGGTGGTGACGACCTGGGCCTTCGGCGGGCTGCTCCTGGCGGGTGCGAACGACGACGGCGCGCGGATCCGCCGTGATGCCTCCGCGGCCACACGCCGGCACGTCTACGTCGACACGATGGGGCTCCATCCCGTGACCGTCCGCGCTGCAGTCGACCTGCTCGGCGCCGATCACGTGTTGATGGGCACCGACTGGCCGGTCGCCGACGAGCGGTCGATCCCCGAGCGCCTCGCCGCGGCGATGGCCCACGCCGGGCTGGACGCCGCTCAGCAGCGGATGGTGGCCGGTGGCAACGCGCTCCGGCTTCTTGGCATTGCCTGAGAGGGATGCAAGACGGCCTGGCGCACGCACAGACGCGACGACCTGTTCCGGAGTCAGTTCTCTGAGTCAGCCATTGCGACGTGACGAGCGACCGGGCCCGTGGCGATGTAGATCCGGGCAGACGTTCCGCCTGCGAGCGTCACGACGCGCCGCTCGCAGGCCGACGTCTCGCGCGCATCCGCGGCGCGCAGGTCGGCCGCGGTCACGTCGAAGCGGGTGCTTCGCACGATATCGCGCTCCGCGGCCGTGTCGACAACGTTCGAGTAGCGCGTGACACTGCCCGTTGCCGCGTCTCGGTGTACAGCACGAGGAGTCCAGCTTGGGGGGTCTGCGAGGAGCAGCGTCGATGCGTCCACGCGGTCTTCGGCCCGTGTTCGTCCCGCCATTGCGGCAGTCTGCTCACAAGAACAACGCTCCGCTGATGACTCCTGCGAACATCACCGCCACCGACAGCATGAAGACGGCAGCAAGGCGCTGAAGCGCACCGGCGAGTATGAACATCCATGGCAAGCCGATGGCCGGTAGGACGACGAGCAGTGCGGCCGCGGGGCCTGGGAGTCCGGCGTGGACACACTCCAAGGCGATCGAAATCTCGGACCATTTGAGATCGTGGTCGTTCGGTTGGTTGAGAGGGGTATGTTGAGGAGCCGCAGCGTTCAGGCCTGCGGCGCGCCGACATGAAGAATCATCTTGCCGCGTGCTTGGCCGCTCTCGCCCAAGCGATGCGCTTGCGCCGCATCGGCCAGCGCAAACTCCTGGCCCACCAGCAAGCGCAACTGGCCTGCATCGATGCGCTGCGCCAATTGCGCCAACACGGCGCCGCGCGGGGGGGTGAACAGGAAGGCCGCGCGCACACCAACTGCAGCGGCGCGATCGGCCGGCGGCGGCATGGCGGTGGACACCAACATGCCTCCCGGCTTGAGCGTGGCCCAGGAGGCTTCCTGCGTCGGCCCGCCTAGTGTGTCGAGCACCACGTCCACGCCTTTGACGACATCCTGAAAGCGCTGTTGGCGGTAGTCGATCACTTCGTCGGCGCCGAGCGACTTGACCAGATCGACGCCGGCGCCGCTGGCGGTGGCGATCACGCTCAGGCCTTGCTCTTTGGCCAACTGCACCGCGACGCTGCCAAGTGCACCGGCACCGCCGTGGATCAGCACGCGCATGCCGGGCTCGATCCTGGCCGTATCCACCAAGGTAGTCCACGCGGCCTGGCCTGGTGTGGGCAGCGCGGCCGCGGCGGCGAAGGGTACCGTACGCGGCTTCAGCGCCACCTGCGACGCATCCACGGCCACGTATTCGGCATAGCTGCCGCCGCGCGCGAATTCGGCATAGAAGAAGACCTCGTCGCCGGTATTGAAGCCCGTCGCTGGGCCGCCGACAGCCGACACCACGCCTGCGGCGTCGGATCCGAGTGTGATCGGGAACGGCCTGGGAATCATCTGGGCCATGGCGCCCGAGCGGATCTTCCAGTCGATCGGGTTGATGGCGGCCGCCACCACGCGCACCAGCACGTCGTTGGCGCCGCAAGTGGGGATGGGCGCGTCGTCGAGCTGCATTTGCTCGGGGCCGCCGTAGGCGTGGATGCGAATGGCTTTCATCGGTGGGTTCTCTCCGTGTGTATGCGAACGGTGTGACATCAGGGACGAGTCCGGCCCGGCTGACCTCGCTGCGCCAGATCCAGGCGCCCCGTGAGCGTCCCCGCCGGACCCGCCTGGGCCCCTCTACCCAGTGCGTGCAGCGGCACCAGATGCGAGCCGCTCATCGACTCGCCGAAGCACGTCCATGGCGGCCTCGATGTCGCGGCTCGACACACCGCGCGCGAGATCGTTGACCCACGGCACCTGGAGCGCCGTCACGCCGGCGAAGGCCTTCTGGCCACGCGCCGTCATCACGACGAGCGGCGCACGCTTGTGATGTGGGTTGTTCTGGTACTCGAGTAGCCCATCGGCAGCCAGTTGGTCGGCGATGCGCTGGACCGACTGCCGCGTCAGCCCCATCTCTCGTGCGACGTGCGCGACGGGCGCAGGGTGCGCCAAGCCGGCCACGCTGCCAAGGACCTGCCAGCGCGCGGCGGTCAGGCCGAGCGGAGATGCCAAGCGGTCGCCTGCGGCAATGAGCGCCCCGTGCACACGGAAGGTTCGAAGGATGAGCTCGGTGAGCGCCGAGCCATTGCGGGTGTGGCCCGTGTAACGCTGTGTGGGTATGGCCATGTGAGATGTATTGACAGCATCCTGTCATATGGGTATTGTCCTGCCGTATCGTACGTCATCCCACCACTGCGGGCGCGATCGTTCTTGCCCCAGACGCGAAGGAGCCCTCGCATGCTGCAGATCACGCCCCTCGATCCGAACTGTCCGATCTTTCAGCAGGTCAACGCCGATGTGTCGCCGGCCGTCCTCCTGAACGTCTTTCATGTAGCCGAGGACGACATCCCCGCGCTCTTGAAGGCCTGGGAGGCCGACGCAAATTGGATGAAGCAGCAGCCGGGCTACATTTCGACGCAATTGCACCGGGGCATCGCGGGGAGCACTGTGTTCATGAACTACGCGGTGTGGGAATCCGTTGGCCACTTCCGGGCGGCGTTTGGCCACCCCGACTTCAAGAGCGCCCTGGAGCAGTATCCGGCGTCCGCGGTCGCGTCTCCGCACTTGTTCACGCGTCTCACTGTGCCGAACCTCTGCGTCGGTCCATAGGGGGATCGGCGACCGCCGAGCGTCCCGATCCACGGCGCCGCGGCGAAGCTGGGGGAGTTGCCCGGCGCCGGACTGGAGGCCGTCGCCGGTGCGCACGTCCACAGCCACGCCCCGTCGCAGGCAGGCGCCCAAGCGGGTCCTCGCCCTCCCGGACCTCTGACACACAGAAATCCCGACCCGCCTCTACGTCAGTTTTCAGGAGATTCACGCATGTTTTCGCCAAATTCTCTCGACCCACACCGTGGCCCTGCACCCAGTCCTGTCGTCGCCTTCAGTCCTGTCGTGCTGCCAGTTCCTGGCCGACACGTTGACCTGCAAATAAAGGTGTCCGCGCCCGCCACGGGGAACAACCTCCCCATCCTCCTGTTTTCTCACGGCCATGGGCGAACGAATTTTCTCTCATCGCTGCATGGCTACGGCCCGCTGGTCGACGTCTACGCCGCTCAGGGCTTCGTCGTGATTCAACCTACCCACCAGAGTTCGAAGACGCTAAAGCTTGATCCAAACGGTCCGGAGGGTGCCTTGTTCTGGCGGTCCAGGGCTACCGACATGCACTTCATTCTCGATCATCTCGACCGGATCGAGTCGACTGTCCCCGGCCACAGCGGACGCCTGTACCGCAATCGGATCGCTGCGGTTGGGCATTCAATGGGTGGACATACTGTCGGCATGCTCGCGGGCATGCGCGTCACCGATCCCTATGATGGCAAGGAAGTGAATCTGGCCGAGCGCCGGATCAAGGCGGGAGTGCTGATAGGTGCGCCTGGCAAAGGCGCGGATGCTGCAGCGTTCGTGTCTGAACACTACCCGGTCCTGCGCAACAACAGCTTCGCGGAGATGACGACGCCGGCGCTGGTCGTCGCCGGTGACAAAGACAAGAACATCAATTTCTCCGAACGCGATGACTGGCGAGCTGATGCGTACCGCCTGAGTCCCGGCCCCAAGTGCTTGCTGACGATATTTGGCGGCGAGCATATCCTCGGCGGCATCTCAGGGTACGATGCAGCAGAAACGACCGACGACAGCCCTGAACGCGTGGCGCTGGTGCAGGCGTTCACTCTTGCCTACCTCCGCACGGCGCTCTTTCCTGGGGACTCCGGCTGGGAAGATGCGCAAAGAGCTCTGCGGGACGATGCCAATCCAAAGGCCAGGATTGAGTGCAAATAGGCCTGCGTGCGGCAGATGCTTCATCATTTTGTTCAGACGTGACAAGCCCACTCGGCGGACTTCGAACGCACGATGAGTCACGCGGCGCGGGCAAACCGTCCACCGTCACATGGAGCTGGTGCGCGCGGTGGCCGAGCATCCTCACCTGAACCGAGAGCGCGGCCGCTGACGCACACTTCGCCAGCGCGGCCGTGGGGCCTTCAGGCTACGGTACAACAGGCGCAAAGGGCAGCGCGAACCCGACATGGGCACCACCCCCGGGGCGGTTTTCGGCCCAGACGCGACCATGGTGCGCTGCGACGATGGCGTGCACGAGGTGCAGTCCAAGACCCAGGCCCGTGCCTCGCCCGCCGGCTGCGTCCGGTCCAAAGGCATCGAAGCGGGCCCCTGAGGCGCTCGCAGCAAAGCCGGGGCCCGCATCGCGCACCTCGACTTCCACGCCCGTGTCCGTCGATCGGACCGTGACGTCCGTCACGCCGCCGCCGTGTTTGTGCGCGTTGTCGATGAGATTGGCCAGGACGCGGTGGACGAGCGTGGGGTCTGCGCTGACGGCATCGTGTGCTCTGGCATCGCGTACGTCCATGGCGCTGGCGGGTACACCCAGGCGCTCCAGTGCCTCGGCCACGGCCTCGGGCAATCGCAGACGGCGTAGCGTCACGGCTCCGAAGGCGAGTCGCGAACGGGCGAGCACCTTCGATACGAGGTCGTCGACTTCGGCCACCTCGCGATCGATGTCATCCATCGCCGTGGGGTGTCCGTCACGCGCCAGGTCTGTGAGCACCCGGATGCGCGCCAGAGGCGTCCGGAGTTCGTGAGACACCACTGCCAGCAACTGGCGTTCTTCACGCACCTGCCGCTCGACGCGGTCGGCCATGTCGTCGATGGCGTGCGCCACCCGCGCCACCTCGTCGCGCGCCGCGGCTGGGAAGCGCGCGCGAGCGGTGAGGTCGCCGTC
The DNA here is from genome assembly GCA_031376505.1 of Acidobacteriota bacterium. Lineage (GTDB taxonomy): Bacteria > Acidobacteriota > Vicinamibacteria > Vicinamibacterales > UBA2999 > CADEFD01. The sequence continues at coordinate 15,827 of JANMDX010000069.1, forward strand.
GCCAAGCCGCTGCACCACCGCGACGACGGCGTTCATGGGGCGCACGAGCCGATGTGCAAGCCCGCCCGAGGCGAACCAGAGCATGGTTAGCACCACTGCTGCAAAGCCCACGCCCAGCGACCCTGGAGCAGCGGCGCCGTCTGTCCAGAGACGCGACAGCATAGACGCGAACAGGCCGGCCACGACCATGGCACCGACCAGCGACCAGTAGATTTGGCGTCGCAGTCCGAACGGCGGGCGCGACCGTCGCCAGGGCGGTCCCTGTGGTCGCCGCGGTGGCGAAGTGCAGGACGGCTTCATAGCTCTGGCGCGAACACGTAGCCCATGCCCCGAACAGTCTTGATCAGTCGGGGCGGATCGTCGTCGAGTTTCTGGCGCACCCGAGCGACATGCACATCCACCGTGCGCTCGCTCACGACGGTGTCACCGCGTCCGGCCTCCCGCAGGAGCGCTACCCTCGGGATGACCTGGCCCCGGCGTCGCATCAGCGCCAGCAGCAAGTCGAATTCAAGCGCGGTCAGTGGCACGGCAACGCCGTGCCTCCACGCCTGTCGCCCCGCCGCGTCGACCACGATGCCTTGGTACTCCAGGCGGTCGGCGGTGGAGGCCGGCTGCGACCGCCGCACGAGCGCACGAATTCTGGCCAGGAGCTCGCGCGGATTAAAGGGCTTGGGGAGATAGTCGTCCGCGCCAAGCTCCAGGCCGACGATGCGATCGGTTTCATCCCCTCGGGCGGTGAGCATCAAGACGGCTACGCTCGAGCGTCCCCGGATGCGGCGCAGCACGTCGAGGCCATCCATACCAGGCATCATGATGTCGAGGATGACCACGTCGAAGGTGTGTGTCCCGAGCAACTCGAGAGCCGCGGCCCCACTCGCGGCCGTCGTGACGACGACGCCTTGTGGCTCGAGGAAGCTCGTGAGAAGCTCCGGGAGCCGGGCGTCGTCGTCCACGAGCAGAGCCTGAATCACCACGCCCTATCCTACCGGGCTGGCGCGGGCGTGGCGACGGCGGGTTGTGCTGGCGGCTCGCTGGCGAGTCGGTGAGAACCGCATCGGCGATGGCCGTCGTGGCTCCCGTGCGGTCCGCGAAACGCAGCGCCGAGTCCCGCGACGATGCCGAGTGACAAGAGGACTGTAATTGCAATACGCATGGCTGATCTCCTTAGTGTGGGTCGTTGCACTTAGTTCGAAAACACCGACGAGCCGCGCAGCCGCTTGGCGACGGTCCGTCGTTGCGTGGGATCGAGTGAGGCGTGCAGGCGCTCCACGGTCGACACGACCGTGTCCTGCAACCCGCCGTCGTCGCCCCTACTCAGTCGGGCAGCAAACGCCTGGCGGTCGAACGTGTCCTCGGCGAGCGTGTCTGCCACGGCCTCTGCTAGCCCCCAGGCATGCTGACGACGTCGCGACGCGTCTGCGAGTCCGTCGGTGGCGTCCTGGATCACTCGCTCTTGCGACGGTGTGGCTGCGACGTCACGCATCACCTGCCGCGACCACGAGCCGTCGTCGCCCGTCGAATGGCCTCGGAAGCGATTCCCGCCCCCACCGCAACCGCTCCAGCCATAGGCCGGTGAGCCGACATAGGGGCGCCGCCACACGCGGACGAGCGCGAATGCGCAACCCAGGGCGAAGAACACTCCAAACATGTGTCACCTCCATCGGGCTCGGCGGATGCCGAACCGCTCAGTCAATGAGACGGAGGGTGTGTGACAGTGCGACCTGCTCCGATGTTAAGAAGTGTGTAGCGCGCTCGGGACCGCGCCGGCTGAAATCGTCGCAATACCCATCGCCACAAGTCGTTTCCCTGACGGTCGTCGGGTGCAGCCCAACGACTTGGCGCGGCTGAAAGCCCGTGCTACAAACGAGTTCTGCGGACTGGAGACGTTCATGAACCGGTATTACCTCGCCGCCAGCGCGCTGGCCATGGTCGTGGGACTGGCTCACACCGTTCTTGGGGAGCGGCTGATTTGATGGCGGAGAGGGTGGAATTCGTTCCGGCGATCTTCTCCACCATCAACGATTTAGGCGTGTTCTGAAACGCTAGAACCGCCAAATCCACTCAAAACCTGAGTATCAGGAACAAAACAGGGACAGCGCAATCGGACTTTCTCGGCGAGCTCTCTGCGCCTCCCGGCCACCGGAAGGCCGCCGAGCACGAGCGGCGGCTTCGAGCGCCGACTACTTCACCATTGATCGAAACTCGGGAAGATTGGCGCCGACGATCTCACGCAGCTTTTGGATGCTCTCGAGATGGCGCGGCCCGTTCCCCGTGCCGTTCAGAAACTCCACACTCCCACGCCTGAGCCTGATCAGAATGTGCTGCGGCGCCGATTTCGGCAGGCTCCGCTCATAGTAGTCGGGGTTCACGGTGACGCAGACGCGATTCGCCCGGTCCTCGAGGGTCGTGAAGACGTAGCCTGACTCGGTGAGCCCTGGCACTGGGGCTTGTTTGACGAACGCGACGTCATCCGTGGCATCGCTGAGCAGCCGCTGGTAGTACGCCAGCAGTCCGGGGCTGGGCGTCGATCTGGAGCGCACGATCTCGATTTGCTTGTTCAGGAATTCGCGCTGGGTGACGTGGCGGAACGGCAGGGCGCCAGCCCGAGTGAACCACCAGACCGTCGTGCCGTCGACGAAGTTGAATTCCTGGATCCCCTCGGCATTGGACTGCGGCAGCGCGATCTTGTCCTTGAGCTGATAGTACCCGCGCGGCAGGTAGCTGAACCCGACAGCGGAATCGCCTCTTTCGGCCTCGCCGATGAACTGCATGTTCACCTGAACGGAGACGTTCCCGAGCGAGACGTCCAGCGCAACCGGTTTGCCGCTGCGGCACTCGATCTTCTGATTCCCCAGCGTGAACAGGTAGGTGTTGCCGTAGCGGGTCTTGTTTGTGAGAGCCTGCGGCAGGATTTGGTAGTCCGCGCCGTAGTAGCCGGCGGCCCCGTTCGGCACGAACGCCGACCTGAACATCTCCTCAACGCGCCGCATGACTTTCCGTTCGGCCGCGAGCTCAGCGGCCGACACCTCGCGGGTGTTCTGGTCCGGCTCCAACTTCCACATGTTGGTGAGCGCGTCGAACTGTGACGCGTCGCACGGAGTGTTTTGCGCCGACGCCAGC
>JANMDX010000175.1:0-1599 GCA_031376505.1 Acidobacteriota bacterium
CAAGGGCCGGGATTTCGACGGCCACCCGTTTGTGGGCCTCCACTACCGTCGTTATCGAGGCGATCTCTTCGTGGGTCGCCTCTCCGGCGCCGAGATCGGTCAAGGTGACCTCGGCGACTGTTTCTTCCCGTCGTCGCTCGCCGCGGTCGCCAACACCCACCCCAGGTTGATCCGGCGCGCGGTCGTCGCGCACGGCGACGACACCTACACCGTCACGTTCTTTGAGCGAAGGCGCGGCGTGGCACGCCCGCTACCGGTCCGGGTCGACAGCACATTTCCGACCGACGCGCGAGGGCATCAGAAATTCGGTCGTGGGCTCAAGGCGGGGCCGCGGGGGCAGGTGCTCTGGCCTGCCCTCTTCGAGAAGGCCTACGCGGTCTCGCAGGGTGGCTATGTCCACGTCAACCAAGGCGGCGACGGTGGCGTCGCCCTCACCGCGCTGACCGGTCTGCCGAGTCGTGCACTTACGCCTGTCAACCAGACGCGCGACGGGCTGTGGCAACGCTTGTCGGACGGCGTGAAGGCCAGGCATCCGATGGTGACGAGCACGCCAACCACGCGCGACCTCGAGCGGCGCACTGGCCGTCGCGACCTCGCGGGGCTACTCGACGATCACTACTACACGGTCGTGAGGGTCATGGAGCGGCGCGGTGAGCGACTGGTCGCGCTCTACTCACCACTTGTGGATCTCACCGCGGCGGCAGTCTCGACGCCCGAGGCCCGCGACAATGCACACCGCCACACGGTGATGACGCTGGACGATTACCGTCGCGACTTCGATTCGCTGACGCTGAATGCGTTGGGGCGAGGGGATACGGTCGGGTAGGGTGAGAAAGCGCGCACCGCGGGCCGCGGTCCCGCCGGAGGTGCGGCCCGGCGGCCGTGCGCTTGCGAGTGCGTCCGTCGGTTGCCGGCGACGTGGCCTCGGGAGCGGCCAAATCGGCGTGTTCCAAGGAGACCTGGCTTGGAAATCTGCCTCGGCGGTGGGGGCAGGATCTGATGCTGAGAATTCTGTCATCCCCGCAGACCCCGCGAATGTGTCGGCTGGGCGGGCTGTTCGTCCTGCTCGACCCTGGGGCCGCGTCCGTGTTACCGCTCGGCGTCGGCGGCCTGGCGGTGCTTGGACCAGTAGTAGAACGGCAGGCCCAGCAACGTCAGCCCAATGCCCAGCAGCGCCTTCTGCGGGGCCTCGGTAATGGTGGCGACCATCAGGAACAACCCGCCGGCGATACCGAGCAACGGCACCACCGGGTACAGCGGCACGCGGTATCGCCCCGCCACGCGCTCGGTCCTGCGGCGCAGGATGAAGACCCCGAACACGCCCAGGGTGAAGAAGATCCAGATCACGAAGATGACCAGTTCGGACAGCGAGTTGAAGCTGCCGAACAGGACGAACACGATCGCGATCAGGCCCTGGAAGACGAGCGAGTTGATCGGGGTCTGGAATCGGGGGTTGATAGCGCCCAGCACCCGCCAGCCCGGCAGTTCGCGACGCTGCCCGACGGCCAGCGCAACGCGTGTTCCCGACATCATCTGCGCGTTCAGCGCTCCGAACACCGATACCAGCATGCCCGCGGTGATGAACGCGCCGCCCCAGCG
>JANMDX010000181.1:0-3841 GCA_031376505.1 Acidobacteriota bacterium
CGACGACTTCGACACCCTCGTCGACAGCCCGATCATCGTGGGCAACCCGGTGGTGAAGACCTTCGAGGTCGACGGCAAACGCCACCACCTGGTGCTCGAAGGCGATCCGTCGCTCTTTGACGCCGACCGCGCCGCCGCCGATGTGAAGAAGATCGTCGAGGCGGGCAAGGGCGTGATGGGACGGCTCGACTATCCGCACTATTTCTTTCTCAACATGGTGGTCGAGTCCGGCGGCGGCCTCGAGCACAAGAACGCCTTTCTCACGATGTCGAGCCGCTACACCACGCGCACCCATCGTGCGTATGTGAACTGGCTGAACCTCGTCGGGCACGAGTACTTCCACAACTGGAACATCAAGCGGCTGCGTCCAGTCGAACTGGGCCCGTTCGACTACGAGACCGAGACTTACACGAAGGGTCTCTGGGTGGGCGAGGGCTTCACCGACTACTACGGCGCGCTGTTGGTGACTCGCGCGCGTCTGTCGACGCCGGTTGAGTACTTCGACGAGCTGTCCACCTCGATCGAACAGGTGCAGATGCGTCCGGGCCGGCTCGTGCAGCCCGTGGACATGGCCTCGTTCGACACCTGGATCAAGCAGTACCGCCCCGACGAGAACAGCCTCAATACCAGCATCGACTACTACTCCAAGGGCGCCACCATCGCGTTCATGCTCGATGCGAAGATCCGCAAAGCGACCAGCGGTGTCAAGACGCTCGATGACGGGATGCGCATGGCCTACGACCGCTACTCGGGCGCCAAGGGCTACACGCTCGAACAGTTCTACAAAGCGATGTCTGACGTGGCAGGCGTGGACCTGACTCCGTGGTTTGCCGAGGTCGTGAGTTCCACCAAGGAACTCGACTTCGCCGAGGCGCTCGACTGGTACGGCCTGCGCTTCACGCCCGTGGACCCCTCGACCGCGCGCGCGACCATGGGAGCCAGCACGCGCAATGACAACGGCCGGCTCGTGGTCACGGTCGTGCGCCGCGGAACGCCCGCGCACGCGGCCGGTGTGAACGTGGACGACGAGATTCTTGCGGTGGACGACGTGCGCGTGCGAGCCGATGGCCTGGTGGCGCGCATGGACCAGTACCAGGCCGGCGACAAAGTGCGCCTGCTCGTGGCCCGCCGCGACCGTCTGGTCAGACTCGACGTGACGCTCGCGCCCGAGCCCGGACGCCCGTGGCGGCTGCAGCCAAGGCCCGATGCCACGGCCGAGCAGAAGGCTCGCCTGTCGGCCTGGCTCGGTCAATGAGCCACCTGAGGGTGGCGTCGCGCTTGCGGTGGGCGCCGACGTCGTTGTGATTGGACAAGGTCGGCTTGATGCTGCCGGGCAGGCGACCGTTCAATTCGTGCCGCCGTTCCTGGGCACGACGTGCGATCGATACTATGTGCAGGCTGGGACCTCCTCGAGCCCGGCGTTTGCTCTGCTGGCGCTGACGGCGGGCCAAATCGTGCTAAATGCCGATCTCGCCGGAGTGATTGCCGGCCCGCAAGGCCCGGCGGGACCCTTGGGCGCCGCAGGGTCTCAGGGTCCGCAAGGCCTGACGGGCCCGCAAGGTCCCGCAGGGACAAATGGCTCTGTCGGCGCTACCGGCTCCCAAGGGATCCAAGGACCGACCGGACCAAGCGACGTCTATGTCAACCAGCCCGAGGCGTCGGTCGCGCTCGTGCAGGACGTCGAGACCACCGTCTGGGCTATCAAGCTGTCCGCCGGCAGCTACCTTCTGCAGGCACACATGATCCCGGACTACGGGGCCAAGAACAGCAATCTCGTGTGCTCGCTCTACAGTGGCGCCGTGGTGCTCAGCGTTGCGCCGATTCGCGCCGACTCCCACCGGGACACAACCGTGTCTTTCACCCGTGCGATCGTGCTCGACTCGTCTGCCGCGATCACCGTGACGTGCCTCGCCGCCGACAGCGATGCGCTCGCCACGTACCCCATGTTGGCGGCTGTGAAGGTTGGATCGGTCACGATGCCGTAGCCTGGCGACGCGCTCGCGGACCCGCACCGGCGAGGCGCGCGTCTCATCTGCGGAAGAGCCGGCTGGTAGCCAGAAGCGGTTCTGCACTGAGAATCAGCCGGGTGTCCAGCAAAGGGCCGGTGACGCTGCCGAAACAAGTACGGGACGCCATCGGCGTCGGACCGGGCGACGCGGTTGCCCACGACGTGGTCAAAGGCGTCGTCACTTTGCGGCGTCTCGCACCGATCGACCTCGCGTTCCACGCGGCCGTGGAGTCGACGCTCGCCGAGAGGGCCCGAACTCGGTGCTCGCGATGATCACGTCGGCGTCGCACCGACCGTGGCCCGGCGACACGTCGCCGACCGACCTGAAGAGCGCCGGCCTGACCACGCCAAGCCTGGTGCGCGTGAAGATCTTCACGCTCGACAATCGCTTCATCGCAAGATGGATCGGCGTGCTCGACCATCCTGAGCGCTCCAGGGCTGGCGAGTCCGTGCCGGGCGGGTCAGGCCGACGGCACGCCGATCACCTCGACCCCGCGTTGCCCGGGCGGTGAAGCCTGCGGGTAATCGGTGACGCCGCATCCGGCTTGGCTATAATCGCGGCGTGGTGCCCACCCCTGCCGTGGTGCTTGCCAGTTCCCTCGCGGCCGAACCCGGGGTGCGCCTGGCTGTGCTCTTCGGCTCAACGGCCCGCGGCGAGGCGGGGGACAGGAGCGATCTCGACGTGGGTGTCATCGGCCCCGACCAGGGTCAGCTGTCGGCACTCGAAGTCAGGCTCGCGCGCGCCACCGGCCGACAGGTCGAGGTCGTGTCGCTAGAGGCTGCCCCTCCGTTGCTGCGCTTCGCGATCGCGCGAGATGGCCGCGTGCTCGTCGAAACCCAGCCTCACCTGTGGACTGACTTCAAGGCGCGAGCGATGGTGGACTGGTGGGACTGGGCCCCCCTGGCCCGCCGCCTTCACGCCGCCGCCGCGGCCCGCATGAACGAGCAGGTGACGCGTGGTTCGTCGTGACGTGGCCGGCGCCCGGGTCGCGCGGGCGTCGGTATGGCTCGACGATGCGAGCCGGCTCCTGGATCAACCGCCTGACGGCTTCGTCGCCGCGACCAAGGACCGCGATCTGGCAATCTTCTACCTGTTCCTGGCGATCCAAGAGTGCATCGACCTCTCTGCGCATTGGGTAGCCGACGCTGGGTGGGGCGCGCCAGACGATGCGGGCTCGACATTCGATCTCTTGGCCGATCGGCATGCCATCGCCCGCGATCTGGCTGAGAGCCTGCGGGCGGCCGTTGGGCTACGCAACCGTATCGCGCACGGCTACGCCATGCTCGACTATCGTCGGGTGCAGCTCGAGTCTCAGGCAGGTATTCCTGCGCTGCGGCGCTTCTTGACGGCGGTTGCTCGGGAAGCGGGCCTGTAGTCCGGGCGCCGATCGTGCACGACGCGCCCCTTGGCACACCCAAGGCGCACGTCAGGGCCACGGCACTTCGATCACGTCGACCCCGCGTTGCCGCGCAAGGGTTAGTAGCGAGGCACTTGGGATCCACCGAAATTTCGGGTGCCAAGCCATAACCGAGGGGCGGCAGCCGAAAATGCTGGTGGCCGTGGGCGCCCATTCGGGAACGAGCCAATCGGAGAACCCATGCATGCGCAGTCGTTTAGATGCGCTCTCACCGGAGTGGCCCGGTCGTTGCTCTGCTGCGGGGCATGTCCTCTCTGTTTTCGCTCCGCAACTCGAAGTCGACGGCCCCCGCCGTTCGCCGCGGCAAGCACTGGTCCTCGGGCTGGTACGCACTCGGCGTGGCGCTGCTGCTGGTGGCCACCGGCGCCGTGGCGCCGCACGCGCAGGGACGAGGCCAGGGCCGCGGGCCCCAGCG
>JANMDX010000084.1:0-13067 GCA_031376505.1 Acidobacteriota bacterium
TTCATGGGCGCTTTCTCGATTTTGGGCTGAGCGTGGGCCACCACCGCGGAGAACGCCAGGATCACGAACGCGGCGAGCACTTGTCGGGTCATACGAGACCTCCTTGCTGCGAATCGCAGTGCTTCAGACACTGCCATTGGCTCGTAGCCCCGCATATGACAAGCATCATACGAGGCGCGCGCACACGCCCAGGCCCCGAACACCACTGAGCGCCGATGATTCATGACCACCGCTCGCCTTCCGCAGGTAAGATCAGCCGGCCTGCGCGCGTCGCCTCGACGCAGCCATTGGAGGAGACATGGACCGACGAACCGCACTTGCCGCCAGTGTGCTGCTGGCCGCCGGACCCGGACGGGCCGAGGCTGCCGACGCGCCCGCCCTGAAGCTGCTCGACGAGTTCGCCGCCGCCTGGAACCGTCACGACGTCGACGGGCTGATGGCCTGCATGGCGGCCGACTGCGTGTTCGAGGCTGCTGCCGGGAAAGAGGTGGCCGGGGCCCGCCACGTCGGCACGGCGGCCGTGCGCGCCGCCTACGCCGCCGTCTTCGCCACCTACGCCGACGCCCGCTGGAACAGTCCCCGGCACTTCGTGGCCGGCGATCGCGCCGTGTCGGAATGGACCTTCACCGGCACCACCAAGGACGGCACAACGGTGGAGGTGAACGGCTGCGACATCTTCACGCTGAAAAGCGGGAAGATCGCGGTCAAGAATTCGTACCGGAAGCAGCGGAGTGCCTGACGTTCGACGCAGCCCGTGTGCGCGCCACACGTAGAACATTCACACCTCGAGGAGATCGACGATGGTTCGTCTGCTGTTCAGCCTGGTGGTGCTTACCGGCGCCGTTGTGGGAAGCGCGCCCGCCTCGGCGCAAGGCGTCATGCGCTCGGCCCTGCACGACTTCCGCATCGTCACGGTGGCCGAAGGACTGGTACAGCCGTGGTCGATCGCGTTTCTGCCGGGCGGCGACATGCTCATCACGGAGCGGCCGGGCCGCCTGCGCATCGTGCGCAATGGCAAACTGCTCCCGCAGGCGGTCGCGGGCTTGCCGACCGCCGTCTACAACGACCAGGGCGGTCTCTTCGAAGTGGCCGTGCATCCCAACTTCGCGGCCAACCGCCTGCTGTACTTCACCTATGCAAAGGACAAGGGGGATGGTTCGGGTCTCACGACGGCCCTCATCCGCGGGCGCTTCGAGAACGACCGGATCACGGGCGTGCAGGAGCTGTTCCAATCGGTCTCCACGGGCCGCGGCCACTTCGGAGGGAAGATCGCGTTTGACAAGAACGGCTTCCTCTTCCTTTCGCTCGGCGACCGCCAGGTGCCCCCCGCGGGTAACCTCGAGGCGCATCCCGCGCAAGACCTCACGAATCACCACGGCAAGATCATTCGCCTGCACGACGACGGCCGCGTGCCGGCTGACAACCCGTTTGTGAACCGCGCCGGCGCCAGGCCTGAGATCTGGAGCTATGGGCACCGCAACGTGCAGGGCCTGGCTATCCACCCCGAGACCGGCGACGTCTGGGAAGACGAGCACGGACCGCAGGGCGGCGACGAACTGAATCGGCTGGAGCCGGGGAAGAACTACGGATGGCCGGTCATCGGCTACGGCGTGAACTACACGACGGGTCTGGCGATTCATGCCGGCACGCACCGCGAGGGCATGGAGCAGCCCCTGCACATCTGGGTGCCGTCGATTGGCATCTCGGGCCTCATGGTCTACACGGGCGACCGCTTCCCGCAGTGGAAAGGCAATCTGATGACCGGCGGCATGGACGGTCAACGTCTGACGCGGCTCACGTTGGCGGGACGATCCGTGGGTTCCGACGAGGTCCTGCTCCGGGGCATGGGCCGGATTCGCGACGTGCGCCAGGGCCTCGATGGCTATATCTACCTCGCGATGGACGACGGCGACGGCAAGCCTACACCGGTCGTGCGGCTCGAACCGGTCGACCGCGGCTCGTCGAAGTAGCCACGGCACCATGACGGCCTCCCCCTCCTGGTCCGCGTTCACCCTCGCCGCCAGCCTCGTGGCGGCGGCCACCCTGGCCGAGGCGCAGGCCGTTGCCCCAGTCGCCGGGCTCGATCGGACCGGGCTCGACGCTGAACTCGGCCGCGTCTTCCAGGCCGGCGTCTACGACCCGCCGGCGTTCGGCCCCGCGCGTTGGCTGCCAGATGGCTCTGGCTATTCCACCGTCGAGCCCTCGGCGGCGGGCGCCAGCGACCTCGTGCGCTACGACGCCGTCACCGGAGCTCGCACGGTGCTCGTGCCTGGCTCCCGGCTGATTCCTCCGGGTCGCCAGACCGCCCTTGGCATCAGCGACTACGCGTGGTCGGACGACGGCGCGCGCCTGCTCGTGTTCACGAACACGGCGAAGGTGTGGCGCCTCAACACGCGCGGCGACTACTGGGTGCTCGACCTGCAGTCGGGGCGGCTGCGCCAACTGGGCGCGCAGGCGCCGGCCTCGTCGCTGATGTTCGCGAAGTTCTCGCCCGACGGCACGCGCGCCGCCTACGTGCGCGGCAACAACCTCTACGTCGAGCGGATCGACGATGGCCGCGTCACGCCGCTGACGTCCAGTGGCTCTGACACGATCATCAACGGCACGTCCGACTGGGTCTACGAGGAAGAACTCGGCGTGCGCGACGGCTTCCGCTGGAGCCCCGACGGCCGGCGCATCGCCTACTGGCAGTTCGACACGTCGGGCGTGGGCATCTTCACGCTGCTCAACAACACCGACACGCTGTATCCGGTGGCCACGCGCATTCCCTACCCCAAGCCCGGCACCATCAATGCCTCGGCTCGCATCGGCGTGGTCAGCGCCAGTGGCGGCGACACGCGCTGGATGCAGACGCCTGGCGATCCGCGCGACACCTACCTGGCGCGGCTCGAATGGCGCGGACCCGACACCCTCGCGATCCAGCAGTTGAACCGTCTCCAGAATCAGCAGGACTTGCTGAGCGCCGATGCCTCGTCGGGCCGCGTGGCGCGCACGTTCCGCGACCGCGCCGAGACGTGGCTCGACGTCGTGGACCAGGTGCGCTGGGTCGACCAGGGCCGGGCGTTTCTCTGGACCAGCGAGCGCGACGGCTGGCGCCACCTCTATCGCGCCGCGGCCGACGGCGCGACGACCACCCTCGTCACGCCATTTGACGGCGACATCCTGCAACTGAGCGGCACCGACGCGACAGACGAGTGGGTCTATTTCATCGCGTCGCCCGAGAGCGCGACGACCCGCTACCTGTATCGATCGCGATTGAACGGCCAGGGCACGCCTGAACGCGTCACGCCCACATCACAACCGGGCACGCACAACTACCGGCTGGCGCCTGGCGGGCGCCTGGCCTTCCACACGTACTCACGCTTCGATGTCCCGCCCGTCACCGACGTGGTGGAACTGCCCAGTCACCGGGTGCTCCGCGCGCTCACCGACACCAGCGCCTTGCGCAAGACCCTCGAGCCGGTGCTGACGCCGGCGGCCGAGTTCTTCACGGTACCGGTCGGCGACGGCGTGATGCTCGACGGCTGGATGCTGAAGCCGTCGCACTTCGACCCGGCGCGCCGCTACCCGCTCATCACCTTCGTCTATGGCGAACCGGCCGCGGTGACGGTCACCGACCAGTGGCATGGCCGCGAGGCGCTGTTCCACCGGGCGCTGGCCGACGCCGGCTACGTCGTCGTGAGCATGGACAACCGCGGCACGCCGGCGCCCAAGGGCGCGCCCTGGCGCAAGGCGGTCTACGGCACCGTGGGCGACCTGTCGTCGCGGGATCAAGCGGCGGCCGTGCGCGCGCTCCTGGCGCGGCATGCGTTTCTCGATCCGGCGCGCGTCGGCGTGTGGGGCTGGAGTGGCGGCGGCTCGAACACCCTCAACGCGATGTTCCGGTTCGCCGACGTCTACCAGGTGGGCGTCTCAGTGGCACCAGTGCCCGACCAGACGCTGTATGACACGATCTACCAGGAACGCTACATGGGTCTTCCAGCCGACAACGCCGCCGGCTACAAGCTGGGCTCGCCGATCCACTTCGCCGAGGGCCTCAAGGGTCATCTCCTCGTCATCCACGGTTCGGGCGATGACAACGTGCACGTGCAAGGCACCGAGCGCCTGGTGAACCGGCTGATTGAGCTGGGCAAACCCTTCGACATGATGATCTACCCCAACCGCTCGCACGCGATCGCCGAGGGGCCAGGCACGTCGGTCCACATCTACCGGAAGATCGCCACCTACTTCCTCGATCACCTGCCGGCCGGCGCCAGGTAGCGCACCTCGCCTGCCCCGAGACACGGACATGAAGGTGGCAATCGTCGGCGGTCCAGGCATCGGCAAGAGCACGCTCGTGCGCCAGCTGGGCGACCTGTATCACCACGGCTCGTACGGCGAAGGCGAACAGGGTGTGTGGGACCCGCGCGTGCTGCAAGACATCGCGGCCGGGCGCAATCCCGTGGGCGTCACCGCGTATTTTGGGGACCTCTACGACGCCAACTACCGTGACGCCGCCGCGCACGACGGGCCCGCCAAGGTGATCTTCTTCGAAGGCGCGCGCATCACCCTCGAAGCGCACATTCCCGAGTATCCGGCCACCAGTCACGACGAGCTACGGCGTGTGCTCGCGGTGGGCGACACCTGGAACCCCGATCGCGTGATCGTGCTCACATCGAGCACCGACACCATCGAGAAGCACATCCGCCAGCGCAACCGTCCGCACGAGAGCGCGGAAGAGATGGTGCGCCGCTTCCGCATCATCGACGCGGAGTTTCGGCGCCTGGCGCCGCTCTACCCGAACACGGTCGTCATCGACCGCGACCGCCGCGAGTTCCACGACCGCGACGGGCTCTTGCATATCATCGACGTCGCGGGCTTGCCGCCCTTCACCGAGGTGCCGTATCGGGTAATGGACCGCTACGATCAGGTCTAGACCACCACGAACATCGATCTCCGCGGCCAGGCCGGTCGGGCAACCCAGAGCGCCGGACACGCTCCGAGCACAGCATTCTCGAGAAAATCCGTAACCAGCCGCGCGCCCCAGGCGTCCGGCACGCGGAACTGTGCGAACATTGAGTCTCAGAGATATCTATCGTGGCATCACCGGTCCAGGACACCATCGCCGATCGCGTTGAACGAGAACGTGAGTGGCACGACAAGCGTTTCGGCGGAAACGACGCCTCCCGCGGTCGCGTGGCGGCCTTCACGGGGAGCCTGACGCTTGAGGCGCTCAGACGCGTATATGCGGCCGCCAGGCCGCTGTGCCTGGGCAAGAACGTGCTCGACTACGGCTGCTCTTTTGGAGAGGCCAGCCTGTTGTTCAGATCATACGGCGCAGCGACGGTCGAAGGCATCGACATCTCGCCGGTGGCGGTGCAAGGGGCCACGGAAGCCGCGGCGAAAGCCGGCGTGACCGGTGTGAATTTCCAGGCCATGAACGCAGAGGTCCTGGAGTTTCCTGACGCCTCGTTCGATCTGGTGTTCGGCATCGCGATCCTGCACCACCTCGATCTCGACCGCGCATGCGCGGAGATCGCCCGGGTCTTGAAGCCGTCAGGCGCTGCTGTGTTTCTTGAGCCACTCGGCCACAACCCGGTCATCAACTACGTGCGTCGCGCCACCCCCAACGAGCGCACTGAAGACGAGCATCCTCTCCTTCGGCGGGATCTCGCGGTTCTCGATCGACACTTCGGTGTGGTCGACAAGGACTTCGTCAACCTGCTGACGTTGCTGACGGCCCCCCTGGTAGGAATACCTGGTCGCGAATCCCTGCGCCGCGGCCTCAATGTTGCCGATCGCGTGCTGTTGCGCGCGGTGCCCGCGGTGGGCAAGTACGCGTGGAACGTGGTGCTGACCATGAAGAATCCGCGCCCCCGCGTGGCATCGACGGTCTGACCTCGGCCCTACGCCGTCCCGGCCAGCAATAGCCACGCCACGGCCCCTGCACCAACCGTGAGCCGCGACAACTCCCGCCCTGTCTACTCCACCGGCACCGGCCGGCTGTGCCCCACGTGCGGCTGGCCCGCCGGCGACTGTAAGTGCTCCAGCCAGTTCGCCCGCGACGAGACCGTGCCCACGAAGGTCGTCGCCAAACTCCGCCTCGAGAAGAAGGGCCGCGGCGGCAAAACGGTCACGGTGGTCTACGACCTGCCGCAGAACCAGGCGTTCTTGAAGGACCTGTGCGGCGAGTTGAAGCGCACCTGCGGCGTGGGCGGCGCCGTGGCCGAGAACACCGTGGAGATTCAGGGCGACCAGGTGGCGAGGATTCGTCCGGTGCTCGTGAAGAAGGGCTGGACGGTGAAGGGGTGATCGCGGCACTGCCCATCGACGCGCACGTCTATGCCATCCGCGCTCATCTAGAATGTCACCGCGCCGCCGTGCTCACTGCCGCGCCGGGCGCCGGCAAGACGACCCGCGTGCCGCCGGCGCTCGTCGGTCGCGGCCGGGTGATGGTGCTGCAGCCGCGCCGCGTGGCGGTGCGGGCCGTGGCAACGCGCATCGCTGACGAGCGCGGCTGGACGGTTGGCCGCGAGGTCGGCTGGCACATCCGCTTCGAGCGCACGTTCACAAGCGACACGCGGCTGCTGGTCGTCACCGAGGGCATCCTGACGGCGCGTCTTCAGCAGGATCCGCTCCTGTCCGACGTCACGACCCTGGTGCTCGATGAATTCCACGAACGCAGCATCCACCTCGACCTGGGGCTCGCCCTGGCCCGTCAGGCGTGGCTCGCGCGCGACGACCTGCACCTCCTGGTGATGTCGGCCACGCTCGACGCCGCGCCGGTGTCGCAGTACCTGCAGGACTGCCCGGTGCTGCATGTGCCCGGCACGCTGCACCCGCTGCAGATCGACTATGCGCCGGGCGAGAGCGTGCCGCAGGCCGTGCGGGCGGTGCTGCCGCGCACGCCCGGGCAGATCCTGTGTTTCCTGCCGGGCAGCCGCGAGATCGAGCGCGCGCGGCAGGATCTGGCGCAGCAGGCGCTCGCAGGCGTCGAGGTCGTGGCGCTGCATGGCGCGCTCGGCGGCGCGACTCAAGACGCAGCCGTGCGCGCCGCCGTCGGACGGCGCGTGATCCTGGCCACGAACATCGCCGAGACGTCACTCACAGTGCCTGGCGTGTCGGCGGTCGTGGACACGGGGCTCGTGAAGGTCGCCCGCTACGACGCTGATCGCGGCCTCGATGCGCTCGTGACCGAGCGGGTCACGCTCGATTCGGCCGACCAGCGCGCTGGGCGCGCCGCCCGACTCGGCCCGGGCCTCGTGCGACGACTGTGGGACGCGCACGACCGGCTGCGGCCCGCCCGCGAACCCGACATTCGTCGCGTGGATCTGGCCGGCCCCGTGCTCGACGTGCTGGCCTGGGGCGCCCGTCCGCACGCGTTCGAGTGGTTCGAGGCGCCCCCGCCCGACGCCGTGACGGCCGCGCTCGACGTGTTGCGACGCCTGGGCGCGGTGTCTGGATCCGACGACGTCGTGGCCATCACCGAGTTGGGGCGCCGCCTGCAGCGGATGCCAGTGCACGTGCGGCTGGCGCGGATGCTCGTGGAAGGCAGCGGCGCGCCGACCGTGGCGGCGGCGTGCGCGCTGCTGGCGGAGGGGCGCCGGACATCGTCGGTATCGAGCGGCGCCAGAGCATCCACCAGCTGCGACCTGCTCGCCGACCTCGACCGTTTCGGGCAACAGCTCCCGCACGTGCGGCGGCTGGCCGACGAGTTGGCGAGACTGGCGCGCGCGTCCGGCCCGGCAGCCTCAGGCACGTCGAGACAGACTTCAGGGGGCACCTCGGACAACACCTCGGAGGACACCTCGGAAGAAGCACTACGACGCGCGCTCTTTGCCGGCTACGCCGACCGCCTGGCGCGACGCCGGCTGGGAGGCGCCGGCAAGGTCCTGCTCGCCTCGGGACACGGTGCCGTGCTCGGCCGCGAGTCGGGCGTGCACGAGGGCGAGTTCCTGGTGGCGCTCGATGTCACCGCCGCCGCGCGCGACGGCGTGGCCGAGGCCCGCATTCATCTGGCCAGCCGCGTCGAGCCCGAGTGGATCCACCCCACCAGCGTCGCCATCGAGCATCGGCTCGATGCCGCCACCGGACGCGTGAAGGCCGCGCGTGTGGCGCGCTACGGCGCGCTGGTGCTGAGCGACACGCCGGTGGCCGTCGAGCCGGACGTGGCCGCGCAGCTGCTCGCCCACGCGTGGTTGTCGCGTGCGCCGACCGACGCCGACGCCGAACTGCTCCGCCGGCTGCGCTTTGCGGGCCTCGAGGTGGATCTGCCGGCGCTCGTGCGTGGCGCCGCGCTCTCCGCGTCGAGCCTCGACCGGCTCGATCTGGCCGCGCATCTGCCCTTCGACGCGAAGCGACGCCTCGACGCGCAGGCCCCGACGGCCTTGCCGGTGCCGAGCGGGCGGACGGCCCCGCTCAGCTACGGCGACGACGGCACGGTCACGGCCTCGGTGAAGCTGCAGGAGCTCTTTGGGCTCGCCGACACGCCCACCCTTGGGCCGCACAAAGTGCCGGTCACCTTCAGTCTGCTCGCGCCCAACGGACGCCCGGTGCAGACGACCAGGGACCTGCGGAGTTTTTGGCAGCGTACCTACCCAGAAGTCCGCAGCGAACTTCGCGGCCGCTACCCGAAGCACCCCTGGCCCGAGGATCCCTGGACGGCCACGGCCACCCATCGCACCACGCGTTCATTGGGGAAGAGTGGTTCCTCACGATGATCGTTGGCCGATATGACGCGAGCCGTGTCTCGCGCTGTCTTGCGGCATCGGGCTTGCAAATTCCAGTCTTTTGAGGTCAAGGTAGCCGCCATGTTCTGCGCGTGTCATTCGCCCTGGAAACGCTTGGCCCTCGTGGCGGCAGCCATCCTCGCGTTGTCGTGGCTGTCCACCGTGCCCTCCGCGTGGGCGCAGGCACCAGCGGGCTTCGCGCCGGAAGGCTGGGACGCCGGCGCCCGCCTGACCGAGGCGCAAGACCGGAACCCGGACCCTGCCATTGTGGAGATCGACATCACCGCGAAGATGGCCGAGGTGGAAGTGGCCCCAGGCAAACGCGTCAACGCCTGGACCTACAACGGCAGTATCCCCGGCCCCTTCATTCGCGCCAAGGTCGGCAATCGCGTCATCGTCCATTTCATGAACGAGCTCGACGCGCCCACGACCATTCACTGGCACGGCGTACGCCTGCCCAACGACATGGACGGCGTGCCCGGCATCTCGCAGCCCGAGGTGAAGAAGGGCGAGTCGTTCACCTACGACTTCGTCGTGCGCGACGCCTCGCTCTACTGGTACCACCCACACGTGATGTCGGCGGCGCAGGTGGGCTACGGCTTGTACGGCGCGCTGCTCGTGGAAGATCCCGCCGACGGCGTGGGCGTGACCGACCAGATCACGCTCGTGTTGAGCGACATCGGGTTCGATCGTCAGGGACGGCTCGAAGACGCCGAGAGCGGCGGCTCGGCGGGCATGGTGTTTGGCCGTGAAGGCGACTACGTGCTCGTCAACGGCAAGACGAAGCCCACCCTTCGCGCCCGGTCGGGCGCGCCGCAGCGCTGGCGCATCGTCAACGCCGCCAAGAGCCGCTTCTTCTATCTCGATCTCGACGGCCAGGACTTCCTGGTGCTCGGACAGGACGGCGGCTTTCAGGACCGCGCCACCAAGAGCAACATCCTGCTCATCACGCCGGGCGAGCGCATGGACGTCGTCGTTGCGCCCAAGGGCGCCCCGGGGTCGGAGATCACGCTGCGCGCGATGCTCTACAACCGCGGCTACGGCAGCGTGCAGTACCGCAGCGTGGAAGACGTGATGACCATCAGTCTCACGCGAGAGCCGGCGCTGACCAAGGTGATGCTGCCCACGATCAGTCGCGTCATCACACCGCCCAAGGCCGAAGGCGCCACGCCCGTGAGCATGCTGCTCACCCTGCCGCCGCAGGAAGCCGGCCACTCGGAGTTCCGCATCAACGGCGTGCCGTTCTGGAAGGCGAAGCCATTTCTTGCCGGCCTTGGCGAGACGCAGCTGTGGACCATCAAGAACGACACCGACTGGGACCACCCGTTCCACTTGCACGGATACTTCTTCCTGGCGGTCGACGAGAAGGGCGTGCCGCTCGCGCCCATGGTGTGGAAAGACACCCTGAACATCCCGATGAAGACCACCGCGCGGCTGCTCGTGACGTTTGACGAACGCCCCGGCACGTGGATGCTGCACTGCCACATCCTGGACCACGCCGACGGCGGGCTGATGGGCACGGTGCAGGTCGGCCCGGTGGCGGCCGACCACACCCATCTGATGCCCAAGAAACCCTGACGACGTGCCGTCGCCTATCAGCCGAGTCGGACGTACCCTCGCGATTGCAGATTGACCATCGTCACGAGCGCCCAGAGGTCGGCCTGAACGCCAGGTAGCAGCTGCGACGGATCGACCTTCTTTCCGATGAGCCCCTGTCCGCACACGCGAAGCTCGACCCCCGCCTCGTGCAGTTCCTTCAAGGTGGCGATGTTCGGGTTGTCGACGCCGTTGTGGCGCGCCTTGTAGACCTCATTGGAGAACACGGCGTCGCCGCCGCCTTGATGGAACATCGCCGCGAAATGGCGATTCTTCGCCGGCACGCCATTGTGCGCGAGCGTGTTGAGATACAGCCCGATCATCTTCAGCGTCGGGTGCACTTCGTCGTCTTTCACTTTCGCGGACACCGAGAAGACGACTTTATAGTTGGTGCTCGGGTCCGGTAGTTCCTTCGCGCCGGGAAAGTCCTTGGCCGCGTTTGCGCTCGCGACCGGCAACTTCCCGTCAGGCGCTGGCGCCGCCTCTGCGCGGCCAGCGTATCGGACGGCCACCATGCCGCCGGCGAGTGTCGTCATCATCGTTCGTCTCTTCATGGCGCCTCCCTCAACCCGTAAGCTACACCGAATCGAGCCGGATGCTCGGGGATTCCTGGTGTGCGCGGGTTACACATGCGCACGCCCGCCGACGACCGCGCCGTGGCCGTCGTGAGCCCGCTCGACGGCGACGTCTTCAAGGCCGACATTGAGCCCGTTAGGCGGCCCCGCGGGGCCGGACTCAGACGCCCGGTGTTGCCCCACAGCGCGAACCCGGACGTTGGCTCATACGGCAGCGCGCGACGACCGGCACCTGACTACTAGGCCGCCGGCGACGGGCGTCGTTCCATGAGCGACGCAGCCACGGCGCCGGCCAGCAGCAGGCCGATGATGCCGAGCGACCACTCGATCGGGAACTTGCCGCCGAACGCCTCGTTCAGCCACACCATCTTCAACCCGACGAAGATCAGGATGAGGGCGAGGGCGTACTTGAGCAGGCGAAAGCGTGCCACCGCGCCAGCCAGCAGGAAGTACATCGCCCGCAGCCCGAGGATCGCGAACACGTTCGACGTGAAGACGATGAGCGGCTCACGGGTGAGCGCGAAGATGGCCGGCACCGAGTCGATGGCGAAGATCACGTCGCTCATCTCGAGGAACACCAGCGCCACCAGCAGCGGCGTGGCGTGCCGGCGCCCGTCGAGCGTCACGACGAAGCGCTGCCCGTGCAGCTCAGGCGTAATGGGCATCAGGCGCCGGAAGAGCCGGATGACCGGGTTCCGGTCCGGGCTGACCTTCTGGTCGGGCGCCCACAGCATCTTCACGCCGGTGAGCAGCAGCAGCGCGCCGAAGGTCACGACCACCCAGTGGTACTGCATCAGCAGGGAACCGAGCGCGATGAACACGGCTCGGAAGGCCAGGGCGCCGAGGATGCCGTAGAAGAGCACCCGGTGCTGGTAGATCGGTGGGATGCCGAAGTACGAGAACACCATGACGAAGACGAAGACGTTGTCGACCGCCAGCGACTTCTCGACGACATAGCCGGTGAGGAACTCCAACCCGAGCCTGGTGCCGACTTCGGGCCCGGCCTTGTCGGCGGCGTACAGATAGAAGGCGAAGTTGAACGCCAGCGCCATGGCCACCCAGATGACCGACCAGACGACGGATTCCCGCATGCTGACTTCGTGCGCCTGGCGGTGGAAGACCCCCAGGTCCACCGCCAGCAGCATCAGGACAAACAGCGTGAACCCCGCGTAGAACCACCAGTACTCGGAAAACGGGAACACCAGATCCACGGCATCGACCTCGTGCCTTCAGTATGCGGCGCGGCTCTTCCATAGACAAATAGATACCATTGCAGAACAACTGTTTGTAAATCTATGTGCTGGAGTCGCGCGCGACGAGCGCCGTGCTCGCCGCCGCGGGCCACGGGGAACCGGCGGCGACGGCCACGGCACCGGCGCAGCGCAGGCCGCAGCACCCGGGCGGATTGTCTCGTCGTGAGGTCGACGTGTTGGACGCGGCCGCGCGCGGGCTCACGACGAAGGAAATCGCCGATCGGCTCTTCATCTCACCGAAGACGGCCGACCAGCACCTCCAGCATCGCGACAACAAGAACGGCGTCTCGAACGCGCGTCGCGGCGGCCCTCTGGGCCATGCAGAACGCCGTCGTGAGCTGAGGCCGGGGCCGACCGAGCCGGAAGTTTAGAGAGTGAGGCCGCCGGGCCTGATACGCTAAGGGGATCGCATGCCTCTGCTGACCCTCGACCATATCTTCCACGCCTACGGCCACCTGCCCCTGCTCGACGACGTGTCCCTGCAAATCCAGCCTGGGGAGCGGCTCGCGCTCATCGGTCGGAACGGCACTGGCAAATCCACGCTGATGCAGATCGTGAGCGGTGAACTGCCGCCCGACAAGGGCATCGTGTGGCGCGATATCGGCGTGCAGGTGGCGCGGCTGGTGCAGGACGTGCCGCTCGACACCCACGACACCGTGTTCGACGTCGTGGCGCAAGGTCTCGGCGATCTGGCGGCGCTCGTGGCGGCGTACCATCACGCGTCGGCCGAGGTGGGCAATGGCAACCTCGACCTGCTCGACGAAATGGGCCGGCTGCAGCACGAACTCGAGGAGCGCGACGGCTGGACGCTCGAACAGCGCGTGGAAACCGTGCTGACGCGCCTGGATCTCCCGGCGGATGCGCCCGTCGACACGCTCTCGGGCGGGTGGCGGCGCCGCGTGCTGCTGGCACGCGCGCTCGTGGCCGCGCCCGAC
>JANMDX010000200.1:0-3398 GCA_031376505.1 Acidobacteriota bacterium
CTGCTCGAGGTCACCGCGTGGCACGACAACACCATCGCCAAGAAGACCAATCCCGACCCGAACCAGTGGGTCGGTTGGGGCGACCGCACGGTGGATGAGATGGCCCACGCCTGGATCAACATCGTCTATCTGAAGGACGACGAGTACAAGGCCGAAGTCGACAAGCGCAAGGCCGGTGCGACGACGATGGAACGCGAGCGGCAGTAGCGCGCGCCAGTTCGTCGAGGGCGCAGTCACGCGCGCCCCCGGCACCGCGCATCTCGAGGGCGGCTCCCATTCGTGGGAGCCGCTCGTTTTCCTTGCCGCGGCCACCTGGGCCGGTGGCGATTGCCCAGCGCAGGGAGTTGAGGCAACCTTTCCAGGTCGGCCATCGTCTCACCGGGCGTGAGACTCGCCCTGCGCCGACTCTTTAAGAGCCCCGCCTTTGCGCTGACCGCAATCATGACCGTGGGTGCCGCCATTGGTGCCAATGCCCTGATCTTCAGCGTCGTCAACGGCATCATCTTGAAGCCGTTGCCATATGCACAACCCGAGTCGCTCGTGGGCGCGTGGTTCGTGGCGCCAGGCGTCATGCCGGGCCCGCTCAATCAGTCGGCTGCCACCTATTTCATGTTGCGCGACAGCGCGCAGTCATTTCAGGACATTGGGCTCTGGAGCAACGGCTCGGCGACCATCACGGGCCGAGGCGAGCCAGAGGAGGTGCAGACGCTGGACGTGACTGACGGCACGCTCGGCGTACTCGGCGTGCGGCCAGCGCTCGGCCGCGGCTTCAGCCGTGAGGACGACCTGCCCACAGGTCCCGAGGTCGTCATGATTTCGCACCGCTATTGGGAGCGGGGGTTCAGCAGCAGCCCGGCGGCAATTGGCCAATCGCTGATGGTCAACGGCAAGCCGCGCGAAGTGATCGGCGTACTGCCCGATGGCTTTCGCTTCCTGGACCAGAACCCGGCCGTCTTCGTTCCCTTCAAGTTCAATCGCACCGAGATTCACGCCGCCGGCTTCAACTACCAGGCCGTGGCGCGACTCGAGCCCGGCGTCAGCATTGCGCAGGCCAATGCCGACGTCGATCGGCTGTTGCCAACCCTGACTGAGCGCTTTCCCCTGCCGCCAGGATTCACCAAGAAGATGTTCGACGAGGCGCGCTTTGGCGCGCTGGTGCGGCCACTCTCGGTCGACGTCGTCGGTGACATCGGCAACATGCTCTGGCTGATGCTCGGCACCGTGGCGCTGGTGCTGGTCGTTGCCTGCGCCAACGTGGCCAACCTGTTCCTGGTGCGCGTTGAGGGCCGGCAGCAGGACCTGGCGGTGCGGTTGGCACTCGGCGGGTCGAGCCGGCAGATTGCCTGGGAGCTGCTGTCAGAATCGCTGTTGGTCGCGTTGCTGGGCGGCGCGCTGGGCGTGGCGCTGGCGTACGGCGGCATCCAGTTGCTGGTGTATCTGCAACCGTCGCAGTTGCCGCGGCTAAGCGAGATTGCCCTGGATCCCGTCGTGCTGCTCTTCACGCTGGCGCTGTCGGCGATGGCGGGCCTGCTGTTTGGCGTCATTCCCGTGATCAAGTACGCGAGGCCGCACCTGGCGGCGGCGCTCAGAGACAGCTCGCGCGGGTCGAGCGAAGGCCGCGAACGTCATCGTGCGCGGAACACGTTTGTCGTCGCGCAGGTAGCACTCGCGGCGATTCTTCTGGTCGCATCCGGGCTGATGGTCCGCACGTTCCTCGGGATTCGCGACGTGCCGCCTGGCTTTACCAAGCCGGAAGAAGTGCTCACGCTGCGCATTTCCGTGCCGACCGCCGTGGTGAGCGACGCCGCGCAGGTGGCGCGCCTCCACGAACAGATCACGCGGGGCATTGAAGCGGTGGCGGGCGTGGAATCCGTCGGCCTGACCTCTTCGCTGCCGATGGAGGGGAACAACCACATCGATCCGATCTGGGTCGAAGACTTCCCGCGCACCGATGGGCAGATCCCGACGCTGCGCCGCCACAAGTACCTCGGCCAGCGCTATGTCGAAACCATGGGGAATCGGATGGTCGCCGGCCGCACCATCACCTGGACCGACGTGCATGAGAAGTCCCCGGTGGTGCTGGTCAGCGAGAACCTGGCGCGCGAGTACTGGGGTGAGCCGGCCAAGGCGCTGGGCCGCCGGATCCGCCGGACGCCTGAGGCGCGCTGGATCGAGATTGTCGGCGTCGTCGCGAACGAGCGGCAGGACGGCGCGACAAAGGACGCGCCGACCATGGTGTATTGGCCCATGCTCTACACCGACGACTTCGCGAACGGCCAAGCCTCGGTGCAACGATCGCTCGGGTACGCGATTCGATCGTCCCGGCTGCAGTCGGCCGGATTCCTGTCGGAAGTCCAGCAGGCAGTATGGAAGGTGAACCCGAACTTGCCACTGGCGCGCGTTCGCACGCTGTCGCAGATCTACGAGGAGTCGATGGCGCAAACCGCGTTCGTCCTCGTGATCCTCGGCATCGCCGGCTCGGTCACGCTGCTGCTCGGCATCGTCGGCATCTACGGCGTCATCGCGTACATCGTGTCGCAGCGCCGGCGCGAGATCGGCATCCGCATGGCGCTTGGCGCGCGCAGCAGTGAGGTGCAGCGGATGTTCATTGGCCGCGGCGTCGCGCTGGCCGGCATTGGCCTGGCGGTCGGACTGGTCTCGGCGTCGCTCCTGATGCGGCTGCTTAGCTCGCTGCTGTTCGGCGTCAGCCCCTTCGATCCTCTCACCTACGCCGCCGTCGTCTCGGCGCTGGCGCTGGTCGCGCTGGTCGCGACGTGGATTCCAGCCCGCCACGCCACGCGGGTTGATCCGATGACGGGGCTCCGCGCGGACTAGGGGTCAGACTCACTGAGTGACCGCGGACAGAACTCCAGCCGATCGGAAAATGCTCGGCGTCACGCTCGAAGGTCAGCCGCGCCGCATGGCCGCCATGCGGTCGAACAGCTCCTTGAGCCGCCGCACGGAATCGTGTCGTCTGCGAGCCGGCCGAAGTGGCTCGCGCCTATCGGCCTTCGCGCCCGAACTCCAACCGGTTGACGGCCACTCGCCCGTTGCTCATCACGAACAGCGGGTCTTGAAGTGCCCGCACGTCGACGAGGGGGTTGGCCTCGATCACGATGAGGTCGGCCTCGAACCCCGCGGCGACTACTCCGACTGTGCCGTCGAGCCTCAACAGCTCGGCGGCGGTCACGGTGGCGGCTTGCAGCGCCTGCAGCGGCGCCATCCCCGCGCTCACGAAGTTGGCGACCTCGTGGGAAATGCGCGTCGTGCTCTCAGGTCCATAGCTGGAATCCGCGCCCGTGACGATCTTGACGCCCGCCGCGATGCCGGCCGCCAATGCGCGCTTGGCCACAGGCAGCATGAACAGCCCACGGTTGTGCACGACCGGGTTGTCGTAG
>JANMDX010000220.1:0-1920 GCA_031376505.1 Acidobacteriota bacterium
CATCGTCTCGGCGGGGGTCTCGCGCCGGAACGCCCGCTGGCCGGTGAGCATTTCGTAGAGCACGCAGCCGAAGGCGAAGAGATCGGCGCGCGCATCGACGTCCGCGCCCCTGACCTGTTCCGGCGCCATGTAGCCCACCGTGCCCATCACAGTGCCGGGATCGGTGGCAGGAGAGTATCGCGTGGCGGCGTCAGCCGCGGCGGAGGTCGTGTCGCCGGCGCGTGCGAGACCGAAGTCGAGGATCTTCACCTGGCCGTCGCGCAGGACGAACACGTTCTCCGGTTTCAGATCGCGGTGGATGATGCCGCGCTCGTGGGCGGCCGACAGGCCGCGGGCAATCTGGCCGGCGGCATCCACGACCTTGCGCACGGGCATGCCGGTGGGGCCCGTCGACACCAGCCGATCGCGAAGCGACTCGCCTTCGAGAAGTTCCATCACCAGCGCGCGGGTGGCGCCGCCGTTCGTCGAGAATTCTTCGAACCCATAGACCTGGGCGATGTTCGGGTGATTGAGCGCGGCCAGGGCCCGGGCCTCGCGTTCGAAGCGCGCCAGGCGGTCCGGATCGTTGGCGAAGGACGCCGGCAGCACCTTGATGGCTACCTCGCGCCCGAGGCGTGGATCGGAGGCCCGGAAAACCTCGCCCATGCCGCCGGCGCCCAGCGGGGCGACGATCACGTAGTGGCCGATGCGGGTGCCAGACGGAAGCGACATCGTTCGAGAGTTTACTTCGCCGAGCTCACGCGGACCCTCCGAGGGACCGTGTGACTGGGGGGCACGCCGCGCGCGTGCGAATCGCACGCGCACGGCTACCAGGCTCATTGCCAGGACGTCTACGCCCAGAACGCATCCCAGTTGTGCAGGTCGACGAAGTGTTCCCGGCCGGAGACCATCTGGCCGTTCTTGATCTCGAAGACGATGCAGCAGTCCGAGTCGAGGCGTTTACCGTTGCGCTCGCCGCTGTTGTGGTGGATGGCCACCACACGGCCGTTGTCGCTCCCGAACACTTGCTTCAGGTCGGCCTTGAAGGTGCCGTTCGTCTCGCCGCCGTACCGTCCGAACTGCGCGAAGACCGCGTCGCGGCCGGTGTGATCTCCGGCGATACGGCTGCGCCCGGGGGTGTGCCATGAGGCGTTCTCGGACATGAGTTCGGTCAGGGTCTTGATGTCGGCTGCGTTGAAGGCCGCGTAGCCCCGCCGGACGACGTCTGCGTTCGCTTCTGCCTGATTCATGACGTGTCCTCCATTTTCGCCAGCGGCGACGTGCCGTTGTGCGTGTCAAGAATAGTGCGCCCGATGGTCGGGCCCGCGCATCAGGAGAACTCCCCATTTTGTCCACGCCCCTTCGTCTTGGTGAATTCGTCGCGACGTTGGCGTTGGCTCAGGACAACGCCTTGCTGCGGTACGTGAACTGCACGGGCCACGCCCACGAGGTGGCCACCGGCTTTGGCGATGAGATCGCCATCCGCGCCCAGACGCTGGTGCACGACGCGGCAAACCCGGCGGAGGTCATGCGCGATGTGGTGGCGTTTGCCACGGCCGGGCGGCCCCAGGACGAGCGCGATCAGATTATCGGGATGATCCAGCAGACCGCGCAGCAGTGGGCCGTCCACAATTTCGCCTCCGGGTGCGAGGTGGCTGACATGCTCGTGCAGCGGCTGGACTTCGGGCCGGACGTGCACGACGCCTTGCGACTCGATTCCTGCCCGGTCCTGCGCACCGAATGACGGCGGTCGGCCCTGGGCCACAAGGCTATAATGGCTCGATGAAAAGAGCCAGTATCACCGAGGCCAAGAACAACTTCAGCGCGCTCGTCGACAGCGTCAAGTCTGGCGCCTCGGTGCTGATCGTCGACCGCGGACGGCCGGTGGCCCGGCTCGAACCGGTAGCGGGTCCCGGCCACGGCAGCGATGGGCGGCTGGCA
>JANMDX010000243.1:0-12665 GCA_031376505.1 Acidobacteriota bacterium
CTATTGCCGATCTCGGTCACGCGGCCGGCGAACACCTTGCCGTCGATGGCGTCGATGGTCACCGCGGCCTTCTGGCCGATCTGCACGAGCGGGATGTCGGTCTCATCCACTTCGACTTCGGCTTCGATGACCGACATGTCAGCCACCGTGAGAAGCACGGTGCCGGCATTGTTCATGGTGCCGACGACCACGTTTTCGCCTTCTTCGATGTTGCGGCGCGTGACGATGCCGTCAAACGGCGAGTCGAACCGCGACTGAGAGAGGTTGTAGCGACTGCTGACGAGGCCGGCCTCCTGCTGGCGCACCTGTTCTTCGCGGGTGCGGATTTCCTGCCCGCGGGCGTTGATGTCGCTCTCGCGCATCTGTACCTCCGCCTCGGCCTTCTCCAGTGTCTCCCGCGTCGTCAGTCCGGCCTGCCAGAGTTCCTGCTGGCGCTTGAGCGACTGGCGCGCCACGTCGAGGCTGGCCCGCCCGCTCTGCACCGACACTCGTGACTGCTCCAGGCCCGTACGCGCTCCGGCCACCGCGGCTTCGTCGCGCCGCACTGCGCTTTGTGCCGACACCGGGTCGATGAGGAGCAGGAACTGACCCGCCTTCACGCGGTCGCCCTCGCGCACGCCGATCTGGGTGACCCGGCCCATCGACTGGGCGCTGATGTTGACCGATCGCTTCGGCTCGATCTTGCCCGACGCCGACACTAGCGATTCGAGGTCGCGCAGCTGCACGTTTTCCGCCGTGACCAGCGTGCCCTTCTCCTGCCGCGATCGCGAGTAGACGCCGCCTGCGATTCCGGCGATGACCAGCACGCCGATGACCCACGGCCATTTTTTCCGGAACACGATTATGACCCTCCCGTCAGCAGCACCGCGCCGGCCACCACGGCCGCCACGGCGACATACGCCCCAATCAGCGGGCTCACGAAGCTGCGAGCCCTGCGCCCGGCCAGCACCGCGCAGCCCACGGCCAGCAGCGCTACCCACCACAGTCCGAAGACTTCGATCGTGCCGAAGAACCTGGCCGCTGGCGACCCCTCATTGAAGAAGGGCAGCAGGGCCGCGAGGTTGAAGGGGCTCGTCAGCGATTCCCGAAGCAGGTGCAACGGCATCGCCACGACCTGCTGGGCGACCAGCGCGCCCGTCGCGTGTACCGACACACTCAGGCACTGCCGGAACGAGACTGCCGCCGCGCGCCGCAGCCAGATGAACAGACCCGCCGCCACGCCAATCGTGATCGGGGGCGTGAGCAGCGTGCGACCACCACTGGCGAAGTAGACCCACGTGGGCGGCGCGGCCCGCAGCCTGGCGTAGGCGCTGTCGTCCACGTGGCCGCCCAGACTCTCGACCACCCGGACCCGCTCGTCGACCAGCGCCTGACGCCCGACTGACGACGTGAGCAGGGCGCTGGCGGCGGCTGCCCAGAGCAGCAGCCACAGAGCCCAGGTCGCCAGAATTGCGGGCATTGACAGGCGCACGGCCGAAGCCATGGCCGCCCGCGGGGCCATGGCCAGACTCAGGATGCGCCGAACCGGGGTCATGGCCGAAGGGTTGCTATTGGTAGACATTCAGAGTGGGACGAACGCAACAGCGGCGGCCGATTCCGCTCAAGTGTAATACGGCCAGGTTGCCAGAAATGTTTCTCGATGTCGGCGCCAAGTAGCTGATTGCCATGGACTTCCCCATGATTGACGCGCACCGCCGGGCCCAAGGTCCGAACGGTGCGGCCACAGGGCCGGTCGGCCTTGCCCTGGCCCTGTGCCGACGCAATTGTAAGCGGATGCGGGTTCTTGACGAATTTTCGCCGGAGGCCTCCGAGCCATGGGCCGTCAGGCGTCGGATTCTGGCCCGGCGCGGCCGGACCTGCGGCATAAGGCTGCACGGTCTGACTCCTGGACGGCGTTGGGGCGGGGCGAAGAGCCTGCAGCCGTAACGGCCGATGACCGAAAAGGTAATGGGACGACAGGCCTGGAACCCCCTCCAGCGCCGTGGCCGAAGGCGGACTGAACGACATGGCGGTGCGGATCGGTGAACTGCTGCTCAAAGAGAAGCGGATCACCCCAGAACAACTTCAGGAAGCGCTGAGCTATCAGCGGTCCAATGGCGGCAAGCTGGGCGCCAATTTGGTGAAGCTCGGCTTCGTCAAGGACGAAGAGATCACGTCCCTCCTCTCGAAGCAGTACGGCGTGCCCTCGATTTCGCTGAATCAGTTCGAGATCGACCCGGCGGTGATCAAGCTGGTGCCCGCCGAGACTGCCCATAAGTACCAGATCATCCCGCTCAGCCGGGTCGGGGCCACGCTCACGATCGCGATGACGGACCCGACCAACGTCTTCGCGCTCGACGACCTGAAGTTCATGACGGGCTACAACGTGGAACCCGTGGTGGCGTGGGAGACGGCGGTTCTCGACGCCATCCAGAAGTACTACGGCGCCCCAGGCAGCGGCGGGTCAAAGAACAGCCAGAAGATCGTCGAGATGGCACCGGGCGAGAGCGCCCTCGACATGGCGACCCGCGCGATGTCGGAAATGCCGATGATGGACGCCGACGATGTCGAGATTCTCGACGAAGTCGACGAGATCAGCGCCGAGGCGCTGACGCGGCAGGGCGAAGAAGCGCCGGTCATCAAGCTGGTCAACGTCATCCTGATGTCGGCGATCTCGAAGGGCGCCAGCGACATCCACGTGGAGCCGTACGAAAAGGAGTACCGCGTCCGGTACCGCGTCGATGGCCTGCTGCACAACGTGATGAGTCCCCCGCTCAAGATGAAGGACGCCATCACCTCGCGCATCAAGATCATGGCGAAGCTCGACATCGCCGAAAAGCGCCTGCCGCAGGACGGCCGCATCAAGATCCGGTTCAGCGACGCCGGCCAGCAACGCGACATCGACTTCCGCGTCTCGGTGTTGCCGACGCTCTTTGGCGAGAAGATCGTCATGCGTCTGCTCGATCGCACCAAGCTGATGCTCGACATGACCAAGCTGGGGTTCGAGCCGGAGTCGCTGGCGAAGCTCGAGGCGCAGATCGCCAAGCCCTGGGGCATGGTACTCGTGACCGGCCCGACCGGCAGCGGCAAGACCAACACGCTCTATTCGTCGATCTCACGAATCAATACCATCGAAACCAACATCATGACCGCGGAAGATCCGGTCGAGTTCAACCTGGTCGGCGTGAACCAGGTACAGGTGCGCGAGAGCATCGGCCTCAACTTCGCGTCGGCCCTGCGCAGTTTCCTGCGTCAGGACCCGAACATCATTCTCGTCGGCGAGATCCGCGACTTCGAAACGGCCGAGATAGCCGTCAAGGCTGCGCTCACCGGCCATCTCGTGCTGTCAACCCTCCATACAAACGACGCGCCGAGCACGATCAACCGGTTGATGAACATGGGCATCGAGCCCTTCCTCGTCGCCAGTTCGCTCAACCTCGTGTGTGCCCAGCGTCTGGTGCGCCGCATCTGCACCAACTGCAAAACCGACGAGCCGCTGCCGCCGGCCGCCCTGGTCGCCGTCGGCTTCACGCCGGAACTGGCGGAAACGGTCGTGCCAAAGAAGGGCAAGGGCTGCGAGAAATGCAACCGCACCGGCTACAAGGGCCGGGTCGGGTTGTACGAAGTGATGGAAATCGCCGAGGAACTGCGGGAACTGATTCTGGTAGGCGCATCGGCCCTGGAATTGCGTCGCAAGGCCATCGAGGAAGGGATGATCACGCTGCGCGGCAGCGGGTTGCGGAAGATCGCCGATGGCATGACGACCATCGAAGAAGTCGTGCGCGAGACCGTCAAGTAACCGGAACCGAGGATCAGGGACACCACATGGCCACGCTGCCAGAACTACTCAAGACCACGGTAGAGCTCAACGGATCGGACCTCCACCTGTCCATTCAGTCGCCGCCACAAGTGCGTGTGCACGGCGACCTGCGCCGGCTCGAGCAGCCGGAACTGACGCCGTCCGACACCAAGACGCTGGCCTATAGCGTCTTGACCGACGCCCAGAAGAAGCGGTTCGAGGAGTCACAGGAGCTCGACTTCTCGTTCGGTATCAGGGGATTGGCGCGCTTCCGCTGCAACATGTTCAACCAGCGGGGCGCCGTGGGCGCGGTCTACCGCCTGATTCCGGAGCGCGTGCGGCCCTTCGACGAACTCGGCCTGCCGGCGGTCATTGGCAAGCTCGCCGAGCGCCCGCGAGGGCTGGTGCTGGTCACCGGGCCGACCGGCAGCGGCAAGTCGACCACGCTCGCGGCCATGATCGACAAGATCAACATCGAGCGAAAGAGTCACATTCTTACGATCGAAGACCCCATCGAGTATCTCCACCAGCACAAGGGCTGCCTGGTGAATCAGCGCGAGGTCCACAGCGACACGCAGAGCTTTACCAACGCCCTGCGCGCGGCCTTGCGCGAAGACCCCGATATCGTTCTCATCGGCGAAATGCGCGACCTCGAGACCGTGGAAGCCGCCCTGCGCATCGCCGAGACTGGTCACCTGACGTTTGCCACGCTGCATACGAACTCGGCGTCATCGACCATCAACCGCATCATCGACGTCTTCCCCGCGCACCAGCAGTCGCAGGTGCGTGTGCAGTTGTCGCTCGTGCTCGAGGGCATCGTGTGTCAGTCGCTGCTGCCCAAGATCAACGGCCAAGGTCGGGTGGTGGCGCTCGAAATCCTGGTGCCTACGGCCGGCATCCGCAACCTGATTCGCGAAGACAAAGTGCATCAGATCTACTCCGCGATGCAGGCCGGACAGGAAAAGCTCGGCATGCAGACCATGAACCAGTCGCTGGTCACCCTGCACCAGCGGCGCCAGATCTCACTCGAAACGGCGATGAACGCGTCAGGGCTCAGGGACGAATTGACCGAGATGATCAGCCGGGGCGTCGGAGTCGTCGCGGGCGCCGGACTCGGCCGGTCGACCGGCGCGCGGTAGCGACGTTCAAGGCCACGAGAAGCTCCAGAGGAGACGACAGACATGCCTACCTTTGCATTTTCAGGCCGCACCCGCGGCGGCGAAACCATTGCCGGCGAGCGGATGGGCGATACCGTCGAGTCGGTGACCTCGTCGCTCAGGCGTGAGCAGATCATGGTCACGCGCATTGCCGCTGTGGCCGTCAAGGCCGTCGCGGCTCCGAAGAAGGCGCGCGCGCGGACGGTGAATCCCAAGAACCTGGCCGTGTTCGTACGCCAGTTTTCGGTGATGATCGACGCCGGCCTGCCGCTTGTGCAGTGTCTCGACATTCTCGGTAACCAGGAGGAGGACAAGAACTTCTCGGCCGTCATCCTGGCCACCCGTTCGGATGTCGAAGGCGGCGCGTCCCTGGCCGACGCGATGAAGAAGCACCCGAAGACCTTCGATCCGCTCTTCACCAACATGATTGCGGCGGGCGAGGCCGGCGGCATTCTCGATACGATTCTGAAACGGCTGGCGACCTACATCGAAAAGGCCGTCAAGCTGAAGGGGCAGGTCAAGTCGGCCATGATCTACCCGGTGGCGATCGTCTTGATTGCCGGCGCCGTCGTGACCATCATTCTCTGGAAGGTCATCCCGACGTTTGCCAGTCTGTTTGCCGGCCTCGGCGCCGAGCTGCCGTTCCTGACCCGCATGGTCATCGCGATGAGCAACATGCTGGTGCAGTTCATGCCCTTCCTCATCGCGATTGGGATCGGCCTGGTGTTCGCCTTCCGCCAGTACTACGCCACCGAGGGCGGCCGCCGCGTGGTGGACGGCGCCGTGCTGAAACTGCCGGTACTGGGCAACATCATGCGCAAGATTGCCGTGGCTCGATTCTGCCGCACGCTCTCGACGCTCATGACCTCGGGCGTGCCGATTCTCGACGGCCTCGAGATCACGGCGAAGACAGCCGGCAACGCCATCATCGAAGACGCGCTCTTCGAGGTCCGCCGCAGCATCGAGCGCGGCGAAACCGTCGCAGGCCCGCTCAAGACCACGGGCGTCTTCCCCGGCATGGTCGTGCAGATGATCGGCGTCGGCGAAGCGACCGGCGCGCTCGACACGATGCTGGCCAAGATCGCCGAGTTCTACGAAGAGGAAGTCGATACGGCCGTGGCCGGATTACTCACGCTGCTCGAACCGGTGATGATCGCATTTCTCGGCATCGTCGTCGGCGGCATCGTCGTTGCGATGTACCTGCCGATCTTTGGCCTCATCAGCCAGTTGACCTGATGTCGGCGCTGGGGCCTCGCCTATCGAGGCTGGTCGCGGTCCGGCTCGGCGCCGCGACCGTGCTGGCGACCTTCGCGGTGGCGCTGGCGCTGGCCGGGTCGGTGCTTTGGCCGATCGATCAGGCCATCGTCGCGTTAGCGAGCCTGTTCGCCGTCGCGCTGGTCGATGCGGCGACGGTGCGGTTTGCGAACCGATTCAGTCTCACTGCCGACGCGCACTTCGCGCTCGATGCGGCGCTGATCTCGGCCTACGTCTCCGCCACGGGCGGCGTCACGAGTCCGTTCACGCCGCTCTACGCGCTGCCAGTCGTGGCCGCGGCCGGCGTGCAGTACCGCCGTGGTAGCGTGCGGGCTGCGCTGCTGGCCAGTCTGTGTTTCGTCGCCATCGTGGCGTATCAGTATTCAGGGCCGAACACCGGCCTGCGCCTTGATCCCGCCGTGTTGCCGCCCGGCGACGTGGCTGCGGTCACGGTGGGGATCAACGTGTTCGCCTTCTTCGCTGTCGCCTTCCTGGCTGGTCAGCTCGCCGAGAATCTGCGGTCAGCCGACGTAGCGGTCGAGGCAGCCTCAGAGAAGATCGCCGATCTCGAGGCGTTCAACCGCACCGTCATCGACCATCTGGCCAGTGGCCTGACCACCATGGATGCGGCCGGGCGCGTCATGACCTTCAACCGGGCCGCGGCCGCGATCACCGGCTGGGACCGCGACGTGGCGGGCAAACCAGTGTCCGACGTGCTGCAGCTGCCGGCGGCCTTTGCCAGCGCGCTCTCGGCCGACACTGACGCGGCCCGCCCTCGTCGCGTCGACTACACCTATCATCGGCTCGATGGCCGGCCCATTGAACTCGGCGTCAGCGCCGCGCCCCTGCCACTTGAAAACGGCGAGCGCGGCGTGATCTTCACCTTCCAGGACGTCACCGACATCAAGGGTCTCGAGCGCACGGCCCAGATGCGCCAGCGGCTCGCGGCGGTCGGCGAGATGGCCGCGGGTATCGCGCACGAGATTCGCAATCCGCTGGCGTCGATGTCGGGGGCCATGCAGGTCTTGCGCGGTGAGCTGCCGCTGTCGGCCGACCAGGCGCAGCTCATGGACATCGTGCTGCGCGAGTCCGACCGGCTGAACGGCACGATCTCGTCGTTTCTCGCCTATGCCCGGCCGAGTCAAGTGGACGTGGCGCGAATTGACGCCCGGCGTCCCGTGCAGGACGCCGCCGCGTTGCTGCGTACGAGCCCCGAGACCGGCACCGGCCACCGTATCGACGTGTCAGTGCCCGACACGCCGGTCTGGGTCGACGCCGACGACAACCAACTGCGACAGATTGTGTGGAACCTGGCGACCAATGGCCTCAAGGCCATGCCCCGCGGTGGCCGGCTCGAGCTCTCTGCCTCGACCGGCGACGGGTGGGTCAGTGTCGGCGTGCGCGATCAGGGCACCGGCATCCCGCCCGAGGAAGTGGACGCGATCTTCCACCCGTTTCGTGGGTCGTTCGGACGCGGCACCGGCTTGGGACTGGCCATCGTGCATCGCATCGTGACCGACTACAATGGGCGCATCGACGTCGAGTCCGCCCTCGGCCAGGGCACGACGATCGTGGCCAGATTCCCCGCGCCGCCCGTGGCGGGCTCAGCATCTGGCGGGTCACGGTAGCTGACGTATGAGTGCCTTGCCGGAACGGAAATCCCGCATTCTCGTGGTGGACGACGAGCGCTCGTTGCGCGAGATGCTCTCGATCGTGCTGCGTCGCGAAGGCTACGAGGTCACGACCGCCGAGGACGTCAGCTCGGCCCTCGACCTCATTCGCACAGGCCCGCCTCCCGACCTGCTCATCAGCGACTTGCGGATGCCGGATGGTTCGGGCGTCGACGTGCTCAGGGCTCTCAAGGAACGGAGTCCCGGCTCGGTGGGCCTGCTGCTGACGGCGTTTGCTTCGGCGGATACCGCCGTGGAAGCGATGCGCCTGGGCGCCGTCGACTATCTCACTAAGCCTTTTGACGTGGCCGACTTGAAGCAGCGCGTGGCGCGCTACCTCGAGGTCAAGCGGCTCACGGAAACGCAGGTGGCGCTGCCAAGCGGCAAGAGCCAGGGCTTCGTGCTGGCCGGCCGCAGTCGCCAGATTCTCGATGTGATCAGTCTCGTGGCGCGGGTGGCCCGCACCGACGCCAGCGTGCTCATCACGGGCGAGTCGGGGACCGGCAAGGAGTGGACGGCGCGCGAGATCCATCAGCAGTCCACGCGCCAACCGCAGCCATTCGTGGCCGTCAACTGCGGCGCCTTCACCGAGTCGATTCTCGAATCCGAGCTCTTCGGCCACATGAAGGGGTCGTTTACCGGCGCGGTTGACACCAAGAAGGGCCTGCTCGAGTCGGCGGACCGGGGCACGCTGTTTCTCGATGAGGTGGGCGAGACCAGTCTCGGCATGCAGGTGAAGTTGCTGCGCGTGCTACAGGAGCGTCGCTTCCGGCGGGTCGGCGGCACCCAGGAGCTCGAAGCCGACGTCCGGTTCATCGCGGCCACGAACCGGAACCTCGAAGAGATGGTGCGCACCAATGCCTTCCGTGAGGACTTCTTCTTCCGCATCAACGTGATCTCGGTGCGCCTGCCGGCGCTGCGCGAGCGGGCCGAAGACATCCCGATTCTGGCCGAGCAGTTCGTGGGCCGCTTTGCCGAGCGCATGGGCCGCCCGGTGCGCGGGATTGCCGTGGATGCCATGCGCCTGCTCGTGGCGTACCGCTGGCCCGGCAACGTCCGCGAGCTCGAAAACGTGATGGAGCGCGGCGTGGCCCTCGAGCAGTCGGCCGAGCTGACCGTTGAGAGCCTGCCGCCGCACCTGTCTGAAGCGTCGGGCGGTGGCAGCCATGCGGTGGAGGCCATTCCCGCGTCGGGTTTCAATCTCGAGACGCATCTGCAACAGATCGAGCGGATGCACCTCGAGCGGGCCCTGAAACAGGCTGGCGGCGTGCAGGTGAAGGCGGCCGACCTGCTGGGCATCACGTTCCGGCAGTTCCGCTACCTGGCCAAGAAGTATCAGCTGAAGTAGTGCCCAAGGCTGTCAGTCGGCGCCACGCCGCTGACAGGGGCCGTCAGCAGTTCCGCCTACGCCGGCGTCAAGCGCCAGGCCATCGATTTCCGTAAGTCATTCATTCATAAATTACTTACGGAATAGAAGCAGATGTCTGCTGTGGTTGGCATCGCTGTTGCTTTTGTAAGGGCATCGACGCCGTCCAGAGAGGCGGCGTCGCGGAACGGAACACCCCGGACCCAGCAACCGCAAGAACCATCTGGAGGAGCAACGACATCATGCGTATTCGAGACACCAAGGGTTTCACCCTTATTGAGCTGCTGATCGTGGTAGCCATCATCGGGATCATCGCGGCCATCGCCATCCCCGGCTTGCTGCGCGCCCGCATGGCGGGCAACGAGGCCTCGGCCATCGGGTCGGTGCGCGCCACTAATAGCGCCGAAGCCGCGTTCTCGGCTGCCGGCGTCGGTAGCCCGTACTCAGCAACGCTGGCGCGTCTGGCGGCGGGCTGCGTGGGCGGCGCTGGCTTCGTGTCGACGGACATCTCGCTCGACCCCTCGATCAAGAGCGGCTACCGGGTGTCACTCGCGGCCGGTGGCGCCTCGGCGGCGCAGGGCACCGGTTGTGACGCCGCGGCGGGTATCAGCGCCTATGTGGTCGCCGCCATTCCGGTGACCTTCCAGACGAGCGGCAACCGGAGCTTCGGCGCCACGACCACTGGCACGATCTTCTGGAACAACACGGCGGTGGCCCCGACCGAAGCACAGATGGCGCCCGGCGGCGGCGGCACGGCGCTCCAGTAAGCGGCGGATCGACCGATGTAGCCATAGGGGCGGCATATCCCGCCGCACCCAGTGGTGTTTCCGGTGCAGGAAAGTGCACCCGACTTGTTCAGGTTCGATTCTGGTACGTAGAGGAGATTTGACATCATGCGGATTCGCGACACCAAGGGTTTCACTCTGATTGAGCTCCTGATTGTGGTGGCCATCATCGGCATCATTGCGGCCATTGCCATCCCCGGCCTGCTCCGTGCCCGCATGGCGGGCAACGAGGCCTCGGCCATCGGCTCGGTGCGCGCCATCAACAGCGCCGAAAGCGCGTTCTCGGCGGCCGGCGTCGGCAGCCCGTACTCGGCGACGCTCGTGCGCCTGGCGGCGGGTTGCGCCGGCGGCGCGGGCTTCGTGTCGACCGACATCTCGACCGACCCCTCGACCAAGAGCGGCTATACGGTGGCCCTGGCCGCCGGCGGCGCCTCGGCGGCCCAGGGCACGGGCTGCGACGCTGTTGCGGGCATCAGCGCGTATGTCGTGGGTGCCATTCCGGTGACGTTCCAGACGAGCGGCAACCGCAGCTTTGGCAGCACCACGACCGGCACGATTTTCTGGAACAACACCGCCGTGGCCCCGACCGAGGCTGTGATGGCGCCCGGCGGCGGCGGCACGGCACTGCAGTAAGGCCGAACCTAGCCTGACGCAGGTTCGCACAACCTATCGCTACCGCCTCCGGGGCGCGGTTCGGGATCCGACCGCGCCCCGGAGTGTTTTTTCGAGAGCGCCACACAATTCTGCGGGGGCGCCACCCGTCGTTCGGATTCGGCTACGGCCGAGGAGCAAGCACATGCGTATTCGGGACACCAAGGGTTTCACCCTTATCGAACTGCTGATCGTCGTCGCCATCATCGGCATCATCGCGGCGATCGCCATTCCAGGGTTGCTGCGGGCGCGCATGGCCGGCAATGAAGCCTCCGCGATTGGCTCGGTGCGCGCCGTCAATAGTGCCGAGGCGGCCTTCTCGGCCGCCGGCGTGGGCAGCCCCTACTCAGCCGGGCTCGTCCGGCTGGCCGCGGGTTGTGCGGGCGGCGCGGGCTTCGTGTCGACCGACATCTCGCTCGACCCCTCGATCAAGAGCGGCTACACGGTGCTCCTCGCCCCCGGCGGCGCCTCGGCCGCCCAAGGCACGGGCTGCGACGCCGTCGCCGGCATCAGCGCGTATGTCGTGGGTGCCACCCCGGTGACGTTCCAGACCAGCGGCAACCGCAGCTTTGGCAGCACCACGACCGGCACGATCTTCTGGAACAATACGGCGGTGGCCCCAACCGAAGCCGTGATGGCCCCGGGCGGCGGCGGTCTCGCACTGCAGTAACTCGGTCATGCCGGGGAGGCGTCGCAACCTGGAGGCGTCCAACAGTGAATTCAATTTCCGGCTGCGGCCGAAGGAGCAAGACATGCGTATTCGCGACACCAAGGGTTTCACCCTCATTGAACTGCTGATCGTCGTGGCCATCATCGGCATCATCGCGGCGATTGCCATTCCCGGTCTGCTGCGGGCGCGTATGGCCGGCAATGAAGCCTCCGCCATCGGCTCGGTGCGCGCCATCAACAGCGCCGAGGCGGCCTTCTCGGCAGCCGGCGTGGGCAGCCCTTACTCGGCCGGCCTCGTGCGGCTGGCGGCCGGCTGCGCCGGCGGCGTGGGCTTCGTGTCGACTGACATCTCGCTCGATCCCTCGATCAAGAGCGGCTATCGGGTATCGCTCGTGGCCGGCGGCGCTTCGGCGGCGCAGGGCACGGGCTGCGACGCCGTCGCCGGCATCAGTGCGTATGTGGTTGCCGCGATTCCGGTGACGTTCCAGACCAGCGGCAACCGCAGCTTTGGCAGCACCACGACTGGCACGATCTTCTGGAACAATACGGCGGTGGCCCCAACCGAAGCCGTGATGGCCCCGGGCGGCGGCGGTCTCGCACTGCAGTAACTCGGTCATGTCGGGGAGGCGTCCCAACCTGGAGGCGTCCAACAGTGAATTCAATTTCCGGCTGCGGCCGAAGGAGCAAGACATGCGTATTCGCGACACCAAGGGTTTCACCCTCATTGAACTGCTGATCGTCGTGGCCATCATCGGCATCATCGCGGCGATCGCCATCCCGGGATTGTTGCGGGCGCGCATGGCCGGCAATGAGGCCTCGGCCATCGGCTCGGTGCGCGCCACCAACAGCGCCGAAGCCGCGTTCTCGGCGGCCGGCGTGGGCAGCCCCTATTCGGCGACGCTGGCCCGTCTGGCGGCCGGCTGCGCCGGCGGCGCGGGCTTCGTGTCGACTGACATCTCGCTCGATCCCTCGATCAAGAGCGGCTATCGGGTATCGCTCGTGGCCGGCGGCGCTTCGGCGGCGCAGGGCACGGGCTGCGACGCCGTCGCGGGCATCAGTGCCTATGTGGTTGCCGCGATTCCGGTGACGTTCCAGACCAGTGGCAACCGCAGCTTCGGGGCCACGACCACCGGCACCATCTTCTGGAACAACACGGCCGTGGCGCCGACCGAAGCGCAGATGGCGCCTGGCGGCGGCGGTCTCGCGCTGCAGTAAGAGGCTCGGCACGCCAACAGTCGTTCGGGCACGGGGGGGGGGGGGCCCAGGCCCCGGCCCCCCCGCCGGGGGGGGCCGCGGGGACCGCCCCCCGCGACCCCACAAAAAACACCGAATGGG
>JANMDX010000098.1:0-27387 GCA_031376505.1 Acidobacteriota bacterium
CACGTGCAGGGCCCGCGCCAACGCGTTGATGCTGAGTCCGAGCGGGCGCATGAACTCTTCCATCAGGATTTCGCCCGGCGGAATGGGTTCGAGCATCTTGGGTCGCGTCGCCATCAGGCACCTCTCGGTGATTCAGTGGTAATCGACGATCTCCACATCGTGGGCATCGCCTCCCCTCCAGGTAAAGCAGACGCGCCACTGGTCGTTGATGCGAATGCTGTGCTGGCCCTTGCGGTCGCCTTTGAGCGCCTCGAGGTGATTGCCCGGTGGGGCCTTCAAGTCGTCGAGGACTCGCGCGCGGTGCAGGTATAGCAGTTTCCGGCGAGCCGGCCGCTCGATGGCCCGGAACCGCCGAACCAACGTGTCGCGGAACAGATCCTCGACATCGCTGTCCTTGAAGGACCGGATCACACGCTCAGGATATGACGCATGACGTCATAGGTCAAGCCCACGGGCCGTCGCGAACCCCAAGCATAGTCGGCATCTGCGTTGGCCCACGACACGAGTCCCCACGGTTGGCATGAATCGAGATTCAGCCGCTCATTCCGGGCCGCGGACTGTGCCCGACACTGTGCCCGGACGCGGTTCAATCTTGGCCCAACGACGCTCAACGCCACCAACGCCCGCTACGCAACAACAGCCCAGACATCGTGTGATGTCAGGCCTGATTCGGAGCGGGTGGGTCAGTTAGCAAACCGCCGGTTTCAAAGCGACGGTCCTTCGGCATCCGTTTTCGTCGAACTGCCAAGCACATTGCGATAGTGACCCAACCGCTGCTTTCAGGCTGATGCGGGGAGCGGCTGGCTCTACTCGCCATCCCGCCCTGCCGTCCCGATCGGGACGTCAGCGAGACCAGCTCGAACCATGTAGCCATAGAGCGCGACACCTGGCAGCGCGATGACGGTCGTCATCAGATAGAAGTTCACGTAGCCCATCGCTTCGATGAGCGCGCCCGCGGTGGTGCCCGTCAGGAATCGCCCCGCAATGCTGGCCAGCGCCGAGAGCAGCGCGTACTGGGTGGCGGTGAAACGGAGGTTGCAGAGGGCCGACAGATACGCCACCACGGCCACGCCGCCAATGCCGCTTGCGAAATTCTCGAACCCGATGGCGCCCGCCATCCCGAGGTTGCTGTGGCCGTAGGCCGCAAGGGCGGCGAAGCTGAGGTTCGACACGGCCATCAGCACCAGGCTGACGAAGACCGACCGCTTCATGCCTATCGACGCGTACATCGTGGCACCCACGAACACGCCGGCCAGCAGCGCGGCGAAGCCGACGGCGACGTCGTAGAACGCGATCTCGTCGTTGGTGAACCGAAGGTCGTCGAACAGCAGGCGCAGGGTCAGGTTGGCCAGCGTGTCGCCAACCTTGTGGATCAGCACAAAGGCCAGCACGACCAACGCGCCAGGACGCCGCAGGAACTCTGTAAGCGGGCTGAAGTAGGCAACCACCGCCTGGACGACTCCGTGTGGCGGCGCGGGCGGACGACGACGCACCGGTTCGCCCATCACGACACCCACGAGCATGGCGGGCAGGGCGAACAGCGCGCACGCGGCATAGGCGGCCGCCCAGCCGTAGCGCGCCGCAACCACCAAGGCCACCGCTCCGGCCGATGCGGCACCGATGCGCCAGCCGTACTGGCTCATTCCCGCGCCCACGCCGAGCTGCCGGGGTTCCAGCAACTCGATGCGATAGGCGTCGATCACGATGTCGAAGGTGGCGCCCGCGACGCCGACAAGAATGGCGGCCGTGGCCACTCGCGATAGCGACGCAGTCGGATCCACGCTTCCCAGGTAGACGACGGCGCCCATCACCAGGACGCCGACCAGCCATAGCCATGACCGTCGCTGACCGAATCGGCCAAGCACGGGCAGGCGAACGGTGTCCACGAGCGGCGCCCACAGGAACTTGACGTTGTAGGCCAGGAACGTGAGGGCAAACGCCGTGACTGCGCTTTTCCGCAAGCCGTACTGGGCGAGCCGCGTGCTGAGCGTCGCGCCGATCATCGCAAAGGCGAAGCCGGACGACACGCCAAGGCATGCCGCTGCCAGCGGCGCCGCCTCCAAATACGGCCGCACGCCCGCGGGCAGGCGGCCAGACCAGCCTGGCGGCGCAGTTGCGGTGGGCGGCGTCATGCGGTCCCTAGTGTATCCGCGGCCGCCTGCGACACCCGCTGAGCTGCACGGGTAGAATCGAGACGGCGATGCTCGCTCGGACGCAGCTCGCGCGCGGTGTGACGACACACGGGTGACGATCTGCTCCAGGGCAAGCGATGGCTCGTGAGGTAGGCAAGATGGAACGACAGGCACATTGGAATACCGTCTACACCACCAAGGGTGAGCGTGAGGTCAGCTGGTTCGAGACGCTGCCAGAGATGTCGCTGCAGATGATGGAGGCCGCCGGCCTGAACGCGCAGACCTGCGTGCTGGATGTCGGCGGTGGCGACTCACGGCTCGTGGACACGTTGGCGGCACGCGGACTCGACTGCCTCGCGGTGCTCGACGTGTCCGGGGCCGCACTGCGCCGCGCCCAGGAGCGGCTTGGCGCGAAGGCCACGACGCCGATCTGGATCGAGGCAGACGTCGCGGGTGACTGGTCGCTCAAGGCCATGGACATCTGGCACGACCGCGCGGTCTTTCACTTCCTGACCGACGCGGACGATCGCGCCCGCTACCGGCGCCACCTGCACGACACGCTGAAGCTCGGAGGAACCGCCATCGTGGCCACGTTCGCGATGGACGGCCCCGAGAAATGCAGCGGACTTCCGGTCGTGCGCTATGATCCAGCCGCGCTCGCCGACACGCTGGGGCCCGGCCTTGCACTGACGGAGACGCGGCGACACGTGCACACGACCCCGTGGGGGGCTGCGCAATCGTTTCAGTACTGTCGCTTCACGCACGTGGAGTGAGAGGCTGCCATCTACATCCAGAACCTGACGCCAACCGCAACCCGGACGCCGCTGGTGCGTTCACCTGACGCTTCCGCGTAGTCAGCAGTGCCGAAGAACTTGCGATTCAGCACCACGCCAACATACGGGCGAATTCACGTCGGAAACCCCTCGACCTGATCGAACAGGACGAAGTAGTTCACGGCGTTGTCGTGCACGCCGTGGCCGTGCACGTCGGGGAACGCCGCCTGGCGATTTTGGGTTGGCCGATGGAATTCGGATTCTGAGCTCTGGACTGTCTGCCCGGTCCATGTCGTGCCGGCGCCCACAGTCGCCGACGACACCTGCGAGGTGCGTTACGGAATCTCCAGCTCCTTGCGATCACGAATCTTGAACGGGAACGTAATCGTGTACACCGTGGCGTCGCCCTTCTTCTTGAAGGTCAACGTGGCCTCGTAGTCTCCCGGGGCGGTGAAGATGTGCTGGGTCGAGACGACGCCCGGTTCGCGCGCGGCCATGCGGCCCGTGAACGGACCGAACGATTTCCCGTTGCGCTTCACGACGGCGCTCATGTCTTCGATGTCCCCGAACGGCTGCTTGGTCTCCTTCGACAGGAAGCGCCAACGCAGGAACTGCATCTGGCCGTTCAACGCGGGTTCAGGCTCGGCGCCGAAGACCACCTCGAGACCGGCGACGTCCTTGCGTTCGTGGGCGCTGACCGTGAGGCAGAGCGCCGCGATGGTGAGGCCGAGCGTGCAACCGATCCGGCGACTGGGTAGTGTCATGGTGTCCTCGTTGTGATCACTCGTACCGTCTTGGCTTCGACCGTGCCGCGGTCATTTCGATTTCCTCATCCTCTACGCCTCCATGCAGCACCTGCCATCACTGAGCCGCGGGCCTGCGCGCAGGCCGGCTCGACGTGTGTGAGTGCCGGATCGTCCAGGCGCCGTTGGTGCCCTTGAGCAACACGTAGGTGGCGAGGCCCTCCGAGTCGATGTCGCGTTCGCCTATCTTGGCTTTCAGGGTGTAGCGCGACGTGGCATAGGCCGACTGCCCGCCGGCATGGACCGTAACCTTGGTGTCGGAGTGCGCGAACTGCAGGTTCTGGAAGGCCTTCAGTTCCGGGCCAAGGTGGTGGTCCAGGTAGTCGGCCCAGCCGTTGTTGATGCCGGCGCCTTCGTAGATGGTCACGTCAGGATGGTAGAAGGCCGCCAGCTTGTCGAGGTCCTTGGCATTGAAGGCCGTGTCGTAGCCCTTCAACCAGGCTTCAATGGCCGCCTGTTCGCCGCCCGCGGCTTGCATCGCCCCCGCGGCGCCGGCGGCCGCCAGCGTCGTCACGGGGGCCGGGCGCGGCGTGCCGGCAGGGCCGACCCAGTCGGTCACCGTGCCGTCCGCAAAGTGCTGATGCGCCTTCCAACTGATCTCCGTACCGCTCTCGGGATTTCTGGCGCGGAACGCGAACTCCGCCATCTCCTTCGGGTCGATGGTCTTCGTCCAGGTAATGGCCACGATGCGATCACCGGCCTTCTGCGTCGTGAACGTAGCGCCCCCAACCGGCATCACCTCGAGCACCGCGACGCCCGGTGGCACCTCGAGACGGACCGACGTCGTGGCCACCGTGCCCTCCGTGGGCACGCGCACGGTGTAGCGCTCCTCGGCGCCTGGCGTCGACTCCCGAGGGCGGACACCGACATGCGCCGCCACGACAGACGGCAGGACCAGCAGAATCGCCGCAAGGCTGAATGCGCGCGTCATGAGATACCTCTCTCCCGTTCCTATTTCGTTGCGGGCGTGGGGCCCAGTTCGATGGACGTGGCAATCACCTTGTCGTCGTCTTCGTCGGTCACCGCGGTGACCACGATGCGCATGCCGACCTTCATGTCGTCAGCCTTCATGGCTTTCTTGGCGCGCACGAATTTCGTGGCCGCGTTGATCTGAACGGTGTGGTCCGTGCCGCTCTTGTCCTTCAGCATCACGTGGTCGGGCGCGGTCATCGAGACCGTGCCGAGCACCTTGTGTTCGTGGCCGGGGTGCGCCAGTGCTGGGGCGCCTGCCCACGCCATCAGCGCCACTACCGCGATCGTGCCCATCAAGAATCGTCGTGTCATCGGATCCTCCCTGTGAATGAGTTCGTGCTGGTCGTGAATCGCGCCGTCTTCGGCCTGCTCCCGTTAGTGCTTGTGCGGACTGACTGGCCCGGGAGTGGAGCCGGGCGGCGGGCCCTCGCCGCCGAGGAACTGCTCTTCCTCCATGCGTTGTCGTACTTCGTCGGGCGAGACCGGATTGAGGCCCTCCATGGCGGCCAGTTCCGGCGGGCTCAGGTCGGGCAGATGGCGAATGAAGTGCACCAGCATCCAGC
Organism: Acidobacteriota bacterium; assembly: GCA_031376505.1. Lineage (GTDB taxonomy): Bacteria > Acidobacteriota > Vicinamibacteria > Vicinamibacterales > UBA2999 > CADEFD01. The sequence continues at coordinate 5,244 of JANMDX010000098.1, forward strand.
TCGCGGATTCTCCGGAGGGCGCGCCGGTGCCCCACGCCGGCATGCCGGTGAGGCGCACGCCGTTTTCGATGATGTAGAACAGTTCGCCATCAGAGAGGTCCTGGGTGCGTGCCAGCCGCATGTCGGGGGCCCTGGGATACAACCCCCGACCGATCGTCGTCTCGCCGCTGCCGTCGTTGGCATGACAACTGGCGCAATGGTCGGCAAAGTGTTCCCGCCCGCTGGCGATGACTTCGGGTGACCGTTCGACAGGATTGGTGAGGCCCCGTGCTTGACGACCGATCGCCAGGTTGCGAATCGTCAAGGCAGCAAGCGTTTCGAGTCTTCCGGGATCGGGCCGTGCGCTGAAGCCGGTGCTCATGATGGCGAGACCGCCGACCAACGCGAGCGCCAACGCCAGGCCAGCGCACAGTAGAAACCCTTTCACTATGGGTTTCATGGCGCGCGCTGCCCTTTCGGTAGATACTTCGCCGGACTCTTCTGGAACAACTGCTGGTGCTGCTCCGAACAGAACGAATAGCTGTGTGATTCATGCCTGGCTTGCGGCGCGGTCGCGGGATCGACTCTCAGCCCGCAGACTGGGTCGATGGCCTGGGTCGTAGGCTCGGCCGGGGCCGCGGGCTTCGCGCCCGGCACAGGCTTGGCCGGCGGCGACCCGCCCATCGGCATCTTCGAGTGATCCATCGGTGGCGGGGCCGGGGGCTTCGCGCCCGGCAATTGTGCCGAAGGTTTGCCGGTTGCGGGCTTCGCCGTCGAAGTGGTACCCATCGACATCTTCGAATGATCCATGGCCGGCGCGGGCGGTTGCGCGCCGGGAGGCGCGGGTGCAAGCACCTGACCCAACGCCGCCGGAGTATCAGCCGCGGGCACCGAGGCCCACTCGAGGCGCGCGAGCCGCCAGCCCTGGCTGGTGCGCACTACCTGAGCGGTCTCCGTTCTCACGACATCGACCGGCGATGCACCCAGCCGCCCCACGATGCGTGCCGTGGAGACGATGTGCGCCGAATCGCCGTTCAAGTGCACCTGTCGATCGAGCAGCACGACGCGTGACGCCTTCAGAAACGCCATGTCCGACGCCATGCGCTGGCTCGCATAGGCGTCCCGCGAAGGACTCGTGGCCGCGCCCTCGACAATCGTCACGTCGGGCACGAGCCAGCCGGTCGCCAGGTCCCTGTTGCCGACCTGCAGGGCATCCTGGAACGCCTGCACGGCCGCTTCCGCCGGGCCGCTGATCTGTCGCACCGGCGCCGGTGGCGCGGCCGCCATACCCGGCATGCCGGCCATGTCCGCGGGCTTCTGCGAGACCACGGCGTGCCCTTCGTGCTGCGCGGCTGCGGGTCGGACATGGCTCAACGCCAGCGCCGCGACGAACGTGGACATCATGAGCACGGGATGTGTGCGCGTCATTTGCTGCATGGTCTGCATCCTCGGTTCCAATCGTCTATTGCCAGGCCCACGCGGCTACCCCCGTCGGCGGATGGGCGAGCCGAAATCCGGATCACGGCTCACGCGCGCCGCCACGGTGCCCGCAGGGTTCGCATACCAGCCGGGATCGGTGTAATCGCCGGGCGCGAGGTCGTCACGCACCTTGACCACGGTGAACATGCCGCCCATCTCGAGGTTGCCGAACGGCCCCGTGCCGGTCATCATCGGCAGTGTGTTCGATGGGCCCGCGTGGCCGGCCATGACGTGGTCCTGATGCTCGGCCATCCCGAATCGGCCCATCGGCATGTAGCCCGGCAGCATGGCGCGCACCCGCGCCTCGATCTCGGTTTGATCGACGCCGGTGGTGTTGGGAACGCCGTGGCCCATCGCGTTCATGGTGTGGTGCGCCATGTGGCAGTGGAAGGCCCAGTCGCCGGGCACGGCGGTGAACTCGATGTCGCGCATCTGGCCCACGCCGACAATCGAGGTCACTTCACGCCGCCACAGCTCGCGCGGCCAGCGGCCGCCATCCGATCCGGTTTCCACGTACTCGACTCCGTGCAGATGCATCGGGTGGTTCCACATCGACAGGTTGCCGATGCGAATCCGCACACGATCGCCGGTGCGCGCCACCAGCGGCTCGATCGCCGGGAACACCTTGCTGTTGAAGGTCCACAGATCGAACTCGACCATGATCGCGGGATTCGGACGCCACGTGCCGGGGTGCAGCGCCCAGTTGTTCAGCAGGAAGGCGTAGTCGCGGTCGATCTTCACGGCCTCACCGTCGCGCGGGTGGATGATGAAGAGGCCCATCATGCCGTAGGCCAGCTGCGTCATCTCGTCGGCGTGCGGGTGGTACATGTGCGAGCCGTGCTGCACGAGCGTGAACTCGTAGGCAAAGGTCTCGCCGGGCGCGATGTGGGGTTGGCTGAGGCCGCCGACGCCGTCCATGCCGCTGGGCAGAATGAGCCCGTGCCAATGGATGGTCGTCGGCTCTTTCAAGTGGTTAGTGACGAAGATGCGGACACGATCGCCCTCCACCGCCTCGATCGTCGGCCCCGGTGTGCCACCGTTGTAGCCCCAGCACGTCGCCTTCGACCCGGGCGCGAACTCGTGCACGATTTCCTCGGCCACGAGATGGAACTCCTTGACCCCGCCGTTCATGCGCCACGGCAGCGTCCACCCGTTCAAGGTGTGCACCGGCACGTAGCGGCCGTCGTGCGGCACCGGCGGGGGCGGTGGGTCCTGGGTCCCTGAACTGAAGGGCGGCGCCGGAGGCTGCCCGGTATGGCCGGCGTGCTCCGACGGCGCTTGCGCAGCCGACACCCGAAAGACGGGCAGCGTCTGCGCGAGCGCGGTCGCCCCGACACCGGCCAGCAGGTTGCGTCGTGTCACCTTCATTGCAGAGCTCCTTCAGTGCGTGCGCGCATGAGCAGGTCGGTCGCAGCGGATGTGGGCCCGCCCGGCTGGGCCTCGCTCGGCAGCCTGGCGCCGACCGCGCGCATCAACTCCACGCGCGCCAGCCAGTAGTCGCGCACCGATTCCAGGTAGCTCTGATAGGCGTCGAATTCCTGCCGCTTGGCCTGAATCAGCTCGAAGACGCCGATGATCATGAAGTTCTGCTGTTCCTGGCTGCGCGCGACCACGCTCTCCCGCTGCGGAATGAGCGCGTCGCGATGCGTCGCCACGATCTCGCGCAGGATGCGTACGCGCTCGACGCCCAGGCGCACGGCGTTGCTGGCGGCCACCTCGCGCTCGGCCAGTCGTGCCCGCGCCTGTGCCAGCAGCGCCTCGACGCGCGCGACCCGGGCCTGGCCTTGATTGAAGATCGGCACCTCCAGATTGAGCGTCGGTCCGGTAATGCGCTGGCCATCGAGCTCCGTCTCGCGCTCGTAGCCGATCTCGGTGCCGCCGAGCAGACGAAAGCGCCTGGTCGTGGCCACCGCGCCTTCCATCACGACCACTTCCTGCCGGGCGGCCAAGAGTTGCAGGTTCGCGCTCTCGCTCGCTGCTCGCAGCTGGTCGGCGTCGTCCTCCGCAGCGACCGGCGATGGCAGCTGCGCGCTGACCGGCCAGTCGGCGTCCGCCCCAGACAGCCCGATGAGGGTGTTGAGGTCGAGCCGGGCGCGCGCGGCGCCGGCGCTGGCCCGGGCGGCGTCGATCCGCGACTGGCTGGCGGCGGCCTGCTCCTGCTTGAGCTGCAGCTCGTTGATGTTGCCGGCGTCGAAGAAGCGTTGCGCCAACTCCGCCGAGGTGGCCAGAGCGCGGGCGACGGTGGCCCGCATGTCGGCCACTTGCTGGGCGCCGACATAGTCGTACCAGCCGGCCTCCACGTCGGCGGTCACCGAGAGGATCGACGCGGCGATCTCCCGCTTGGCCCGTTCCGCATCGGCGCGCGCCAGCTTGATGCGCGACGGCAGCACGAGCAGGTCCACGAGCGGCATGGCCAGGCCGAGCGTGAGCTGCGTGCCCTCGCCGTCGCCTCGCAAGCGCGCCGCCGTGAAGCGCGGGTTGGCCACCTGGATGGCCTCCTGCACCTCAGCGCGCACCAGGCCGAGACGCGCGTATTCCTGTTGCAGCCGCGGACTGCGCAGCAGCGCCATCTGCACGGCCGTGGTCGGCGTCATCGGCTGTTCGCGCAGCAGGGCGGCATCGGCCGGGGAGGCGGCGGAGGATGCCCATTGCAGCGCAGGGTCGCTGCGCGAGGCGACCATCGCGTTGGTGTCGAGCCGCCCGCGATCGGGGCCCAGCGTGGCGCAGCCGCCAAGGGCCAGCGACACGACCGCAGCCATCACCGCCACAAGATAACGAGATCTCACGGGACTCACCCTTCCAGTGATCGCCAGGCGTGACGAGCCCGGGGATCGGTCAACCGACCGCTTGCTGAGGAAATGTCAGAGGGCGCGGACGCGCCGGAAAGGAGGGATCAGACCCGAAGCACGATCGGTGCGCGTGGCGGCGGTGGCGGTGCCACGGACGGGCGGATGATCTGCGCGCGTGGCTGTGAGAACTGCTGGTAGCGCGGCACGGCGACGGGAGCCGCTACCGCCGCCAAGGCACCCGCGTCAACGCGATCGGCCGCCCCCGAGGCGCCCACCAGCACGGTGGCGCTGGAGCAGCACTCGCGATCGGCGGCAGTCAACGCGGTCGCGTCGTTCGGCCGTGCGGTGTGCGTCGGTTCATGCTGAGGCGCGAGGGTCGCAAGGGTGTGGTGATGACTGGATACAGCCGCGTCTGACGTGGCCGGCGTGTTCGGTGCAGACATCGAGGGGTGCGACGAGGTGTGGGCCATCCCTGGCATGCACAGCGCCGCGCATACGGCCGCCATCGCCGGCGTGCCCGCGAGCACGACGACCACCACGAGACTCGCGGTGCGATGGATCCACGACGCCACGAATCGAGTATATCTGGAATCCTGCCGGCGCCGTGGGGGCCGCGCCAGCGGCCGATCGAAGGGAGATCCGGTCATACGATCGCTCGCCGCAAGCGGAGGGCGTTGCCAATCACCGACACCGAGCTGAAGGTCATGGCCGCGCTGGCGAGGATAGGGCTCAGCAGCAGCCCGAACACCGGGTAGAGCACCCCCGCCGCAACCGGCACTCCCAGCACGTTGTAAATGAAGGCGAAAAACAGGTTCTGCCGGATGTTGCGCATGGTCGCGCGACTGAGACGTCGAGCCCGCACGAGGCCCCGGAGGTCGCCTTGCACCAGCGTGATGGCGGCACTCTCCATCGCCACATCGGTACCGGTGCCCATGGCGATGCCCACGTCGGCCTGCGCCAGCGCGGGTGCGTCGTTGATGCCGTCGCCGGCCATGGCCACCGTGCGGCCGTCCGCTTGCAGCCGCTTCACGACCGCCGCCTTCTGCTCGGGCAACACCTCGGCTTCGACGAAGTCGATGCCGAGGGAGCGCGCCACCGCGTCGGCCGTCACGCGATTGTCTCCGGTGAGCATCACGATGCGCAGCCCATCGTCGCGCAGCGCCTTGATGGCTTCCGCGGTGGTGGCCTTCACGCGGTCCGCCACGCCCACCAACCCTGCGTAGACGCCATCGACCGCCACGAACATCACGGTCTCGCCGTTGCGGCGAAGTTCGTCGGCGCGCCCGGTCGCGTCGACCGTGGCGCCGAGGTCGCTCAGCAGGGCCGTGTTGCCGATGGCCACGGTGCGCCCTTCCACCACGCCGATCACACCCTTGCCCGTCACCGAGCGGAAGTCGGACACGCTCACCGTCGACACGCCGCGTTCCTCCGCGCCTCGAACGATCGCCGAGGCGAGAGGATGCTCGCTCACGCGCTCGAGGCTCGCTACCAGGCGAAGCAACGCGGGCTCGTCAAGGCCAGGCTGTGCGACAACCGTCGTGAGCGCCGGCTTGCCCTCGGTCAAGGTGCCGGTCTTGTCCACGACCACGGTATCCACCCGCTCCATCACCTCGAGCGCCTCGGCATTGCGCAGGAGCACGCCGAGTTCGGCGCCGCGGCCGGTGCCGACCATGATCGACATCGGTGTAGCCAGGCCAAGCGCACAGGGGCACGCGATGATCAGCACGGCGACGGCGTTCACGAGCGCGTGTGCCAGGCGCGGCTCCGGCCCCCAGATGGCCCATACCGCGAAGGTCACGACGGCCACGAGAATTACGGCCGGCACGAACCAGCCGGCGACGGTGTCGGCGAGCCGCTGAATCGGCGCGCGCGACCGCTGCGCTTCTCCAACCAGCCGGACGATCTGCGCCAGCAGCGTGTCGCTGCCCACGCGCTGCGCCTCCATCACGAAGGTGCCCGTGCCGTTGACCGTACCGCCGGTGACCGTGGTCGCTGCGGTCTTCTCAACGGGAATGGGTTCGCCCGTCACCATCGACTCATCCACCGTGGTCGTGCCGTCGATGACCACGCCGTCCACCGGCACGCGCTCGCCGGGCCGCACTCGCAGCCGATCGCCGACCTGCACCTGCTCGAGCGGCACGTCCTGCTCCGCCCCCGCGGCATCGACGCGTCGAGCCGTTGTGGGCGTGAGGCCCAGCAGCTTCTTGATCGCGGAGCTGGTGCGACTACGCGCGCGTAGCTCCAGAACTTGCCCGAGGAGCACGAGCACCACGATGACCGCGGCCGGTTCGAAGTAGACGCCGACCTGGTCGCCGTGCCCGCGGAACGACGTGGGGAACAGGCCGGGCGCGAGGGTGGCCACTACGCTGAAGCCGTACGCGGCGCCCACGCCCAGGGCGATGAGCGTGAACATGTTCAGGTGGCGGTTGACGAGTGACGCCCAGCCACGCACGAAGAACGGCCAGCCGCCCCACAGCACGACCGGCGTCGCCAGCGCGAACTGCGACCAGGTCATCCACGCCGGCGACAACACATGCTGGAGCGGCTGCCCGGGCAGGACGTCCGACACCATGAAGGCCAGGATGGGCAGCGTGACGGCCAGCGACCAGCGGAATCTGCGCGTCATGTCGTCGAGTTCGGACGTGTCCTCTTCGAGCGAAGCGACCACCGGCTCGAGGGCCATGCCGCAGATGGGACAGGCTCCTGGCCCGATCTGGCGCACCTCGGGGTGCATCGGACAGGTGTATTCGCGGGCGTCCGAGACCGGGTGAGACGGAGCCGCGGGCACGGGCACGGCCACGGCAGCCGGACTGGCGTAGTGGCCGGGATTCGCGTCGAACTTGGACTTGCAGCCCTTCGAACAGAAGTAGTACGCCTGCTCCTGATACTGGCTCGTCCCAGCAGCTTTCGCCGGGTCCACCTGCATGCCGCACACGGGATCCTTCATTTGTATTCTCCTTTTACCCTCATTCACGCCCGCGCCGCTGTTTCATTCCGCACCTGAGGGCCGGCCGGGTGCGGAACAGGCTCGATGCCAGGCCCGGGGTGCCGTATCATGCGCTGCATGACACGTCTCGCCGTCCTGCTCGTGGCGCTCTCCGCCAGCCTGTTCGCCGTGACACGCCAGCCGACAACCGCACCTCCCACACAGCCATGGACGCCCACGATCGCGTCGGTCGCATCACCGGCCGGCGCCAGCAGCGCCCAGCCGCAGATGACCGTGTCGCCGCGCGGCGTTCTGCTCAGCTGGATCGAGCGCGCCGGGTCGCGGGCTACCTTGAAGTTCGCGGAGCGCACAGCGGCGGGCTGGTCGGCGGCTCGGACGGCCGCGGCGGGCGATGCCTGGTTCGTGAACTGGGCGGACGTCCCATCGGTGCTGCGCCTGGACGACGGCACGCTGGCGGCCCACTGGCTGCAGAAGAGCGGGCCGGAAACCTACGCCTACGACGTGCGGCTCGCCTACTCAAAGGACGACGGGAAGACCTGGTCCTCGTCCTTCACGCCGCATCACGACGGCAGCAAGCGCGAGCACGGCTTCGCCTCCCTGTTCCAGATGCCCGGCGCCGGACTTGGCCTGATCTGGCTCGATGGCCGGGGCATGGGCTCGGCCGCTGGGCACGACGACCATGCATCGTCCGAGGGCGCGATGAGCGTGCGCTTCGGTGCCTTCGACACGGCGTGGACGCAAACAAGCGAGATGCCGGTGGACCTGCGCGTGTGCGAGTGCTGCCCCACCACGGCCGCCATGACCAGCGACGGCCCCATCGTCGCCTACCGCAATCGCACGGAAGATGAGATCCGCGACATCTATGTGGCACGTCTCGACAACGGACAGTGGACCGAGCCCAAGGCCGTGCACGACGACCACTGGAAGATCGCCGCCTGTCCGGTGAACGGTCCGATGCTCAGCGCCAAGGGCCGCGCCGTCGTGATCGCGTGGTTCACCATGAAGGACGATGTCGGTCACGCCTACGCCGCGTTCTCGTCAGATGCGGGACGGACCTTTGGCGCGCCCGTGCAACTCGACGAGGGGGCGGCGCTCGGACGCGTGGACGTGGCCCTGCTCCCCGACGGGTCGGCGCTCGCGACGTGGATCGAGTTCGCCAGCCAGCGGTCGTTCTTCGCCACGCGGCGCATCGAAGCGTCAGGGCGCACGTCGCCGATCGCGACCGTGAGCGCGATCGCTGGCGCGCGCGCCAGCGGCTATCCACGGATCGCGTTCCACCGGGACGAAGTGGTCTTTGCGTGGACCGAGATCGACGGCGGCCTGGCGATCGTCAAGACCGCCGTCGCCAAGGTGGCGCTCACCCCGGCGTCGTCTCGCTAGCGGCGGCCCCGGCGCGGCCGCGGTCACGAAGCGACGGCCTCGCTCCGGGCCTGCGACTCGAGCGATGGCCCCAACGGCACCCGTGTGCAATTGACGACAGCGCGCCCGCTGCGTGCTGTGTGACGCTTGGCCGTTGAGCCGCATCTCGGCTCACAAGGAGTCAGGCATGAGAATGAACAGAATGACCACAGCGATGCTGGCGGCGTGCGCCTTGGTCGCGGCCACGGCAGGAATCGGGCTCGCCGGGCAGACGCACGACCCGCAGCACGCGGCAGCCGACAAGGCCAAGGCGTCCGGCGGCATGGCGGCCAAAGACCACGCGATGATGGCGGACCACGAGAAGATGATGGCGGACATGAAGGCCGCCGATCTACGGCTCGATCCGCTCATCACCAAGATGAACGCCGCCGCGAGCATGGAGCAGCCGGCAGCGACGGCAGCGGCCGTGACCGAGATGGTCGCGCAGAGCCGAACGATGCGCGAGACCATGATGAAGGCCCAGCAGGGCATGATGTCCCACATGATGGAGCACATGCAGGCCGGGCCGGCCTCGATGGCGGCGTGCCCGATGATGAAGCCGATGGCCGGCATGAAGCCCTGAGGACGACTCCTGGCGACTCTAGCGTCGGCTGAGCCAGGCGCTCACGACCGGCACGGCGGTCATCTGCAGCACGGGCCAGAGCCCGACGCCAAGCACCGGAAGCACCGGCATGAGCGCGTTGTAGGTCCACCGGTGCTCGGCCAGCGCCGAACGCTCCAGCAGGATGGCGGTAAGGGCTCCCAGAATGCCGAGGGCCACGAGACGACGAGGCGTCGGGCGGCCTGACGCGGACAGGCCCCCGACCAGCGCCCACAGCCCCAGCGTCCAGACCGCGTCGGTGGTCGCCATCGGCAGGCAGTGGCGCAGACGGAACAGGAACGGGCCGGCCGACTCCACGAACGCGACGGCGTGGGTGGCCTCCCACGCCCAGTGCAGCACGAACGCCACGACGACGAGGCGACCGACCATCCCCGCCTGCGCAAGACTCCTGGTCATTGGCGTGGCCATGGTCAGGGCTCGATCAGCACGGTGGACATCATCCCCAGATCTTCATGGTCAAGGATGTGGCAGTGCTGCACGGCCGTGCCGGCAAAGTCGGTGAAACGGATGCGAATCCGCGCCCGCCCGCGCGCCGGCACCACGACGCCGTCACGCCACGCCGGCTCTGCCTGACCATCCGCATCTACCCGCTGGAACGCGTTGGTGTGCACGTGCATCGGGTGGTCCATGTCCGTGGTGTTGACGTACTCCCAGTCCTCGACGTCGCCCAACCGGACGCGGTCGTCGCTGCGCGCGTGGTCGAACTCACGGCCGTTGATCAGGAAGCGCATGCCCATGCCGCGGCCAGGCACCATCCCCATCGCCTCGGACAAGACGAACGTGCGTCGCAGCGGCCCTGGAGGCAGACGCTCCACGTCTCCAAGGGACTGCGGAATGGCGACGGGTGCCGTCGCACGTCCCTCATAGATGACCGTCGCCACCTCGAACGGGGTGCGTGTGCCGAGGGCGCCGCCCATCATCCCGATAGAACCGCGGTTATACGGCAGGTTCATGAGTCGATACGACCCGCCGGCTCGGACGCCTTGAATCAGCACGTCCCGTCGTTCTCCCGGCGCCAGCAGCAGTTCCTCCAGCCTCTGGGGGGCCGCAAGGCTGCCGCCATCGGTCGCGATGACGTGCAGCGGATGGTCTTCGAGGGAGAGCCGGTAGAACCTGGAGACTGAGGCATTGAGCAGCCGGAGACGCAGGAGGCCATCCTGTTCGATGGCATACGTGGGCCGCACTCGGCCGCTCACCGTGACGAGGGATCCCTCGCGGCCCGCCATCAGCGCGCTCAGGCCAGCATCGACAGGTCGGCCCGAGCGGTCGAGTTCAAAGTCTTGCAGCACGAGGATGTGCTCGCGCGCCGCAGCGACGGCCGGGATCGCGTCCAGCGCGCCCCTGATAATCAGCGGGGCGGCCAGGCCCAGCGATACCTGCCGTGCCACCGAGCCATGCAGGTGAGGATGCAGCCAGCACAGGGCGGCCGGATGATTCGCCGGAAGCCGGAAGGCGTAGGTCCGCGACTCGCCAGAAGGTAGCTCGAGGAAGATGTTGTCGGCCGTGCCGTCCGGGGGGACGTGCAGGCCGTGAAAGTGGAGGTTCGTCGACTCCGGGAGTTGATTCGTCAATCGAATCCGGACCTCGTCGCCAGGCACGAGCTCCAGGCGTGGACCCGGCACCTGACCGTTGAAGCACCACACTCTTGCGGGACGGCCTGCGAGATCGACCCAGGTGTCGCTGGCGACCAGCTCGACATCGAGGCGCCCATCGACGCTTGCAAGGCGCGCGGCGGCGTCTGCGGACTGCGCCCAGACGGCCCTGGGCGCTCCAGTGAACCGCGTCAAGGTGCGGCCGGCCAACACGGTGGCACCCGTGACTGCCCCAAGACCAACGAACGCTCTACGTGTGACGTACATATGGCTACCGCTCCTTCGGACCTGCTGTTGATCTGGCTTGGGTGGTGGACCGCCGATTCACCTGCCGCCACAGCACGTCATACATGCCACTCGGAAGGTCAGCCTTGAGCGTGAACAGGAACGGCCGCACGTGCTCCCGCGCGCCTTCGAAGGCGCCAATCGCGAGGCGGTATCGGTCCTGCCGCAGCACCGACTCGAGGTCCGACCATCGCCAGAACCGCGCGTAGCCGTCCCGGGCAGTCTCGAACGCCAGACCATCGTCGTACAGCGCCAGCGTTCCGTCTGTGTCGGTGCCCTCGTGGTGGACGAGCGCCGTGAAGGAGGCCGGCCACTCGCGAGGCGGCAGCACAGCGGTGACGACCGGCGAGGTGACTCGCGCCAGCAGGAACGCGACCATTTGTGGCGTGATGGGCGATGCCATCGCGTACTCATACGCACGGCTGCGGCCCGCGCCTCGCCAGCCGCGGGACTGGTAGGTTTCGATGACGAGACGGCGGGACGACTCGATGCGGATCTGGCGCACGTCATCGAACGCCCAGCGCCGGGCCTGCTTCGTGTCGCCCGTTTCGAACCCCACGCTGGCCCCGTCGAGGCGCAGTGTGCCGGGGCGGCTGCCGAACGCCTCGTCCTCCCGCGCGGCCAGGGCGAACGGCTGGGCGTCGGCGGGCGTCCAGAGTCCGAGCGAACCGCCCAGCACGGCGACGATGACCAGACTACGAATGCACATGACAGACTCCTGACTAAACGGCTGGGCGCGCCACGCCGTGCTTGACCTCGGCGTGCCATTTCCACAAGGTGAAGATCACGGGGTAGATGAGCAGCTCCAAGGCGAACGACGTGACGACACCGCCGACCATGGGCGCGGCGATGCGCTTCATCACATCGGCACCGGCGCCGTGGCTCCACATGATCGGGAGCAGGCCCATGAGAATGGCCATCACCGTCATCATCTTCGGGCGAATGCGCTTGACGGCGCCGTCCTCGACGGCCTCTTGCAGCTCGGCGAGACTGTTCATGCGCCCGGCTACCTTGAACCTGGCGAACGACTGGTCGAGGTAGAGCAGCATCACCACGCCGGTTTCGGCGTCGACACCCGCGAGGGCGATGATGCCGACCCACACGGCGACGCTCATGTTGTAACCGAGCAGGTAGATGAGCCAGAAGGCGCCGATCAGCGAGAACGGCACCGCCAGCAGCACGATCAGAATCTTGGGAATACTGCGGGTGCTGAAATAGAGCAGGACGATGACGATGAGCAGCGTCACCGGGATGACGATCCGCAGACGTGCGGCCGCGCGCAGCATGTACTCGTACTGGCCGCTCCACTCGAGGTAGTAGCCTTCCGGCAGCGGCACCATCGTGGCGACGACCTGCTTGGCCTCGGCCACGTAGCCGCCGATGTCCCGGTCCGCCAGATCCACATAGACATACCCGAGCAACTGCGCCTGCTCCGTCCGAATCACGGTGGGCCCGCTGCTGACGCTCACGTCGGCCACCTGCTCGATCGGGATTTGTGCACCACCCGGGGTGGCGATCAGCGTGCGCTTCAGCGTGGTGACGTCGTTGCGATAGGCGCGCTGGTAGCGCACGTTCACCGGGAATCGCTCGCGCCCCTCGATCGTGGTCGTGACGTTGGCGCCACCGATGGCCGATTCGATCACCATCTCGACGTCCTGCACGGTAAGCCCATAGCGCGCGATCTGGTCGCGCTTGACCGTAAAGTCAAGGTAGTAGCCGCCGGTGACGCGCTCAGAAAACACGTTCCGCGTGCCTCGGACGCTCGCGATGGCGCCCTCGATCTGCGCGCCGATCTCGTTGATGGTCTCGAGCTTCGGGCCGAAGATCTTGATCCCGACGGGCGTGCGGATCCCAGTGGACAGCATGTCCGTACGCGCTTTGATGGGCATGGTCCAGGCATTCACGACGCCCGGGAGACGCACCAGTCGGTCGAGCTCCGCCTCGAGTCGCTCAGGCGTCATGCCTGCGCGCCATTCGCTCTCTGGCTTCAGGTTGATCACCGTCTCGATCATCTCGAGCGGGGCCGGGTCGGTGGCCGAGTTCGCCCGGCCCGCCTTCCCGAACACCGACACCACTTCCGGCACGGCCTTGATGATCTTGCCCTGCATGGCGAGCACCTGCTGCGCGGTTTGCACCGAGGCCCCCGGCAGTGTGATCGGCATATAGAGCAGCGTGCCTTCGTACAACGGCGGCATGAACTCGGACCCGAGTCGCAGGTACACCGGAACGGTGCTGGCCATCAGCAGCAGGGCGGCGACGAGCGTGAGCGCGCGGTGGCGAAGCACCACGCGGACGAAGGGGTGGTAGACCCACATCAGGAACCGGTTGATTGGGTTCCGGTCCTCTTTGGGGATGCGGCCCCTGATGAAGAGCACCATCAGGAACGGCACGATCAGCACGGAGGTCAAGGCCGCAAAGCCCATCGCAAAGGTCTTGGTGAAGGCCAGCGGGCGGAAGAGCCGGCCTTCCTGCCCTTCGAGCGTGAAGATCGGCAGGAACGACACCGTGATGATGAGCAGCGAGAAGAAGAGTGGGCGACCCACCTCCTGCGCCGCCTCGATCAGGATCTCTGTGCGCGGCCGCCCGCTGGTGTCGTGCTCGAGATGCTTGTGGGCATTCTCGATCATGATGATGGCTGCGTCGATCATGGCGCCGATGGCGATGGCAATGCCGCCGAGGCTCATGATGTTGGAGCCGAGTCCGATCGCGTGCATGGCCAGGAACGACAACAGGATGGCCAGCGGCAGGGTCAGGATGGCAACCAGCGCACTGCGGACGTGCCACAGGAACACCACGCACACGAGCGAGACAATCACGGCCTCTTCGATCAGCTTCTCGCGCAAGTTGTCGATCGAGCGCTCGATGAGACCCGACCGGTCGTAGGTGGTGACGAACTCGACCCCGTCCGGAAGCGAGGGTTGCACGCGCTCTCTGACAGCTTTCTTGACGTTCTCGATCACCCCATATGTGTCCACGCCGGAGCGGATGACGACGATGCCGCCAGCCACGTCACCCTCGCCGTTCAGGTCGGCGACGCCGCGGCGCATGTCGGGTCCGAGGTGCACGCGCCCCACGTCCTTGACCAGCACCGGTGTGCCGTTTAAAGCGGCGCCCAGGCTCACCAGCTCGAGGTCCTCCACACTCTGCAGGTAGCCACGGCCGCGGACCATGTACTCCCGACCCGTCCATTCCACGACTCGACCGCCGACGTCGTTGTTGCTTTGCCGGATGGCCGTGGTGACCATGTCGATGGTGAGCTTGTATGCAAGCAGGGCGTTGGGATCGATCTCGACCTGGTACTGCTTGACGTAGCCTCCGACCGGCGCTACTTCGGCAACGCCCGGCACGCTGCGGAGCCAGTACTGCACGTACCAGTCGTTGAGTGTGCGCAGCCGTGACAGGTCGTGCGTGCCGGACCGGTCCACCAGCGCGTACTCGAAGCCCCAGCCCACGCCGGTCGCGTCCGGACCGAGGACGGGCGTGACACCGCCGGGCAGGCGCCCCTGCAGGCCGTTCAGGTATTCGAGGACCCGGCTCCGTGCCCAATAGGGATCGGTTCCATCCTGGAAGATCACGTAGACGAACGAGACGTCGAAGTACGAGAAGCCCCGCACCACCTTGACGTTCGGGGCCGAGATGAGGGCCGTCACAATCGGGTAGGTGACTTGGTCTTCAACCAACGTCGGGCTGCGGCCTTCCCAATTGGCGGTGACGATCACCTGGACGTCCGACAAGTCCGGGATCGCGTCGATGGGGGTTTGCCGGATCGCCCACACACCGCCACCCACGATGGTCAGCATCAGGAGCAGGACCACGAAGGCGTTCCGCGCGCTGAAGGCGATGAGCTTGTTGATCATGGCGGCGCCTACTGGGGTTCGTGACCCTGATGCTCGGGGCGAGCAGGCGACGGAGGCGTCGAAGGCACCACCATCCCAGGCATGCTCGGGCTCTCGGCGCCCATGTCCATGCCCGGCATGCTCACCGCCATGGCGCGCATGGCCGACTGCAGGTTCGTCTCCGAGTCGATGAGGAACTGCGCCGAAGTGACCACGCGCTCACCCATCGCGATGCCCTTCAGCACGGGATAGAAGGCGTCCACGGGTTCGCCGACGTCAATCTGACGCGGCTCGAAGTAGCCATCGGCGAGCGCCACGAGCACATAGCGGGCGGCGCCCGTGTCGATCACGGCTTCCTTGGGGACGGCCAACTGATGGCCCCCGGCCACGTCCACGACCACGGTGACGTAGGTTTCTGGTTTGAGCTCGAGACCCGGGTTCTTGAACTCGATCCGGACCCGTGCCCGTCTGGTCTGCGGGTCGATGTCGGGATAGATGAACGTGATCCGCCCACTCAGGGTGCGCGCCGACTGGCCGTACGGAAACTCGATCTGCGCCCGCTGACCGACCGCAAGCGCGCGGGCTTCGTACTCGAACACCTGCGCGATCACCCAGACGGTGGACAGGTCGGCGATCTTCACCGTACTCGTCTCCGGGCCGATGTACTGACCGGCGAAGGCGTTGCGCTCGAGAATGACTCCCGAGAACGGCGAGTAGACCATCAGTGTCCGCTGGACCTGACCGCTGAACGTCAACGCAGTGACCTGTTCGTCGGTCACGTCCCACAACCGCAAGCGATCCCGCGTGGCCTCGAGCAACGCGTCGGCGCCACTGCGCGTCTCGGTGAACTGGCTGCCGCCGAGCTGCTGCTGCGCCCGCAGCGCCAGCAGGTACTCACGCTGCGTCGCCACGAGGTCTGGACTGTAGATGGTCAGCAGCGGCTGGCCACGCCGGACGCTCTTGCCGACGTAGTCGACAAACACGCGCTCCACCCACCCCGTGACCTTGGGGTGGACCTCCGTGACCCGCGTCTCGTCGTAGGCGATCGTTCCGACCGTGCGAATCGTCCGGTCCAGGGACTGATGCCCAATGATCGCCGTCCGGACGCCGATGGTCTGCTGACGCGCCGGCGAGATGAACACCCGCGTGGGCGCAGGCGCGGCGTCAGCGCTGCCGGCCGCATGAGCCGATTGGTCGTCAACGGCCGGCGTCGGCGAGGTGGGTCTGGTGTCGACCGGCGCCGCCCGCCTGGCCGTCACCAGGTAGGTGCCGCCCGAGCCGATCGCGAGCGCGCCCAGCGCGACGGCCACGAGCAGGAGCCGCGAGGTCTGGGAGGTGGCAGGTTGGTCGGTCATGATCGGTCCTCGTGGCGTTAGCGAATGAGCGCGAGCCCAGTGAGCGGCTCGATCCGGGCGAGCGCCTGCAGGTACAGCGCACGTTGTTGTACGTTGGCGATCTCGAACGTCAGCACGTTGGTGACGTTCGACAGCAAGGTGAGGAAGTCGACCGAGCCGACCTGATACGAGGCAATCGACGACTCCAGCGTCAGGCGCGCCTGGGGCAGGATCGAGTCGGCATACAGCGTCAGGAGGCGCCGGCCAGCGTCCATGTCGGCGTAGGCCACAACCAGTGCGGCATCGCTGTCCACGCGCGTGGCTTCCCGCAACTGACGCGCCGCACTCACCATCGCCACCGCTTCAGCGACCATGGGGCGCTGCCTGCGCTGCCAGAATAGCGGCACCTTGACCATCACATCGATGCCGTACATCCACGGCATGTCGCCCACCTTGCGCTGGGTGATGACATTGACGCCGAAGTCCGGACGGATCTCCTTCCGGGCCAGCGCCAGCACCTGCTGCCCGGTGTCGATCTGACGTGCGTCACGCTCCAACAGTGGATTCCGATCGACCGCCAACCGTTGCAGTTCCGCCAGATCCTGTGCTGGCGCCTCGGCGTCGAAGATGAGCGTCGACGCGATGGGGACATCGGCCGGGCGCCCGAGCACCGCGTTGACCTCACTCGTCGCCAAGGCGCGCTCGCGCCGCAGCAGGGTCGAGCGCTCGATCAGGGTCGAGATCTCGAGTTGGGCCCGCAGCACGTCCTGCTGTGCTCCACGCCCGACGCGGAAACGCGCCTCGGCCCCGGCCCGCGCTTGCTCGAGGACGGTCTTGGTGCGATCTAGAAGGTCCTGCGTGCGGTCCGCGCGCACCAAGTCTACGTAGGCCGCCTTGAGCGCGGCGACCAGTTGCACGCGCCGCGCCTCGACGCTCCATCGCGCCCGTTCGGCCGAAGACGAGGCGATGCGGGTGCGGATGGCCAGCTTACCGGGGAACGGAATCTCCTGATTCACGCCAAACTGCCACAGCCCGTCCGGCGTGTTGGCCGACGGAAAGAAGGGGGGACGCAGAAAGCCGCTCATGTAGCCGGCCGAGATCGTGGGATCCGGGGGCGCGCCGGCCGGCAGAATGCGGGCCACCGACGCATCGACCTCGCGGCGCGCAGCCGACAGCTCCGGGTTGGTGGATTCCAGCTGCGAGACGAGATCCGCCAGGCGGGTCGGCGCCGCCGACGGCGGGGCCAACGCTTGGGCCGGCGCCAGCGATGGCAACAGCGCCAGCATGAGCGACAACAGTGACGTGCGCATGAGCTTCCTCGGCTGTCAAACGTCGGCCAAATAGTCTGCAAAGACCGCTCACCCCCGCACGAAGGCGTCCGACATCGGCCGGAAGGAGCTGCTGAGGGGCGTCGCGCGTGCGTCGAGCACGCAGAGGCAGTCCCAGGTTGTGAGCGGAGCCCGGGCCGCGGGGAGGCGGTCGCGTGTTCGGACCGCCGGCGGCCTGGACGAATCAGATGCGGAGGGGCGTCGTCAGCGGGCGTTTCAGGTCGGACGGCGGTCGCCCGTGAGCATCAGATGCACGCACTCGCGTCGGCACAAGCGCGGGCGAAAGGTGCGCCACCGCCGTTAGGCTGCCCACGCCGTCAGAGAACGCGACGCGGCGCAGGTCCTCTTTCACCACCGCGTTGCTGCCTTGAACGGCGTCCTGGCAGGAATGACTGCCCGCGGCACCGGTCGAGCTGGGGTCGTCCTGGTGGTAGCACCCACGTGCGGCAGCTGCCTGAGGCTCGCACCACGCTTTGCACATCAGCGAGGCGGTGGGCCCGGCGGCGAAGATCACCACGATGGAGAGGACAGTTGCTCGAAACACGACCACGCTCGTACGGGTAGCAGCAAGACAGGTGCCAGTCCGACGACGAGTCGAATTCGGGATGAATCGTGAGTGCGCGCTCCCCAGTCCGTCCGAGTCTCCGGACCCTGGCTGATTTTCACCCACCGGCGCCGACAATCCCGCGTAGTTCCGGTGCCGGTTTCACGGTCTGAGCGGGGATCCGCACCGAACCCTGATTCAGCCTGCCCCGATGCCTGCCTGTACCGCGCGCCGTTGCGCCGCGTCGCGTCGCTACTTCAGCTCGCGATACGGCGCGAAGTCCTGCCAGATCTGCTGCAGCACTTTCGGATCGACCACGGCCGGATCCGCCGTGGCGGGATCCTTGTCTGAATAGACCTCGAGCCTGACGGTGCCGCATGACGGTCCGAGCGCATCAGGGTCGAACACGTAGAGCCCCTCGTAGACGGCGTCGGTCTCGGAGATCCGCCGCTCGAGCAGAAACGGGTGAATCGGCGTCACCGCGGCATCGCCGCAGAACGCCTGCAGACGCGCGAACCCGGATTTGAAGCGCTTGATTGGGGGCAGCGCGATGCCCTGCGTCATCGCCACTCCGCGCGCCACCTTGGTCCAGAGCTTCTCCACTTGTTTCGGCGTGACGCGCACCAGTAGCACCGACGGCGTGTCGGCCGCGTAGTCGGACCAGTTGGCAAAGTCCATCGACCGCTGTCCGGCGTAGGCCACCACCGGCGTGACGAAGGTCACGTCGAACCCGGACGAGGCCGCGCGATACGGGCTGAGGCTGCCGGCGCGGCGTTTCACGAGGCCCTCGAGCACGTCGGCCGGAATGGACTGTGTGGGCTCCATGGGTAGTGGCGTAGTGCGTGGCGGCGCGGCGGCGCTCAGCATCTTCTCCGCCGACGCGAGCACCTCGCACACCGCGTCCAGGCGCACGACGCGGGATTCGTCGCGGACGTCGCCTTCTTTCCCCACCACCAACGAGGTGAGGCCCACCAGGTGACCGGCCGCTGCAAATACGGGGCCCCCGATGCTGGTGTTATCGAGCGAGAAGTCCGCGAGCATGGCGCGCGATGCCACCCGGCTGATCGTGCCGGATGTGCCGCGCGTCTGCCGGCCGGGCACGTTGCCGAGCGCCACGATCGCCTGCCCGTTGACGAGCGGGGTCTTCGACGGCACCGCGCATCCAAGCGGCACCGGCTTCACCGGCGCCAACGCCTCAGGGTCAATCCACAGGATGGCGACGTCGCTGGCTTGGTCGGCCGCAAGCACGCGTCCCATCACCTTCACGGTTGACGAGAGCTGCACCTCGACGGACGTGGCGGAGCCAACAACCTGCTGATTGGTCGCCACCAGTCCGCGCGGGTCGATCACGAAGCCCGACGCGCGGGTCGTCGGTGTCCACAACGCGAGCACGCTGTCCTGCCAGAGGCTGAGCACATCCGAGGCATCGGCCGCCCTCGGTGTGGGCGACGCCGACGCCGACGTGATCGCGCCGACTTCTGCGTTGGCCGCCGTCAACGCGAGCGTGGCGTCGCGGCCGGCAGGCACGTCGAGGGTCTGCGTCCATTGGTATTCCCGGCCCTGGAACGCCACGGGCCGGTCCGACTCCACGGTGTAGTTTCCCGGCGGCAGCTTCACCGACACTGTGCCATCCGGCGCGGTCACGACGCGCCGCGGCGCCGTGCTGGCCGGGTTGTCGCTCACGAGCAGGACATGACGCGCGACCGGGGTGACCTTCTGCTCGGCGTCAACCAGCGCCACCGTGATGCGCAACACGCTGACGGCCTGGTCGGCGCTCGCGCGTGGGATGAGCAGCAGGAGGAGCGCGCCTGCGACCCAGCACGGCTCGCAGGCTGCCGCCCTACGGCACCACATCGAACCGGGCACCTTTGCGTCCGCCGCGCACCAATGCGCGCTTCCCCTCCGTGGCCTCTACGAGACCCTTCGCCATGGTGATACAGCGCTCGACCAAGGCCGCAGCGCCCTCGTGCAGCACGGTCGACTGCTGCACGTAGCGCTCGTTGTTCTCCATGTCTTCGGCCGACCAGCCGCGCGAGTGGGCGATGTAGGGAAACTGCGGAAACTGCAGACCCACTTCCGCGAAGAAGCCGAGTAGCTGCCCGGCCACGGCCTGCACGTTGTCCTGGCCGCCGGTGATGATGAACCCGGCCACCTTGTTGCGCAGAAGATGCGTGTTGGCAATCGTCTCCTGATTCTGGATGCAGTTCATGCGCTCGGCCATCTTGTAGTAAAGGCTGCTTGCGCCGCCCCAGCGGATCGGCGTGGCGAGCACGACCGCGTCGGCCCAATGCACGAGGCCCTCGTAGACCTGATCCATCTGGTCGTCGGCATCCATCTGCGTGATCGAGCAGGGCCACGTACAGGCGCGCGCGGCCTTGCTGTAGAACCCCTCGCACGCGCGGAACCGCAGGTCGCGCAGCCGGACGATGCGCGTGTCGCACGCGCCCTGGCTGGCGGCCACCTGCAAGCCGTGTTCGAGCAACGCATCCGACGTGCTGTAGCGCGGGTGGCCGTCGGTCATCGCCGTGGTCGAGATCCCGAGAACGCGAATCGGCCCGGCCTCGCGCTGCACAGGCCGCGCCAGGGGATGCGGCGCGTGCGCCTTGTGCGCGCGCTTCGACCGAGGGGCGTTGCCCACGAGCACGCGGCCGTGCTCCACCCGCACCTCGTGAGCCGGCACGCGGTCGGCCTCGAAGCCCGGCTCGCCCATGCCCGTCTGGCAGTGGAACTTCCAGTAGTGCCAGGGACACACCACGTAGTCCCCATCGAGCGTGCCCTTGCCGAGCGGACCGCCGACGTGATTGCACACACCGGAGATGGCCCCGAAGGTGCCGTCCTTGTAGGTCAGCGCCACCTTGGTGCGCCCGATCAGGATCTCCTGCACCGGACGCTGCGCAAGCTCGTCGGCGGCGCCGGCATCAGTCCACGTTTCGTTGTCCACGCTCATGCTCGATTCGCCTCTCGCGCGCTCAGAACGCCCACGTCGTCACCTGCCCCGCCGGCGTGATCTTCCGAATCACCAGGCTGGCGTCGTGCACGCAAATGGTGCCGTTTGGAGCAAAGCACACTTCAGCCGGCACTCGTCGGCGACCCAGATCGCGCCTCGCGGATCTTCGACGGCGCCGGTCGGCTGCTTGAACATCGCAAGGGCCTCGCGCGACAGGCCTGGCGGCGCACACCCGAGTGGATGTGGCGGCACGAGCTCGACGCGGCCAGCGACCGTCAGCTTCAGAATGACGCCCTCGGCCGGGAACAGGAATCCGCCGTCGGCCGTGGCAGTCATCCGCGGGATCTCGGGCGCCAACTGGCTCTTGGCAAACCCGACATCGCAGATCGGATACGACCCGTTGTGCTCGACGGCCGTGTGCTTGGCTGCCAGCGCCGTGATGGCGCCATCTGGCGCCACGCGCCAGAAGCCCGACACAAATGGCGTACCGGCCGTGCGGCCGCTCGTGCCGATCTTGGCGGTCGAGGCCACGACCAGGCCGCCATCGGTCGTGCAGGCCATCGCGCGCGGGATGTTGAAGAACGGATCCGCTGGGTCCAGGTACGGGTTGTCGACGACCACACGCGGGGAGATGAGGCCGTTCTTGAACTTCCTGGCGTCCTGGATGTCCGACGCGAGCACTCGCGGCGCGTCCGAGATCCGGGTGGTGGCACTGGGCGCCACGAAGGACCGCTCTTCGGCCGACGGGGCTCCCGGCGTCCACAGGAGTGGACGTCCCGGCTGCGCCATCGCTCCCGCGACCGCGCCGCACACCAGCAGACCCGTCAGTGACCGCGTCATCAGGATGCCTGTGGGTCAGCCGTGCAGTGCGGCCGCAATCCCGTCGCGATAGGCCGTGGGCGCGAGGCTCAGCGCTCGTTCAACCTTGCTGCTGTCGAACCGGTAGTCGTGCTCGAACTGGTAGAGCATCTCCATGTTCTCGCGCAGCACCGGCACGAAGAGCCCCATGATGTGCAGCATCCACCGCGGGGCCGCCTGCAGCCCATACGGGCGGCCGGCAAGCT
>JANMDX010000106.1:0-3019 GCA_031376505.1 Acidobacteriota bacterium
GGGCGAATCGCCGGTCGTCGACGTGACGACCACGTCGGTGGGCACGACTTTCGACGCTGAGAAACTCGCCGGCATCCCGAGCGCCACCGACATGTGGGCCGTGCTGTCGCAGGCACCGGGTGTCCGGATGCAGGGCTACGACGTGGGCGGCAGTCACAAGAGTCAGGCCATGAACTACGAAGGCTTCGGCGTGCGCGGCCAGAGCCAGTTCACGATCGACGGCATCCAGTCGGAAGGCAACTACCCGAACGCGTTGTCCATGGAGGAGATCGCGGTCAGCGCCGCGGGCGGCGATGTCGAGATCAACAGCCCCGGCGCGGCCATTGCGTTGACGATCAAGAGTGGCGGCAACACGTTTCGCGGTCTGAACAACACTGCCTATCAGCCGGCCAGATTCTCGGCGAACAATGTCGACGACGAGACCAGCAAGCGCGGATTCACCGGCAATCCGAACGTGCTCTATTTCGAGACTCATCACGATGTCGGTGGCCCGATCAAGCGCGACAAGCTATGGTTCTTCGTCGCCTATAACTACTTTAAGATCGACAAGATCGTGTCGGGGATCCCGCAATCGATTGCGACCGACCTGGGCATCTTCCATGAGGTGCCGGTCAAGCTCACCTACAAAGTGTCTCAAAAGGACACGCTGCAGGCGCACTACCAGTGGGGCTACAAGTACAAGCCGCTGCGCGGGTTGTCGGCCACCACCCCGCTCGAGTCGGTGCTCGAGCAAGACAGCCCATACTGGACCGGTAAGTTCCAGTGGCAGCGCGTGTGGTCGAACCGGCTGTTCACCGACGTGCGCTACGGCTGGCACGGGTTCAACTGGCCGATGCAGCCGAACGTCCCCTTCACGGAAAAGCCTCCACGACTCGATACCGGCACCAACCTCAACAGCGGCGCCGGCTGGAACGCGTTCAATGCCACACCGTTTCGTCCGCAGGGGCTGCTGACGGGCACCTACTATCTGCCCACGGCGAAAGCCGGCAGCCACGATCTGAAATTCGGTGGCGGCTATGTGGTCGACATCGACCGGACCATTACCAACGGCAACTCGGGCCCGATCCGGTATCGCGAACGCAACGGCGTCACCGACGAGATCGAGCTCATCGACGTGGGCCGGCGCGAAGACCTGTACAACACCTGGACTGGCCCCGACAACCGCAACACGATCATCACGGCGTTCTTGCAGGATCGGTGGAGCCCGATGACGAACCTGACCATTCTGGCCGGCGTGCGCTACGACCGCCAGATTGGCTCATACGAACCCGGCAAGCGCGCGCCCGTCCTCAGCGACGTCTTCCCGACTCGCGAGACGCCGGGCCGCACCTTCAAGGCCAAGAACGGCGTGGCGCCCCGCTTCGGCGTCAACTACGCCCTCAACGGCGGGAAGACGGTGGGCAAAGTGTTCTGGGGCCGGTTCTACAACGAACTGGGTAACGTGCTCGGGGGCAACAGCAATCCCGGCGGCAACAACATCCGCATCTACAAGTTCAACGACGCCAATGGCAACCGTACCTACGACGGCGTCGCGGAACTGGGGACCCTGGTCTCGGCCACGGGCGGCATCTCGACGGTGATCGACGAGGACTTCAAGGCGCCCTACGCCGACGAGATCAGCGGCGCCGTCGAGCATCAGTTCTGGGGCGAGTCCTCGGTGCGTGTCGCCTATGTGCGCAAGATGGTCAGGGACGCGATCGGCGTGACCAACGTGGCGCGGCTCGGCCAGTACACGGTGCCACGCACGGTCAACGTCAACATCCAGGACTTCGGCGGGCCGGTCACTGGCACCCAGGCGTTCACGGTGTTCGACATTCCCGACGCGCTGCGCGGCGTGGTGCAGAACGTCTACGGCAACTGGCCCGACGCCAACTACGACTACGACACGATCCAGGTCGGCCTCAACAAGCGCTGGCCGGGCGGGTTCTTCCTGCAGAGCAGCTTCGACTACCAGTGGCGCGACGAGTTGCGTGGCGGCGCCGGCGCAGCGACCATCGACGCCGCCGCCGATCCGCTGATCACCGACCCGCTGGGCGTCGGGTTCTTCCAGAACGTGCGTCCCGAGGTGTCGAACCGCCAGAAGACGACCAACTGGCAGGCGCGGGTTGCCGGCCGCTACGTGTTCAAGTACGACATCGGCGTCGGGGTGAACTACCGCGTGCAGAGCGGCTACGGCTTCACCCGGGTCATCTCCACCGGCCTGCCAAACGCTGGCACCGTGCAGTTCTTTCTCGACGACCTCGACAACCAGTACTCGGAGACCGTGCCGATTCTCGACGTCCGGCTCGACAAGACGTTCGCGCTTGCCGGCCACTACCGCCTCGGCGTCATGATCGACGCCTACAACCTGACCAACGGCAACCCCGTGTCGAACTTCAACATCGTCAACGGCACGCAGTTCAACCGCATCATCGCCACGCTCGACCCGCGCGCGGTGCAGATGGGGTTCCGGTTCGAGTTCTGATCCTGAGGGCGCAAGACCCGGAACCAGCGTCACGACTGCGCATTCCAGCGACTCACGATTGAAAGGGCGGGCCTTCGGGCCCGCCTTTTTTATTGGCGGACGCGCCGTGGGCCCGGTGCGTGCAGCGAGGGGAGATGCAGCGGTCGGGCTTCCGTTGCCCTAGTAGACTGGACGGGATGGACATCGTGCGCGGGCGCGGGGCCCTTGACTACGCGCTGGTCGCGGTCGCGGTCGCGGTCACGCTCGCGCTCGCGGGGGCGCTCATTGCGGCGCAGGAACCCGTGCGCCGCTACAAGCCCATGATCACGGTGGACCACCCGGCCATGGCGGCGGTTGTGCCGGGCGGCGACGCCGTGGCGCGACTGGTCGGGCGTCTGGCCCGGGGCGAAGCCACGTGGCCACGCGGCCCTGACGGGCACGGATATCTGCCGTCGGTGCTGGCGGCACTCGACGTGCCCATCGAATCGCAGATGCTGGTCTTTTCGAAGACGAGCGTGCAGGCGGCCCATATCTCGCCCTCACGGCCGCGGGCCATCTACTTCAACGACGACGTGA
>JANMDX010000331.1:0-3592 GCA_031376505.1 Acidobacteriota bacterium
GCCATGCGGCGGAACCCCGGCGGCACCGTCATGTCGACCTTGGCCGGCATGGCGTCTGACAGGTCGTGCAGGGTGAGTGCGGTAGTGTGGCTGAACACGCCTTGTGGCTCGTCCTGGCGATTGCGGGACCACAGCTGCAGCCCAATCAGGTCGGGCCTTGACGGCTGAGGGAACTGGGTCAGCCGGTACACGCCGCGTCGTTCCCGGACCCAGTTGCCGGCGCGCACGTGATACGGATGCAGGTTGTCGCCGTAGCCGGCGTCGAGGGCCTGCCGGGAGGTGAAGTATCCCAGCTGCGGCGGCGGGGCTTGCCCGGACCGCGCAGTAGCACGCGCACACGCCCTCGTCGCGCCGGTAGTAGCAGACCTCCTGGGAGCACGCCGGACGGGTCAAGACCGCGACCGCGGCGAGCGTAGCGAGCGGAGCCTTGACGCGCCCAAGTGCACCCGGACAATCGCGTCCGGAGCGACGCTCCACAGCACGGGCAGTAGAGCGCATCGACGAGGTCTCGTCGAAGCACAGTCGAGCGACGTTCCTGCCCGCAGGGACAACGACACCGGCACGTGGGGCGTGAGCGACCCTTGGGTTGCGGCCCGAGTGATTTGCCGGGCCGCGAGGGTGGGTCGCTCACGCCCC
This sequence comes from Acidobacteriota bacterium, assembly GCA_031376505.1. Taxonomy (GTDB): domain Bacteria; phylum Acidobacteriota; class Vicinamibacteria; order Vicinamibacterales; family UBA2999; genus CADEFD01. The sequence continues at coordinate 637 of JANMDX010000331.1, forward strand.
CTTTTCCAAACTGACGGTGGGCAGGGGCAGCCCAGGGCAAGCGAAGAACGCTCGCCCGACGCAACTGTGCCGGCGCGGTTCAACGTCTTGCGGATCAGCGAGTTGCGCGATTGGTTCCCGCAATATCCGCCATAGCGCCGGGGGCCGGCGGACCTGCCGTGCCGGCTGGAAAGGAGGGGCCAGCACGCTTTGGGCAGCGTTCCCCCCTGTGTTCCCCCGGCGAGGCGCCTTCCTGAAGCTCGGCGACGTGATGGTAGTGGCGGGAGGACCCGGCCTGGCATTCCGCCCGAGGGCCCGACGTGATGGCCTTCTCGACCCGCATCGGGGCGCTGTTGCCATGGTCGCTAACGAGCAGCGGCGGTTCAGACATCCCCAGGTGCCGTGTAGCCGGGAAGAGTCTGACCGACCGCTCCTGGTGTGCAGCCCGAGGGGACCGTGCGTGGCCTCGGTCGTCACTACGCCGTTTGGACCAAGCCGCTGGCGCGGCGGACGCTACGCGTGAGGCGCGCCCGGCCATCCGGGTAGCGTGGGGGTCACAGGAGGTGTCTTGTGACCCATTGTCGCCGCATCATGCTGGAGGAACTCCAGCGCCGTAACTACGCCCCAACCACCATCTCGACGTATCTCCACGCCGTCGAGCAGTTCGCCCGCCACTTCACGTGCCGGCCTGACCGGCTGAATCAGACGCACTTCCGATCGTACCAGGCGTACCTCTTGCGCGAGCGGAAGATGCGTCCGCTGACCGTCCGGCTCCATGTCGCGGCGCTGCGCTTCTTCTTCGTGAAGACGCTGAAGCGGCGGTACCTCCTCGACGACACGCCGTATCCGAAAGCCCCACGACGGCTGCCCCAGATCCTCAGCGTCGACGAGGTGGCACGGCTGATCGATGCCGCCGACACGCTGTCACACCGCACGATGCTGATGGTCCTGTACTCGACCGGCATGCGGAATGCGGAGCTGCGGCAGCTCCAGGTCGCCGACATCGATAGCCGGACGATGCTGATTCACATCCAACGCGGGAAGGGTGGGCGGGATCGCTACGTGCCGCTGAGCCCCACGCTGCTCACGACGCTCCGCGCGTACTACCGGTGGATGCGCCCGAAGACGTGGTTGTTTCCGGGGACGGTCGGCGGCTTCCGCGCCGACAAGCCCATCACGCCCAAGGTCCTCTGGGAGGCGTGCGTCGTCGCGGCCGGTCGGGCCGGGCTGCGCAAGCGCTGTAGCCCACATCTCTTTCGCCACTCGTTTGCGACGCACCTGCTGGAGAGCGGGGCGGACCTCCGGACCATCCAGCTCTTGCTCGGGCACGTCGAGATCCGGCACACGGTGCTGTATCTGCATCTGTCGCAGAAACACTTGCAGGCGGTCGCCAGCCCGCTGGACGCGCTGACCCTCTCGGCGCCAGACACCGCGCGCCGTACGCGGCTGAAGTACCGCCGGTGACGCGGCCACCCTTCGAGGTGGCCGACATCGTGCGCCGACACGGCGAGCGTTTCCTGGAGACGCACCGCGCCTGGGTCACTGGGCTGCATCGGCGCGTCTTCCGCGCGATCGCGCAGTGCCGCACTGCTGCGCTCGGTGGGCACCGCGATCGCTGTGAGCAATGTGCGCAGCCGGCCCTCTCGTACAACAGCTGCCGGAATCGGCACTGCCCGAAGTGTCTCACCGCGGCGAGGAACGCGTGGGTGACGGCGCGCGAGCAGGAGCTCTTGCCCGTCGGGTACGTCCATCTCGTCTTCACCATGCCCGAGCCGCTGGCCCGGCTCGCACTCGTCAACAAGCGCGTCGTGTATGACCTCCTGTTTCGCGCAGCCGCTGAGACGCTCCTGCAGGTCGCCGCGAATCCGAAACGACTGGGGGCCGCCATTGGCGGGCTCATGGTGTTGCACACGTGGGGCCAACGACTCCAGCATCATCCGCATGTCCACTGCGTAGTGCCGATGGGCGGCTTGGCCCCGGACGGGACCTCGTGGATCCATACCCGCCCGCGCTTCTTCCTCCCGGTCCCGGTCCTGCGGACACTCTTTCGCGGCAAGCTGGTCGCCGGCCTTCGAGACGCGTGTCGCGACGGCCGCCTCGATTTCCCGGGCACCCTCGCCCCGCTCAAACCGGAGGCGGCGTTTCGCGCCTTCCTTCGATCGCTCTATCGCCAGACGTGGGTCGTGTACGCCAAGCCGCCATTTGGCAGCCCCGCCCACGTGCTCCACTACCTTGCGCGATACACGCACCGCGTCGCCATCTCGAACCACCGACTCCTCGACGTGACCGACAACACCGTCTCCTTTCGCTGGAAGGACTACCGGCACGGCAGTCAAGTCCGGACGCTCACGCTCGACGCCGACGAGTTTCTCCGCCGCTTCCTGCTCCACGTCCTTCCGACCCGCTTCGTCCGGATCCGCTACTTCGGCTTCCTGGCCTCGCGCTGTCGCACGCCACAGCTCACGCAGTGTCGTCAGGCGCTGGCGGTCGCGCCGGCCCCGCCCGCTGAACCGCCCGGCTCCGTCCCGCCGCGCGCCTCATGGCCGTGCCCGCGCTGTGGTGCCCCCATGCGCCTCATCGAGCGCTTGACCGCGCGACAGCTCCTGCTGGATGCGTGGCTCGCGGACATCCTCCATGACACGTCCTAAGGCCGCCCTCGGCCCGCCAGGCGTCGTGGTGCCGCGCTCGCGCGCGCGTGCGCCGGAGGTCCATCCGACGGTCGGCGTCGATGCCCACGCCCGCGACCTCGTGCACGCCGGCGGTGTCATCGCCGTCCGATTCGGAGTCTTCGCGCAGCCCGCCACGCCTCGACACGCGTGGTCCGCACGATCGGACGCCCATAGCTGATCCGACCGCGTCCGCCGCAAACGCCAGCGGCTTGGTCCAAACGGCTCTATCGAAAGTGACCCGGCGGGTCACCACCGAGCCCGGTGCGGGCGCGTGGGCGCCGGGTCACTCCCGATAGAGTCCTATCGTT
>JANMDX010000336.1:0-4460 GCA_031376505.1 Acidobacteriota bacterium
CTGCAACGTCGACTCGTCGGCCCAGTGCAGGTCGTCGAGCAAGAGGACCATCGGCGACTTCAGCGTCCCGCGGCGGAAGTACTCGAGGAACCCGCCGAAGATCAGGCGCCGCTGCTGGTTGGTGGGCACCTCGGGCAGCGGTGGGATGTCAGGGTAGGTGCGGCGCAGGCTCGGCACAATCGCCGCGATCTCGGGGGCCACCTCGCCCATAGCGGCGCGCGCCGCCTGCGGCAAGAGGTGTACGGCCTGTTCGGTGCTTTCGACGAACGGCACGTAGGGGGCGGCGCCTTCCATCTCGTAGCAGTGGCCGGTCAGGCCCAAACAGCCACGCTGCCGCGCCGTGGCCAGTAGCTCGCGCGCTAGCCGCGTCTTGCCCACGCCGGGCTCACCGCCGAGCAGCACCAGGCCGCCCTGGCCGGTGAGCATCTGGTCGAGCAGGCGCGTCAGTTCGGTGGACTCGGCGTCGCGCCCCACGAACGGGGTGCGCTCCGCAGGGGTCGCGGGCGCCGTGGTGGCGGAGCGTGATGACGACCACGCGTCGGCGCGTAGCGCCTCGAGGTCGTCGAGCAATGCGGCGGTGGTCTGATGGCGCTCGGCGCAGGCCTTCGACAGCAGGCGGTGGATGACGGCGCCGAAGCCCGCGGGCTCGTCGAGGTCGCGCGACCCGGACGTGGGCGGGTCACGCAGGATCGCGGCCATCGTGTCGCTCGGGTCGTCGCGCAGAAACGGATGCCGGCCGGTGGCGAGCTCGTGCAGGATGACGCCGAGCGAAAAGAGATCCGAACGCGGGTCGAGCGCCGCCCCCAGGATCTGCTCCGGCGACATGTAGGCCGGTGTGCCGAGCCGCGTGCCGGCGTCGGTGAGCGCCACGCGCGCATCGGTCGACGCCACGCCGTCGTGGGTCTGGGTGCCTGGGTTGCTGGCCGCGCCCGCGCCGGACGCGCTGGAACGCGCGACCACCTGTTTGGCCAAGCCGAAGTCCATCACCTTCACGTGGCCCTGCGGCGTCAGCATCACGTTGGCGGGCTTCAGATCGCGATGGACGAGGCCGCGCCGATGCGCGGCGTGGAGGGCCTGGGCCAGCTCGTGCGCGATGTCGACCACCTGGCGCACCGGCAGCAGCGCGCGTCGAGCGGTGACGTGCAGCGTGTCGCCCTCCACATACTCCATCACGATGAACACGCGGCCGTCGGCGTCGCCGATCTCGTAGACCTTGCAGATGTAGGGATGGTCGAGCGCCGCGGCGGCCAGCGCCTCGCGGCGCAGCCGCTCGCGGGCCACGGCATCGCCCTCGACGGAGGCCGGCAGCATCTTCACGGCCACCCGGCGTTCGAGCCGGGTGTCTTCGGCGAGGAACACCTCGCCCATGCCGCCGGCGCCGAGGTGCGACAGGATGCGATAGCGGCCGGCGAGCAGATCGGGAGGCATGGGAGACCCAGAGTCTACGCTCGATCTAGTGTTGTGCCGGCGCCACGCGCAGCACTTGGCCCGGCCGAACACGCGAGATGGCCGTCAGCGCTTCGGGCACGAGCGGCAGCAGGTCTTCGAGCGCATTGCTCATGGCGACCAGAACAACCACGCCGAGTTGGCGGCTCGCAAGATTCTGCTGATGTTCGAGGTTCCGGTCCCCGGTGACGAAGACCTGGAAACCGGCAGCTTCCGCTGTGGTGAGCAGAACGCCGTTCTTCAGGCCAGCCCACGCCTGCTGTTGAACGGTTCGGACCTCATGTCCGACCAGGTGCCGCGCAAGCTGCCGCGGCAGCTGCTCATCGACGAGAACGCGCACCAGCGCTCACAGCCTCGTGAGCCGCTTCGAGGGCGGCGACGGCCTGCTCCCGCGAGACAGACGGGAAGGAGTCGAGGAACTCGTCCAGGCTGTGATTGCGCTCGAGGTAGTCGATGAGGTTCCGGAACGGCACACGGGTCCCGACGAAGACCGGAGTCCCGCCAAGAATGTCGGGGTCGCTGTGAACGACTGGAGCGGTCGCGGGCATAGGTGTGCCTCTTCGGTCATTCTAGCTCGGCTGAACGCGGATGGCTGATTGGTCCGACGAATCTGTCGACTTCCAACAGGAACGGGGGCGCACGCCTTCGGCCTGGACTTGATGCGTGTCGGACATCGTGGTCGGCAGGTTGCCAGGCAGCGCGCCGTGACCCCACTCGCGGCGGACCCGGCCGCCCCGCCAGCTCCCTGGGGGCTCGCCGGGTGGCTTGGCCAGCGCCCGATTGCCTCGGAACAACCAGTTGAATAGACTAGTTCTATGAAACCCGAGTCCGTCGGCGCGTTCGAGGCCAAGACACGACTGTCGGAACTGCTGGAGCAAGTGCGCAAGGGACGCGTCTTCCGGATCACGCGCCGCGGCCGCCCCATCGCCGAGCTGCGCCCCATCGCCGACGAAGGACGCGAGCGCCTGACGTTCGGCTGTGACCGGGGGTCAGTCACGATGTCGGACGACTTCGACGCGTCGATTCCGGGTTTCGAGCCGTACCGGCGATGAAGCTGCTGCTCGACACGCACGCGTTCCTCTGGTTCGTCGCCGGAGACCGCCGCTTGAGCCCGACGGCGCGTCGAGCGCTCGCGGCGCCGAAGGCCCAGCCGCTGCTGAGCCTTGCCAGCGTGTGGGAGCTGGCGATCAAGTCGAGCCTGGGCCGCCTCACGCTTCCCGAGCCGCTCGACACGTATCTGGCGAAGAAGCTCTCGACCAACCTCCGGCTGCTGTCGGTGGATCTCTCACACGTGGTCGCGGTGGAACGACTTCCGTTCCACCACCAGGACCCGTTCGACCGGTTGCTGGTGGCACAGGCGCTCAGTGAACGGCTGCCGATTGTGACGCGCGACCGCGAGTTCCGGAAGTACGGCGTCGAGGTGGTCTGGTAGCCTCAGCACGCCCGTGTTCAATCCGATGGCCTCGAGGACAGGCCGCCGAAGGTGACGCTACTGGCCCGCGCGCAGGAACTGCTCGGCGAGGTTGGCGTGCAGCACCATCTCGAGCGTGCGGAAGTCGGTGAGCGCGGCTTCGACCATTCCGCGGCCGCGGGCACGATCGGCGGGATCAGCACCGGCCGAGAGCGCGCGTCCGTGCCAGTACAACACGGCCGGCTGAAGGATGCGGACTGGTGTCTCGCGGGCCTGCCGGAGTGCGGTTTCGAAATGCTCGCGGGCCTGGTCGTGCAATCCGGCGGCATCGGCGGCCAGCGCGGCCGCGAGCTGCGAAGTGCTGGGTCCGATGACGGAAGTTTGGAGCACGCGATTCGTCTGAACGCCGGCCAGCGTGAGTGGATACAGCCGAGCCAGTCCTTCGCGATCACCGATCACCGCGAGACCTGTGGCCAACGCCTCGAGGGCAACATACGCGCCCTCCACGTTTCGACGGCCGGCCACTGGCAGCCAGGGGAGCAGCGCGGGGATCAATCCTTCTGCATCGGCCCGTCCCGCCAGCGCCGTTGCGACAAAGTGGTTCCCCTCGATCATCCCCTTCAGGAAGTGGTCCCTCGGCTGCTCTTTGGCGGCCATCGACACGTGCTCGAGGGCGTCGTCCACTGCGCCGAGATAGAGGTATGCAGCGGCCACGACCGACCTGTTCCAGTAGCGAAAAATCGGACCACTGAGCAATGCCTGTGAGTGCTCCAGGAGCCTCCTGATATTGCCCGTACGCGCAAACTCCATGGCGCTCTGGACCCGTTCATGGGCCCAGAACGCGCCGTGGTGGCCGGCACGCCTCGCCACAGCCTCGAGTTCTGGCAGCAGTTCGTCGCAGGCAGCGAAACGACCGAGAAAGACCTCGGTCGACACAAGGCCGCTCAGTAGATCGGCCAGCACCCAGGCGGAACCAGCGCTGACCGCCCGAAGGGCCCTGCGGCTGGTCGTGGACGAGGCTGGGTATTCGCCGCAGACTCGCTGGCAGTAGGCCAGTGCCGTCAGCACCCGGGCGGTGACGCCGGGGGCGCCAACGTGCTCCGCGAGGGACCATGCCTCGTCGATGGACCGCCAGCCCTCGTCGACGTGTACCGCAGCAACGACGCTGCAACGCGCGGACTGGGCCAACAAGAGCGCCCGTTCTCGCGCCGCGTCACTCGTGAGGGCGCCAAGCCCTCGTGCAAGGGGCGCCAGACCCTCGGCCGCGATACCGCGCCACAGGTAGCAGTCCGAGGCACCCATCGCAGCTCGCTCGATGCCCGCATCGTCCTTGACGGCGCTGTAAATCGTCAGTGCGCGCTCAAAGGCCGCCACCGCGTCGTCGTAGCGCTTCAGGCCCGCGAGCGCCTCGCCGCGATGCTCGCTCGCTTCGCCGAGCAGCGCGTCGTCCTCAGGCAGCTCAAGGCCCAGCATCTGGTCGAACGTCGCCAGCGTCTCTTCGAAGGCGCCCGCGGCCAAGGCACGCCGGCCGGCCAGAAGCAGGAAGCGGGCCGTGCGACCAGTGTCAGCAGCGGCGCCGGCCTGATACAGATGATGCGCCAGC